>NZ_CP187232.1:9252204-9627056 GCF_049674955.1 Sphaerisporangium viridialbum | reverse complement strand
GAACGAAACGGTCGGCCAGCTTGATCGGCGTGGCGCCCCGGAACCGGGCGAACGCCAGCCACGACCGCAGCCTGCTCTGCCAGGGGCAGACGTACAGCGTGTCCTCGATGCGCCGCAGGTAGGCGTTAACGCTCTCGCCGCCGGGCGCGGGCATGGCCGAGACGCCCAGGAGCCGGCGGACGGCCTCCGAGTGCTCCGCCTCAAGGGCGAACGCGCGGCGCGGCCGGTCCTTGGAGTCGGCGTATCTCGCCCAGAGGGCGCGGTCGCGCTCGGTGAACGCGGACAACGGCTCGTAGACGCGGAGATAGGCGGCGTAGGGCAGCACATCTCGAATGGTGCCACGGAGCGGCGAGCCGACGCGAGCGAGCGGGCGGGTGGCGCCGCGCGCGGCACGCCGGGTGTGTCGCGATCTGGACGATCATGGTTAGGGCAAGAGCAGCTAGATAGGGTGGTTCCCGGGATCCGCCGCGACGAGGCGGCGGACGAGATTGACCGGGAGTCACCATCGTGACCGACGTCTTCGGGCTGTCCCACAAGGACGCGAGCCCATCGATCGGACAGGCAACACACGAGCAGGTCGTCTTCTGCTCGGACGACCGCAGCGGCCTCCACGCGATCATCGCGATCTACAACACGGCCCTCGGTCCAGGGCTCGGCGGCACGCGGTTCTACCCGTACGAGAACGAGCAGGCGGCGCTGGAGGACGTTCTCAACCTCTCGCGCGCCATGGCGTACAAGAACGCACTGGCGGGGCTCGACCTCGGCGGGGGCAAGGCCGTGATCATCGGCGACCCGGCCAAGGACAAGAGCGAGGCGCTGCTGCGCGCCTACGGCCGCTTCATCCAGTCGCTCGGCGGGCGCTACTTCACCGCGTGCGACGTGGGCACCTACAGCGAGGACATGGACATCGTCGCGAAGGAGTCCTCGTTCGTCACCGGGCGCACGGTGGCCAACGGCGGCGCGGGCGACTCCTCGATCCTCACGGCCTACGGCGTGTTCCAGGGGATGCGGGCCGCCAGTGCGTACACCTACGGCGCCTCCAGTCTGCGCGGCAGGCGTGTGGGCGTCGAGGGAGTCGGCAAGGTCGGCTACCGCCTGGTGGACCACCTGCTGGAGGACGGCGCCGAGGTCGTGGTCTGCGACGTGAGCGAGCAGGCCGTCGAGCGGGTCAGGAAGGTCCACCCCGAGGTCCAGGTCGTGGCGGACGCCGAGGCGATGAGGGCCGCGGACATCGACGTCTACTCTCCGTGCGCGCTGGGCGGCGCGCTCGACGACGGCACGGTCGCGGGGCTCCGGGCGAAGATCGTGTGCGGAGGGGCCAACAACCAACTGGCCCATCCCGGCGTGGAGAAGCAGCTCGCGGAGCGGGGCATCCTTTACGCTCCGGACTACGTCGTGAACTCCGGGGGCGTCATCCAGGTCGCCGACGAGATCCAGGGCTTCAACATGGACCGCGCCAGGGTAAAGGCGACGCAGATCTTCGACACGACGTTGAAGATCTTTTCGATCGCTGATGAGGAAGGGGTCCCGCCGGCTGCGGCGGCCGATAGGCTGGCGGAGCGCAGAATGTCGGAAGTCGGACGGCTTAGGGGTATTTGGCTGGGCCGCTGACTGCGGACGCCCTTACGGCGTACCGAGCGGCGCGCAAAACAGGTACGGTTGTAGTCGAACGAGAGCTGACGCCGGAAGTCAGGCGGCGTCAGCGCGTGGTGCGTTAGCGACGAGGGGTCGGGCACGACCCCGCATGAGGGGGTCGAGCCGATGGGGCGCGGCCGAGCCAAGGCCAAGCAGGTGAAGGTTGCACGCCAGCTCAAGTACAACAGCGGCGGCACCGATCTTGACCGTCTTCGCGAGGAGCTCGGAGTCAATCACGACTCCAACCAAAACGATGATGACGTCGTTGACGATGAACTGGCCGATCGGTACGCCGATTACGCCGGCGATGTCGACGACGATGACGAGGACGACAGGTCCCGTCGCCGGTAGGCGATTTTCGGGTTGACGCAGGAAGGCACCCGGTGAGCAGAGGCTCGCCGAGTGCCTCCTTCGCGCGCTCGAAGGCTCCTTGCCATGCTGCATGGCGAGGAGCTTTTCGTCGTGTTCGTGGAGCTCTTCGCCCCCGTTCGGTGGTGACCGAGATCACTTTGCCGTGCGGCGAGCCCTGCGGGGGGCGTCCGGGCGTGCCGTCCGGGTCGTCGCCGACCGGTTCCGGCCGGATGTCCGCTTGTGGCCATCGAAGTCGCCTGTCCCGTAACCGAGTCCGGAGAAGGCCCACTGACCTTCTCCGGACCTCTCTGGTCAGGCCTTGAAGCGGGCCTCGCCCGCACCCGGGACGATCTCGCCGAGGACCCACGCGTGCTGGTCGTGCTCACGCAGAGTGTTCAGGGCGGCCTCGACGGCGTCCTGCGGCACGATCGCGCACATGCCGACGCCGAGGTTGAACGTGCGGTCCATCTCCTCCTGGGCCACCCCGCCATACCCGGCGATGACCTCGAAGATCGGCTGCGGCGTCCACGACGAGCGGTCGAGTATGGCGTCCACCGAGCCTGGCAGTGACCGGGCGAGGTTGGCCGCCAGCCCGCCGCCCGTGATGTGGGCGAAGGCGTGGACCTCCACGGCCCTGGTGAGGCCGAGGCAGCCGAGGGAGTAGATGCGCGTGGGCTCCAGCAGTTCTTCGCCCAGCGTCCGGTCCAGTTCGGGGAGCGACGCCTCCAGCGCCAGGCCGGCCGTACGCAGGACGTGGCGCACCAGGGAGTAGCCGTTGGAGTGGACGCCGGAGGAGGCGAGCCCGAGGACCACGTCGCCCGGCCGCACGCGCTCGGGACCGAGCAGCTCAGAGGCCTCGACCACTCCGGTGCCCGCTCCGGCGAGGTCGTACTCGTCCGGCCCCATGGCTCCGGGGTGCTCCGCGGTCTCGCCGCCGACGAGGGCGCAACCGGCCAGGCGGCATCCCTCGGCGACCCCGCCCACGATGTCGGCGATGCGCTCGGGGACGACCTTGCCGCAGGCGATGTAGTCGGTCATGAACAGCGGCTCGGCCCCGCACACCACCAGGTCGTCGACGACCATGCCGACCAGGTCGATGCCGATCGTGTCGTGCTTGCCCAGCGCCTGGGCCAGCATGACCTTGGTGCCCACGCCGTCGGTCGAGGTCGCGAGCAGGGGCCGCTTGAAGCGCAGCAGGGCCGACACGTCGAAGAGCCCGGCGAAGCCGCTGGCGTCGTCCACCACCTCGGGACGCCGGGACCGCGCCACCCGGGACTTCATCAGCTCGACCGCCCGGTCGCCGGCCTCGATGTCGACGCCCGCCGCGGCGTAGCTGGTCATGAAGCCTCCTTCGTCGGCCCCTGTGCCAGGGCGCTCCGCCGCGTCACGCCTTGGCCTCCAGGACGAACTTGCCGACGTTGTCGTTGTCGATCGGGATGGGGTAGTGGCCGTCGAAGCAAGCCCGGCAGAGCCGCTCGGCGGGGAGCGTGGTCGACTCGGTCAGGCCCTCAAGAGAGATGTAGCCCAGCGAGTCGGCGCCGATGGAGTCGCAGATCTCCTGCACGGTGCGGTGCCCGGCGATCAGCTCGGCCTTGGTGGCGAAGTCGATGCCGTAGAAGCACGGCCAGGACACCGGCGGCGAGGAGATGCGCACGTGGACCTCGACCGCGCCGGCCTCGCGGAGCATCTTGACGATCGCCCGCTGCGTGTTGCCACGCACGATCGAATCGTCCACCACGACCAGGCGCTTGCCCGCGATGACCTCCCGAAGGGGGTTCAGCTTGAGCCTGATGCCGAGCTGGCGGATCGTCTGCGACGGCTGGATGAAGGTGCGGCCGACGTAGGAGTTCTTCACCAGGCCCTGGCCGTACGGGATGCCGCTCTCCTCGGCGTATCCGATGGCCGCGGGCGTGCCGGACTCGGGGGTCGGGATCACCAGGTCGGCCTCGACCGGGTGCTCGCGGGCCAGCCTGCGGCCCACCTCGACCCGCGTGGCCTGGACGCCGCGTCCCGCGATGGTGGTGTCGGGACGGGCGAGGTAGACGTACTCGAACAGGCAGCCCTTGGGCTCGGCCAGGGCGAAACGCCGCGAGCGCACGCCGCGCTCGTCGATCGTGAGCAGCTCGCCAGGCTCGATCTCGCGGACGAGCGCGGCGCCGACGATGTCGAGCGCGGCCGTCTCGGAGGCCACCACCCAGCCGCGCTCCAGGCGGCCGAGGACCATCGGGCGGATGCCCTGCGGGTCACGGGCGGCGTACAGGGTCTTCTCGTCCATGAAGACCAGGGAGTAGGCGCCCTTGACCTGCGGGAGCAGGTCGGCGGCGGCGTCCTCGATGGACTTGCTGCGATCCTGCGCGAGCAGGGAGGTCAGCACCTCGGTGTCGGTCGTCGCCCTGATCGACCCGGCGGGAAGCCGCTCGGCGAGCTCAGGGGTGTTGATCAGGTTGCCGTTGTGGGCCAGAGCGAGCCCGCCCCCGTCGGTGGAACTGAGGGTCGGCTGGGCGTTCTCCCAGACGCTGGAGCCCGTCGTGGAGTAGCGGCAGTGCCCGATGGCCAGGTGGCCGCGGAGCGTTCCCAGGACCGACTCGTCGAAGACCTGGGCCACCAGGCCCATGTCCTTGTAGACGAGGATCCTGCTGCCCTCGCTCACCGCGATGCCCGCGGACTCCTGCCCGCGATGCTGCAGCGCGTACAACCCGTAGTAGGTGAGTTTGGAGACGTCCTCCCCTGGTGCCCAAACGCCGAAGACGCCACAGGCGTCCTGCGGCGGTCGGTCACGGGGGTCAAGGTCATGGCCTAGCCTGCCGTCGCCCTTTAGCACGTGCTTCAGTCTAAGTTGGGCGTCTCGGTGCCTGGTAATCCGGGTCCGATCGGGCAAGACGTGTCGACCCCCGGCCATGCCGTCCCTGACGGTCATGGGGCAAAGATCCCTGGATTTTTGCCGTGTCGGCTCGGTGCGCCGGGGGATGCCGGGGGAGAGTTGGGCTTCAGGCATGCCCATACAGGTCGAAAGAGCAGACCGTGACGACACCTGGCGATCCGAACTACCCCCACCCGTGGGGTGACGACCCGCGCGGCCGTCATGCGTCCAGCCAGCCCCCGTACGGTGAGCCTCCTGGAGGGTACCCGCCGGGCGATCAGCCTCCCCACGGCGGCGAGCCCCCGGGCGGATTTCCACCGGGCGGTCAGCCTCCGTACGGGGAGCCCCCGGGAGGGCAGCCGCCGTACGGCACGCCGCCCTACGGAGGTCCGCCCTACGGAGGTCCGCCTCCCTACGGGCAGCCACCGCCGGGCGGCTGGCCGGCCGGGGGAAGCCGAGGGGGCGGGCTCGGCACGGCGGCCCTGGTCCTCGGCATCGTCAGCCTTTTCCTGCTGCTCATCTGCGGCATCGGGGTGCTGACCGCGATCGCCGGTCTGATCGTCGGCTTCATGGCCGTGTTCAAGAACTCCAACAAGGGCCGCGCGATCGTGGGCATCGTGCTCAGCGCGCTCACGCTGATCCTGGCGCTCATCGGGTTCGCCTGGTTCCTGAACAACTTCCAGGAGTGCTTCGGCCTGCCCACGCAGGGCGAGGCGCAGCAGTGCGTGGAGCGGAAGCTGGGAGTGAACGTCCAGACGCCTTCACCATGACCCGCTCAGGAGCTGTGCAGGGGCAGGTGCTCGGAGAGGTCCGCACGGGCGCCGCTGGCGCTGATCTTCCCCGCCTGCATGGCGTCGTCCCAGGTGACACGGCCGGTGGCGAGCTCCAGCCAGGTGCGCGGATCGGTCTCGACGACGTTGGGCGGCGTGCCACGGGTGTGCCGGGGTCCCGCCACGCACTGCACCGCGGCGTACGGCGGCACGCGCACCTCGACCGTCCGGCCAGGGGCGCTCTCGGCCAGGCGGTCGAGCAGGTGACGCACGGCGAAGCGCGCGAGATCGCGCTCGGGGCGGACCCCTTCCTCGTAGAGGCGGAGCACCACCTGCACGGCGGCGTCGGGCGCCTGCGGCGCCGGGCCGTCGTAGGGATGCTCGCCCAGCTCGGCGAGCTGGGAATCCAGCGCGGCACGTACCTTTTCGACATCAAGCTTGCGAGTGGACACACGTCTATCCTGCCCGGTGCCCTTCGGCGGCACCGTTCATCTGGACGGCAGGCGCGGTTCACCTGTTGTTGTGCTCGCGCAAATACGGTCCGGCTACGGCACCCCTCGTACCACCTTGGAGGATCTGTGGCGAACACGTCGCCGCGCAGGACGCTCACGTTGCTCTCCACTCCTCGCGGCGGTGGCCGCGACGCCATGACCTGCCAGTTTCGCTGTGGCAACGCCTGCGCGCACGAGGTATCGAACACCAGTGACAACCCGTACTTCAACGACCTGCTGACGAGCACGCTCTCGCGCCGTGGCGCGATCAGGGCGGGAGCCCTCGGCACGCTGGTGGCGACCGTGGGCGTCGCGGGCACGGCGGCGGCCGTACCCGCCGCCGCCGACCCGGGCACGGAGGCGTTCGGGCGGGGCGGCTCCAAGGGAGGCCTGCGGTTCGCCTCCGTCGCGCCGAACTCCGAGGACGCGCTGACCGTCGCGGACGGCTACGCGTCGGCCGTCGTGGTGCGCTGGGGCGACCCTGTGCTTCCCGACGCCCCCGCGTTCGACTTCGACAACCAGACGGCGGAGGCGCAGGCCAAGCAGTTCGGCTACAACTGCGACTACGTGACCTTCTTCCCGCTGGGCTCCGACCGGGGCCTGCTCTGGGTGAATCACGAGTACACCGACGAGAACCTCATGTTCCGCGGCTGGACCAGCGGTGACAGCGCCCCGCTGGAGCAGATCAAGATCGGCCTCGCGGCGCACGGCGGATCCGTCGTGGAGATCGAGCGCGCCGGGCGTACCGGGCAGTGGAAGCTCGTGACGCGCGGGCGCCGCCGGTACAACCGGCGGATCACCGCGCAGACCCGCATGCGCTTCTCCGGCCCTGCGGCGGGCTCCGGCCTCCTCAGGACCGCGGCCGACCCGCGCGGCACCACCGTGTACGGCACGCTCAACAACTGCTCGGGCGGCACCACGCCGTGGAACACGGTGCTGACCGGCGAGGAGAACTGGAACCAGTACTTCGTCGGCGGCAACGGGGTGCCCGAGGCCCAGAAGACCTACCTCACCCGGTACGGCGTGAGCACCACCACGGCCATCCCCAGCGGGAACCGGCGTTTCGACCGGGTCGAGGAGCGCTTCGACCTCGCCAAGCACCCGCAGGAGATCAACCGATTCGGCTGGGTCGTGGAGATCGACCCCTTCGACCCCGAGGGCACGCCGATCAAGCGCACCGCCCTCGGCCGGTTCGCGCACGAGGCCGCCACCACCACACTCACCCGGGACGGCCGCGTCGCGGTCTACATGGGCGACGACGGCCGGTTCGAGTACATCTACAAGTTCGTCTCGAAGGACCGCTACATCAAGGGCTTCGACCGGCACAACCGGGAGCTGCTGGACGAGGGCACGCTGTACGTGGCCAAGTTCACCGGTGACAGCCCGGCCACCGAGATCGACGGCACGGGCAGGCTCCCGGCCGACGGCGCCTTCGACGGCTCCGGCACGTGGATCCCCCTGGTCAGCGGCAACAGGTCCTTCGTCCAGGGCATGACCGCCGAGGAGGTCCTGGTCTACACCCGCGTGGCGGCGGACAAGGCCGGCGCGACCAAGATGGACCGCCCGGAGGACATCGAGCGAAACCCGGTCAACGGCGCCATCTACGCCGCGCTGACCAACAACACCAACCGGGTCGCCGCCCAGGTGGACGAGGCCAACCCCCGGGTGTCCAACAAGCACGGCCACATCCTGGAGATCGTCGAGGAGAGGAACGACGCGGGTGCGACGTCGTTCAAGTGGGCGCTCCCCCTCGTCTGCGGGGACCCCGCCGACCCCTCGACCTACTTCGGCGGGTACGACAAGACCAAGGTGTCGCCGATCTCCTGCCCGGACAACGTCACCTTCGACGCCGAGGGCAACCTGTGGATCGCCACGGACGGTAACGCGCTGGGCAAGAACGACGGCCTGTTCGCGATGCCGCTGGCAGGGCCCGAGCGCGGCCACGTGCGGCAGTTCCTGACGGTGCCCTACGGCGCGGAGACCTGCGGGCCCCTCGTCAGCGAGGACCAGCTCAGCGTCTTCGTCGCCGTCCAGCACCCCGGCGAGATCACCGGCGCCACGCCGGACAACCCCTCCAGCCACTGGCCCGACGGCGGCACGAGCCAACCCCGCCCCTCGGTAGCCGTCGCCTGGCACGAACAAGGCAAGAAAATCGGCTCCTGACCCGAACGCCTCCCGACCGGATCCACGGCCTCCCAGGGCCGTGGATCCTGGCCGGCTCTGGGTATGGGCCTCGACTCCGCGCGCTGGGCGCGCTCCGGCTCGGGCTGTGTTTTCCCATGGGGCTCCGCCCCCTTCGACCCCTGCGGACCTTCACCCTGCCTACAGGTCGAAGTCGCGACCTTTGACACCGGCGATGAAGGCACGCCACTCCGGTTGCGTGAAGACCAGCTTCGGCCCGTCAGGATTCTTGGAGTCCCGGACAGCGATGACGTCGGACAGGTTGGTCGCGACTTCGACGCAGTCATTGCCATCGCCGCTACTGTGCGTGCTCTTGCGCCACTCGGCACGGGACAAATCCATTGTCGCCTCACAGTTAGTCGAGCAAGGTGGACAGGTATGTGATCGACGCGTCGACGCTGAGCGCGGATGCGCATAGGTGCTGAAATACGAGCGTATAGCGGTTGACTTGCTCGGTCTCCTCCAAATAGAGGCCGTCTGTCGCCGTCTCCAGATACACCACGCTCCGATCGGTTGGATCGGGGAAATCAAGGATCACGAAGTGTCCTTTCAAGCCCGCATGCGGCCCGGCCGACATCGGCAGCACTTGGAGCTTGACGTGCTCCAAGGGGCTGGTGCCGATCAATTTGCGGAGCTGGGGCTCTCGTACCCCGGGGGGTAGACGAAGGAGCGCCGCTTCGTCGATGATCGCCCACAGCTGAGGTGGATCGCTTCGGATGAGAATCTGCTGACGTTCCAAGCGGGCTTCCACACGCCTCTCGATCTCCCGGGGCTCCCTGATCATTGCCGATCGAGTGATTTCCGCCGTGTACTCGGCCGTTTGGAGCAGGCCGGGAATGAGGCCGAGCTGGAAGGTGCGGATTGAGGAGGCCTCGGCTTCGAGTCCTACGTATGAGCCGGTCAGAACATCTTTGTACGCGCTCCACCAGCCCCGTTTACGCGCGTCGCGGGCCAGCGTCACCATGGCTTCGACCAATGTCGCATCTGTGACGCCGTACAGGACGCACAACGCTCGGACATGGTGAACGTCAGGGCGCTTCGTGAGGCCGAGAGCATCGGCAAAGCCCGCCGAGTCGTCCAGGAAGTCCTCATCCAGTGGGGTGCGTACGATCTCGTCGACGACGTGACTCTGGTCGTCACCGAACTTCTCACCAACGCCGTCCTCCATGCCCGGCCGCCGATCACCCTGACACTCCGCTTCACCGGGAACGTCCTCACGGGCGCGGTCACCGATCATGGCGACATCTGGCCGTATGGCGATGGGCGAGGATGCCTGGAGGATGACGAGCACGGCCGGGGACTCCAGATCGTCGCAGCTCTCACCGATCGTTGGGGTGTCGATCCCGGACCAGGACCAGGCAAGACGGCGTGGTTCGGCTGCCTTGCGCGACCGCCGGCCATGCCCGCTTCGAGCTCTTAGGACGTTCGCCAGGGCCGCTTCGGACCATTGGGGGCCGGCTGTGCGTGAAGCCGGATCGGGGGTGCGCCGAAGTAGTGGTGTCCGAGGTTGTCCGCCGAAGGGTTCGCATGCATGTCAGCCCCTGCTCAAGACTCAGCGCCTCCGATCGAGGTCACCGACGCCCGCCTGATAGAGGAATCGTGGTGCCACCCCGAACGGTTCGGCGTGCTCTTTGACCGCTATTTCGAGACCATCCACCGCTATGTGCACATGCGCTTAGGAGAGTCGGCCGCCGACGACATCGCCGCGGAGACCTTCCTGCGCGCCTTCCGCGGCCGGGAACGCTATGACATCGGCCGCCCCAGCGCCCGGGCCTGGCTGTACGGCATCGCCTCCAACCTGGTGGCCGACCATCGGCGTGGTGAGGCCAGGAGGTACCGGGCGCTGGCCAGGAGCGCCGAGCCCGCAGATGTCGCCAGTCACGACGACCGCGTGGTCCAACGCGTGTCCGCGGCCGTCATGCAGCCGCGGCTGGCCGCCGGCCTGGCCCGGCTCTCGGCCGGAGACAGGGACGTTCTGATGCTGGTCGCGTGCGCTCAGCTCAGCTATGAGGAGGTGGCCGACGCCCTCGGCATCCCTCGGGGGACGGTCGGCTCGCGGCTCAACCGCGCCCGCAAGAAGCTCCGCAAGGTCATCGGTCCCTACGAGGAGGCACTGTGATGAACGATCTCCAGACGATCAAGGCACACCACGACGGCCTGCCGGGGCCGGCTCCCCAGGCCGCCGCGCGAGCGTGGGACAGGCTGGCCGCCGAGGTCGAGGCTGAACGAGCCGGTGGCGGCCGCCGTAAGCCGGATCGGCGCTCGCCTGGCGCCGGTCGTGGACGCATCGCGCTGCGGGCCGGGGTAGCCGTGGGGCTCGCGGCGGCGGTGACCGTGGGGGTGATGGCGGTGCGCGGAGGCGACGGCGCGTCTCCGTTCGGGACCCGTCCGGCCGACGCCGCGGAACTGCTTCGGCACGCGGCCGTGGTGGCGGCCACAGAGGATCCGCTTCCGCGACCAGATCAGTTCGTCTACGTCGACAGGAAGGACGTCACCTGGCAGTTCGGCTACAGCCGGCGTGGCGGGAGGCACGCGTACACGCAGGACGTTCGGCGCGAGGTGTGGATCCCGGCCGCAGACCCCGGCAAGGCCCTGACGCGCTCCACGTATGGGGAGAAGCATGGCAGCGGCGGCCCTGGCGAGATGGACGTGCGGCCTTCCGGAGCGGTGGAGTACCAGCGCCCCGGCCAGTGCCAGGTGGACGTCGCGCGAGCGCCGTCGCCCGATCTCAGCGACGTCCCGACCGATTCAGACGGGCTTCTCGCGAAGGTCCGCGAGGAAGCGGAAGCGGTCGTCCGCGCCGAGAAGCCCGCGCCGGGGGAGGCTCCGCCGAGCGGCGGCCAGATCGACCGCCGGATCGAGAGAACCGTCGTGATGAAGCTCGTTCTCCTGGTCGAGAACCCCTTCGCTTCTTCCCGGATTCGCGCCGCGGTCTTCGGCGCCCTGTCGGGGATGCCCGCCGCGACCGTGGTGCCCGATCTCGCCGATACGGCGGGCCGCCATGGCGTGGGGGCCTCGATCAGGTACGAGGGCCCCGACGGCTGGGAACGCGCGGAGTTCATCTTCGAGCGGGAGACGTACCGGTTCCTCGGCTGGCGGACCTGGATCGAGAGAGGTACCGAGGAGACCATGCTCGGCGGCACGGCGGTGATGGCGACCAAGGTGGTCGATTCCATGCCGGAGGTTCCCGAGAACGCCGGCAAGCCCGCGTTCTGCTAGCGCTCCGGGCCGGGAGGCCCGTTCCCGGGTCGTCGATGGGGACGGGCCTGCGGTCGAGGAGGGTCAGCCGTCGACGGGGTCCTGGGTGGGGGGTGTGGTGGGGAGGGCGCTGCCCTTCTTCCACTGGGTCCAGGTGAGCTGCCAGTAGCTCCAGCCATTGCGCCAGTCGAGCTTCCGCTTGGTGCCGGTGACCTGGACGACGTCGCCGCGCTGGGCGATGCCGTAGAACCACTTGGCGCCGGCGGGGGTGGCGCGCACGCAGCCGTGGCTCTGGTTGGACCTGCCGAGGAACTGGTAGTCGCCCGCGCTCTGGTGGACGTACTCGCCGCTGTCGGAGATGCGCACCGCCCAGGGGATCTCCAGCTTGTAGTACAGCGGGTCCTTGGGGTCGGTGACCCCGAGCCACCCCGAGGTCATGGTCTCGACCTTCTTCTTGCCCATGGCGAGGTGGACGCCGCTGGTGGTGAGGTAGACGTCCACGCCGTTCTTCACCAGGCCGCCGCGGCCCGCGCTGATCGGGATCGACTTGACGAGCCTGCCGTCGCGGCGGACCTTCATCACGTGCTTCCTGGTGTCGACCAGGGCGATGTTGGACGCGCCGATCGCGAAGCGGCGGCTGACGTTGTTGGCCCCCTCGTTGCCGGGGATGTCGCCGAGTCGCGCGGTGAAGGTGACCTTCTGGTGCGGTTGCCAGTAGGTCTTGGTGCGGTAGATCACCTTCCGCTCGGAGACCCAGCGCCAGGCGCCGTCGACGGGCTTCTCGGCCTGGACCTGGAGCACGGCCTCGGCCGCCGCCCGGCTGGGAACCGCCCTGTCGAAGGTGACGATGATCGGCGAGCCGACGCCGATCGTCTCGCTCTTCTCGCCCATCGGGGTGATGTCGACGATGCGGAGCGGTTCCTTCGCCTTGGCGCCGACGGCCGTCTCGCCCGCGCCGGCGGCCCTGGCCTGCGAGGAGGAGGGCTTCACCGCGCTACCGGCCTGTGGGGAGGCCTTCACCGCGCTACCGGCCTGCGGGGAGGTCTCCGCCGTGCCGCCGGCCTGGGGCGAGGCCGGCGGTAAGGCCTCCGTCGCCCGGTCGGGGCTGGACGAGCAGGCGGTCATGGCGGCGAGGGCGAGGAAGGCCAGGGAAATGCCGGCCGTCCGCTTGAGGGGGTTCACGGTCTACTCCTGATATACGCGCTTCGTGCCGGGTTTTGCCCCGGCGCGTTCCCTATGTGAGACAGCTGAACAGCGCGATAAGTGCAGACTCATCCCATAACGATGCAATAACGACGTTCGTCGCGACTGTTTCAGAAGGGATTTATGCGACGGGCTCGGGGACTCTGGGGGTCTCCATGGGGGCGGGCGGTGCCGCGCGGCGGGTGCGGAGCGAGACGAGGCTGACGGGGATGCCGATGGCCACGATGACGCCCGCGACGATCAGGGCGAGCTGGTAGCCGTCCAGGAACGCCGTGAGCGGGCTCGCGCCGGACTCCATGGCGGCGCTCTGACGGGCGCTCAGGATCGCGCCGAGCACCGTGACGCCGAGCAGGCCGAACACCTCGCGGAAGACGTTGAGCACTCCCGACGCGACGCCCCCGCGGCCCGCCGGAAGTGCTCCGAGGATGGCGTTGGTCAGCGGGACCAGCAGTCCCGCCCCGAAGCCGTACAGCATCAGCCAGGGGAAGAGCTGGGCGTAGGTGCCGTGCTCGCCGATGAAGGAGATGCCGACGACGGCCACCGCCATCAGGCCGAGACCCACGGCGACGGTGGCCGCGGTGCCGAAGCGGTTCGCGATCCTCGGGGCGACGGTGGCGAGCCCGGCCATCAGCAGGGCCATGGGGACGAACGCCGCCCCCGCCTGCGTGGGGGTGAAGCCGAGGACGTTCTGCAGCCACAGCGCGGTGAAGAAGTAGATGCCGAAGATGCCGAAGGCCCACAGGCCCATGGAGACCATTCCCCCGCTGAAGACCCGCTCGCGGAACAGCGACAGGTCGATCATCGGCTCCTTGGCGCGGGTCTCGACCAGCAGGAACATCGCGCCCGCCGCCGCGGCCACGGCGAAGGATCCGAGGATGGCACCGGAGGTCCAGCCACGCCCGTCTCCCTCGATGAGCGCGTACGTCAGGGCGAAGAGCGCGAGCGACGAGGTCAGCAGGCCGGGCACGTCGAGCCGTCGCCTGACAGGGGTGCCGGACCGGCCGATGGCCCACGCGCCGAGCGCGAACGTGATGGCGCCGATGGGCACGTTGATCAGGTAGATCCAGCCCCAGTGCCAGTTCTCGCTGATGAAGCCGCCGGTCAGCGGGCCGAGGGCGAGCGCCAGGCCGCCGACCGCGCTCCACAGGCCCACGGCCATGCCGCGCTCCTTCGCGTCGGGGAAGGTGGCGGGGATCAGCGAGAGCGCCGTGGGCGTCAGCAGGGCGGCTCCGATGCCCTGGATGCCCCGGCTGAGGATGAGCGTCGCCCCGTCGCCCGACAGCCCGGCCGCCGCCGACGCCAGCGAGAAGACGGCCAGGCCGATCAGGAAGACGCGCCGCTGGCCGAACACGTCGGCGAGCCGGCCGCCCGCCATCAGCAGACCCGCGAACACCAGCATGTATCCGCTGACGATCCACTCAAGTCCGGAGATCGTCAGCCCCAGATCGCGCTGGATGGTCGGGAGGGCCACGTTGACCACGTTGTTGTCCAGATACGTCATGAAGGTGGCAAGGGACACGGCCACCAGCGCCCACCATCGGCGTTCCACAGTCATCTCCTCTACGGTGTACTTGTACGACGTACACGTACACCGTAGAGGAGAGCTTATACGGTGTATAGTTGTCAAGTGGCCGCAGAGAAGCTGACCCGGGAGACGGTCGTCGAAAGCGCGTTGTCGCTCGCCGACGAGGAAGGCGTCGAGGCCGTCACCATCCGGCGTCTCGCCGGACGCCTGGGTGTCACCCCGATGGCCCTCTACTGGCACTTCAAGAACAAGGACGAGCTGATGTGGGCGCTCGCCGAGCATGTGCTCTCGGGCGTCACCGCCGACCTCTCCCCGGGCGACTCCTGGCAGAAGCGGCTGCGCATGATGGTCGAGGCCCTTGTGCGCGTCATGCGCGAGCACCCGTGCCTGCCCGACCTGCTGACCGCAGTGGAGGACAAGCACGAGGTCGAGAGCTTCAAGCGAGCGACCGAGGTGGCGCTTGATGTTCTCGCCACGGCGGGGTTCACGCTCAGCGAGGGCTTCGCCATCTCGGCCTACCTGCTCAACGGCTCCGTCGCCCTGGTGAAGAACCAGCCCTACTGCCCCGCCAACAGGTCGGTCACCGATGAGGCCGAGGCGCGCCGGCAGCGCAGGCTGAAGCTCGAGTCCCTGCCCCCCGACCGCTACCCGCGCATGATCGAGTACGCCGCCACGCTCTGCGACCCCCCCGACAGGGAGCGCTACTTCACGTTCGGCGTCGACCTGCTGCTGGCCGGCGTCGAAGCCCTGGCCCGCAAGAACCCCCCGGCGCCGGGCTGACGAGCACGGCGGGGGCGGGCGCAGGCGGCGGTGACGACGCCCGCGAGCGCGACCGTCGCGAGCACGAGGTACGTCCGCTGGAAGCCCGACATGAGCTGCTCGACCGCCACGGGTGAGAGCCGCGAGAGCGTTCCCGCGTAGACGAGGTCGCGCAGCTCGGGGGAGACCGCGCTGGTCAGCACGCTGAGGGTCGTGGCGACGCTCAGCACGATCCCGACGTTCATGATCATCAGCCGGAAGCCGTTCACCACGCCCAGGCTGCCCGGCGGGAGCGCGCTCATCACCTGCGTCGTGTTGCCCGTGAGGAACGCGCCGTTGCCGCAGCCCGCGAGGAACAGTCCCGTCCCGATGACCCAGTACGGCGGCGTCGTGCCGGTGGCCAGCAGCAGGCTCAGCAGGCCGGCGAAGTTGAGCAGGCAGCCGCCGACGGAGAGCGCGTAGGGGGAGATCCGGCGGCCGAGGGCGCCCGCGATGGGCGAGGCCAGGGCCATGCCGATGGGCACGGGCAGTACGCCGAGCGCCGCCGTGAAGGCGTCGATGCCGCGCGCGGCCTGGAAGTACAGCGCTACCAGCAGCACCAGAGCGGACCGCGACAGGGCGGTGCAGAAGGACGCCAGGTTGGCGAAGGTCAGCATGCGCTCGCCGAAGAGGCGCAGGTCCAGCACCGGATGGGAGGCCCGCCGCTCGACGACGACGAGCACAGGGACCAGGATCAGGAAGATCAGCCCTCCGGTGATGACCACCGGGCTGGACAGGCCGCGTGAACCCGCCTCAGACAGGGCGATCAGCACGGCGGACAGCGCGGCGAACACGAGCAGGTTGCCCGTCACGTCGACCGGCGTGCGCGGCCCGGCCGGCACCCGGCGCAGCGTCGCCCATCCCCAGACGAGCCCGATCACTCCGGCGGGGACGTTCACCCAGAACACCCACTGCCAGCCGGCGGCCTCGGCGATGAGGCCGCCGAGGGTCGGCCCGGCGAGCTGGGCCACCGACAGCGTGCCGATGTACACGCCCATCCCCTGGCTGAGGCGGTCGGGCGGGAAGGCGTCGGTGATGATGACGGTGCCGTTGGCCAGGATCATCGCCGCGCCCAGCGCCTGGAGCGCCCGCATGGCGATCAGGAAGCCGACCCCGGGCGACATCCCCGCCAGCAGCGAGCACACGGTGAAGATCGCGAATCCGACCAGGTAGACCTCGCGCCGCCCGAGCAGGTCGGCGACCCGCCCGAAGAACACCAGCGTGGCCGTGTTGACCAGCAGGTACGACAGCAGGATCCAGGAGGACGCGAACGCGTCGGCCCTGAAGTGCCGGACCACCGACGGCAACGCCACGTTCAGTGTGCTCGCGTTGATGCCGATGAGGACGAGCCCGAGGCTGGTGACCGAGCAGACACGCCAGGCGTGGCGGAGTTTCTTGGCGTACTCCGGTGTGCCGGGCAGCAGGACGGTGGTCTCGTGGGGGAGGGCGACCATGCCCCCCAGTCTGACGTACGGCGTACGTCCGTTTTGGCCGTCCAGGCGGGCTTACGGGTCAGCGTGCGCGCTTCCGGAGGCCGTCGAGGTCGTAGATGATCACGCGTCGGCGGCCGGTCTCGATCAGGCCCCGGTCGCGCAGCGAGCGCAGGGCCTTGCTGACCGCCTCACGGGAGGCGCCGGTCCACCCGGCCAGCTCGTCCTGGGAGAGCGGCAGCGCGACCCGGACGCCGCCGTTGGTCGGCTCGCCGAACCGCTCCGCCAGCTCGACCAGGCGGGTGGCGACGCGCCCGGTGGTGTCGAACGCGCCGTACTCCACGCGCTTGCGGTCGGAGTCCCGCAGCCTGCCGACGACGAGCTGGAGCAGCAGGACGGCGACGCGGCCGTGGTCGCGCAGGAAGCCGGAGAAGTCGCGGACCAGGACGCCCTCGACGGGCTCCAGCGCGGTCACCGTGCCCGACCGGGGCTCCCCGCTGATGAACGACATCTCGCCCAGGAGCGCTCCAGGGCCGCGGATGGCGAGGACGACCTCGGTGCCGCTCGCGGTGTGCGACGAGACCTTCACCCGGCCCGAGGTGAGCACGAGGACCCAGTCGGAGGTGTCGCCCTCCGCCATGACGGTCGTGCCGCGGTCCCACCGCCTCTTACGGCCGCTCTCGCACAGGTCGGCGATCTCGTCCTTCGTGAGCAGGGCCAGGAACTCGCCCGGTTCGGAGGGTGAGGGGGACGTCATCGTTCCTCCAGAATGCCGGCAACGCTCCGATTATGGCCGTACGGCTCTCGCCCGGTCAGGGCCGTTTTCCGCATCGCGTACATTGCTGCTTTCAGTACAGGTTCATGCGCTGACGGATCAGTCCAGGGCGGTGAGGACGAAGGCCTCGACGCTCTGTTCCTTGCCCTTGAGGCTGAGGGCGCCCAGGGACCGTACCGTGGCACCCTCGCCGATCTGCTCGCGGGTGGTCGCCCCGATCACCACGGTGCCGGGCTCCGCCATCCCCTCCAGACGGGCCGCCACGTTGACGGCGTCCCCCATCGCGTTGAACCCGCGCAGCTCAGGGCTGCCGATGTTGCCCACCAGCGCCATTCCGGTGTTGATCCCTATGCGGAACCGGGGATAGCCCGGGTTGCCGGCGGCGATCTCCTCGGCGGCCTCCTGCATGGCCAGCGCCGCGCGGGCCGCCTGGGCCGCGTGCATCTCCTGCGTCGCCGGGGCGTTGAACAGCGCGAGCAGCGCGTCGCCGACGAACTGCACGATCGTCCCGCCGTGCCGCAGGACGCACGGCACCGCCGCCGCGTGGTAGCGGTTCAGCATCTCCACGATCTCGCCGGGCGCCACCCGCTCGGAGAACGAGGTGAACCCCTTCAGGTCCGCGAACAGCGCGGTCAGCTCCACCAGGGACCCGCCCAGCGCGGCCTGGTCGGGGTCGGCGAGCAGAGACGCGGCCACGTCGGGCGACATGTACTGCCGGAACAGCGTCTCCAGCTCGCGGTACAGCCGGGCGTTCTCCAGCGCGATCGAGAGCTGGCTGGCCAGGGTCGCGGCGAGCGCCTCGTCCTGGCGGGTCGTGCCGACGGGCACCTCCAGCGCCCCCGCCAGCACCCCCTTGACCGTCAGGGGGTGGACCACGGCCCCGCCGCCGGTGATGGGCTCGGTCTCCTTGAAGTCGTCCACGGTGAACTCGCGACTGCCGACCGCGACCCGCCCGTTCGACACCAGCCCGATCCGTACGTCCCCGTAAGCCTCGCGGACGCGCTCCAGCGCGCCGGCGACCATGGCCTCCTCGCGCAGGCCAACCCGCGCCTGGCGTCCGACGTCGACCAGCGCGCCCAGCCGCGTGGACAGCTCGCGCTCGGCCGCGAGTGCCTGGCCCGCCCGGTCGAGCACGGCCGCCTGGCCCTCGTTGAGGCGGAACTTCCCGGCCAGCCGGGTCGCGATGGGGGCCTTGGAGCCTGTGCCGCTCTCTCCCATCCGCCGCAGGTGCCCGACCAGCTCCTCCAGCGCCTCGTCGTACTGCGCCTGGATGCGGCGCACGGTCGCCGCCAGCGCCACCGAGTCGAACAGGCCCTGGCTGGACCCCTCCCGCCGGAACTGGATGTACGCGCTGTACGCGACGAACACGAAGGCCAGCGTCAGCAGCAGATGCCACTCCCACCACGACATCAGCCAGTTGGGCCGGTAGAACCCGGCCACCATGGCCTCGCCGAGCAGGGCGTACGCCGTCACGAGGCTCACGAGCATCGCCGAGGGCCGCCGCCGGTGGATGCGGAACATCATCACCGCGGACAGCGCGTACAGCGCCGCGCCGATCCAGGAGACGACGCCGATGGTGGCCCCGCCCTGCGGGGGTCGGGCGCTCAGCGGGGTGAGCCCTTCGACCAGCGAGGCCCACCCCCACGCGACCAGCACGACCACCAGGGCGGCGCGCATGAGGTCACCGCGCGCCAGCACCGCGGCCGCCGCCCGCTCGCCCAGGGGGAGTGAGGAGACGAACGCCAGCACGGCCGCCACCGTCAGCCCGACCGGCTGTCCGATGTCGAAGCCGTAGCTGCCCTGGTCGAGGATCACCGTGGGGGTCGCGAGACCGTGCAGCAGGAAGAAGCCGGCGCTGCTGAGGAAGACCAGCGACACCAGCAGCAGCCGCGCGTCCCGGCGCCGCGTGGCGGCCTGGCTGATCAGCGCGCCCAGCGCGACGTTCACCCCGGCGACCGCGACGATCAGCAGGAAGTGGCTCGGCGGGTGCTCCCAGCGGATGTTCAGCCGGTCCGGATAGGCCAGCAGCAACCACAGCCCCGCCAGCGGCACGGCCAGGTGGATCGCCCACACGACACCCCGCACCGGCTGGGTGGCCGGAGGCAGGTAAGGGTCGCGCGCGTGCTCGTTCGACGGCACGGTCGCCTCCGCATCAGCCAGTCGAGTTCCCCCGAACGTGCCGATTATCCCGTCCATCCCGGTGGCAGGTGAACCGGAAACCGGCCCGGGCGGAATATCGAGATCCAACCGAGCCAGCACAAATTAACGGAATGACCGAATATCCGTTATTTTGACCGTGTCTGGCCCTATAAGCCCTATTACTGGGTGGCCGGTTCAGGCCACAAGGGCGGTGGATCTGTGGGGGGATCCACCGCCTTCGCGGTACGGGTCAGGAGCTGAAAATCAGGGGCAGCGTCGCCTGGTGGGTGGCGCGGAGCTCGTCCACCGGGATCGTAAGGACGTCCTCCACCTGGAGCGTCGAGCCGCCGGTCGTGCCGAGGCCGTAGCAGGGCACCTCGTGCCGCGCGCACAGCTCGGCGAAGGCGTCGAAGGACTCCGGCCGTACGGTGACCAGGGCCCGGGCCGCCGACTCGCTGAACAGGCCGACGAACGGGTCGGAGCCGGGCAGCTGCACCGTGGCGCCCACGCCCTGGGCCAGGGAGGCCTCGGCGAGGGCGATCGCCAGACCGCCGTCGGAGACATCGTGTGAGCCCTCGACCAGGCCGCGCTCGGCGGCCTCCACCAGGACGGTGGCCAGGGAGCGCTCGGCCGAAAGATCGGCGTGCGGAGGCAGGCCTCCCAGGTGGCCGTGGGCGACGTGCGCCCACTCGGAGCCGCCGAACTCCTCGCCGGTGTCGCCGAGCAGGATGACCTTGAGGCCGGGCGCCGTGAAGCCGTGCCGCACGCGCTTGCGCACGTCGTCCAGCACGCCGAGCACGCCAACGACCGGGGTCGGGTGGATCGGCGTGGAGCCGGTCTGGTTGTAGAACGACACGTTGCCGCCGGTGACCGGCACGCCGAGGGTCTTGCAGGCGTCCGCGAGGCCGCGCACGGCCTCGGAGAACTGCCACATGACCTCGGGGTCCTCCGGGGAGCCGAAGTTGAGGCAGTTCGTCACGGCCAGCGGGCGCGCCCCGGTGACGGCCACGTTGCGGTAGGACTCCGCCAGGGCGAGCTGCGCCCCCGCGTAGGGGTCGAGCTTGGCGTAGCGGCCGTTGCCGTCGGTGGCCAGGGCGATGCCGCGGTCGGTCTCCTCGGCGCCTGGCATCACCTCGCCGATGCGCAGCACCCCGGCGTCGGCCGGCATCGCGAGCACGGTGTTGCCCCGGACGTAACGGTCGTACTGGGAGGTGACCCACTCCTTGGAGGCGAGGTTCGACGAGGCGAGCAGCTCCAGCAGGGTCGCGCGCAGGTCGGTGGGACGCGGCAGCCGTACGGGATCGTCGGCGTTCAGCGCGGCCTGCCCGGCGGGCTCGTGGAGCGGACGCTCGTAGACCGGGCCGTCGTCGGCCGCGGTGCCCGGGGGGATGTCGACGATGACCTCGTCGTGCCAGGTCATCACCAGCCGCCCGGTGTCGGTGACCTCGCCGATCACTGTGGCAGGGACGTCCCACCGGGCACAGATCGCCATGAAGGCGTCGATGTCCTCGGGGGTAACGACGGCCATCATGCGCTCCTGCGACTCGCTCATCAGGATCTCCTCGGGGAGGAGCGAGGGGTCGCGGAGCGGGACGAGGCCGAGGTCGACGCGCATGCCGCCCGTGCCCTTGGCGGCCAGCTCGGTCGTCGCGCAGGACACCCCGGCCGCGCCGAGGTCCTGGATGCCGACGACCACGTCGGCCTCGAAGAGCTCCAGGCAGCACTCGATGAGGAGCTTCTCCATGAACGGGTCGCCCACCTGCACCGCGGGGCGCTTGGCGTGCGACTCGTCCTCGAAGGTCGCCGAGGCGAGCACGGACGCGCCGCCGATGCCGTCGGGGCCGGTGCGCGCGCCGAACAGCACGACCTTGTTCCCCGGGCCCGGCGCGGTGGCGAGCTTGATCTGATCCTTGCGCAGGAGCCCGACGCACAGGGCGTTGACCAGCGGGTTGCCGATGTAGCAGGGGTCGAAGACCAGCTCGCCGCCGATGTTGGGCAGGCCGAGGCAGTTGCCGTACGAGCTGATGCCCTCGACGACGCCGGGGAGCACCCGCCGCGTGTCGGGGGCGTCCAGGGCGCCGAACCGCAGGGCGTCCATGACCGCGACCGGGCGGGCGCCCATCGACATGATGTCGCGGACGATGCCGCCGACGCCGGTGGCCGCGCCCTGGTGGGGCTCGACGTACGACGGGTGGTTGTGCGACTCGATCTTGAAGGTGGCGGCCCAGCCGTCGCCGATGTCGACGACACCGGCGTTCTCGCCCATGCCGACCAGCAGTGCCTCGGACTTCGGGGCCTTCGTGCCGAACTGGCGCAGGTGCACCTTGGAGGACTTGTACGAGCAGTGCTCGCTCCACATCACCGAGTAGATGGCGAGCTCGGAGGACGTGGGCCTGCGGCCCAGGATCGAGCGCACCCGCTCGTACTCGTCGGCCTTCATGCCCAGCTCGGCGTACGGCTGGGGCTCGTCCGGCGTCTCGGTCGCCCGCTTGACTGAGTCGGTCATCTGCTCTCCTCGCGCCCTGCTCACTGCGTCTGTCACAGGTTCACGAACCTCTTCAGGATGGAGGTGAAGAAACCGCGGCCGTCCACGCTGGGGGCGCCGGTCAGGTCTTCGACGGCGTGCTCGGGGTGGGGCATGAGGCCGACGATGTTGCCGGCCTCGTTGCTGATGCCCGCGATGTCGTTGATCGAGCCGTTGGGGTTGCCGCCGAGGTACCGGAAGACCACCCGGCCGCCGGTCTCCAGCGCGTCGATCGTCGCGGGGTCGGCCACGTAACGGCCCTCGCCGTGCTTCACCGGCAGCAGGATCTCCTGGCCGGAGGTGTAGTCACCCGTCCAGGCCGTGGTGGCGCTCTCCACGAGGATGCGCTGGTCGCGGCAGACGTAGTGAAGACCCTCGTTGCGGGTCAGCGCGCCCGGCAGCAGGTGGGCCTCGCACAGGATCTGGAAGCCGTTGCAGGTGCCGAGCACGGGAAGCCCGGCACGCGCCGCCGGGATCAGCTCCTCCATCAGCGGCGCGAAGCGGGAGATCGCCCCGCACCGGAGGTAGTCGCCGTAGGAGAACCCGCCGGGCAGGAAGACCGCGTCGACCGCCTTCAGGTCGCGGTCGGCGTGCCAGAGTGGCACAGCTTCTCCACCCGCGTGCCTGACGGCCCTGGCAGCGTCCTGATCGTCAAGAGTTCCGGGAAAAGTGACCACGCCCACACGGGCAGCACCCATGGCTCTCGTACCCCTCCACACGCGAGAGCCGCGCCGACGTCTCACTCATCGGACGGCGGTCTGCGGCGGTACAACTCAGGCTACCTGCTGGCCGGGCGCTGCCGGGCCCGTGGGTCCACGGCGGGCGCGCGGGTTACGGACCGTCGGGAGGTGTGGTTTCGGCCCGATTTGGAGGGAGGGCGAGGCGGTGCAGGTCAGACCGCGGCGAGCACGCGGTCGTGGTGGGCGAGGAACTCCTCGTCCCAGTCGAGCTCCTTGCGGAGGAAGACCGTGGTGCCGCTGCCGGGGGTGATGTCGAAGGAGATCTCGTCCACGACCGACTGCATGATCAGGATGCCGCGGCCGTGCTCGGCGTCGCCCGTGGGGTACTGCTTGGGGATCGCCCCGAGCCCGAGGCCTCCGTCGACGATCCGCAGCTCGCAGCGGCCGTCCCCGATGGCGGCGGTCACCTCGTAACGCTTGGCGGGGCCGCCGTGCCGCACGGCGTTGGCGCAGGCCTCGGAGGTGGCGAGGAGCATGTCGGATACGCAGTCCTCGGTGACGCCGATGCAGCGCAGGGTGTCCCCCAGCACTCGGCGCACCATCGGGATGCCCAGGGCATCCCGTGGCAAGGCCAACGAGAACTCAATATCCACCGGACCCCTCCGTGGCGCCGAAAGTCACGTTGGGGAGGTTTCCCCGAAGAATCAGGGCTAACCGCAAAATCACGCTGTTGTTATTTAGTGTTGGTCAGACGCTTGCTTTCTGGTCCGTCCCAAGATCCCTTTGCGGTGATTTGCGAAGTCTTGATCGCGCCGGTACGCGCTCTACTGTGCCTCGACGCGGACAGAATAATCCTCGATCACCGTGTTGGCCAGAAGGGTTTCGGCCATCTTGCGGATGTCCGCAAGTGCGGCATCGTCGGCCGGGCCGTCGATCTCGACCTCGAACCTCTTGCCCTGCCGCACCTCGGTGACGCCCGAGAAGCCGAGCCGCGGGAGCGCCCGGGCGATCGCCTGCCCCTGCGGATCGAGGATCTCCGGCTTGAGCATGACGTCGACGATGACGCGTGCCACGTGTTCCCTCCACTGTTCGTGCCACCGGTCTCGCGACCGGCCTGGTCCGGCGGGACCAGCCTAACGGTGGCGGCCGGGCGCGCGGTCCCCGGCCCGCCCGGCGGACCTGGACCTCCCATGGGGTGTGCGATCTGACGCACCGGGAACGGGAGAAGTGTGGACAAGAGGGTGTTCGGCCTTGCGCACTGGCCTGTGACTTCTGCCACGATGTCCCCAAACGCGGACGTATCACCACCACCAGGTACGAATGCGTGTAACCGGCCGAACGTAGATGGTGATCCCATCAGCACGGCCCCGAACGCACAGGAGCGGCACGTGACATCCGACGCCTCTCGTGGTGCCGAGGCACCTCCGGAGCTCGTACAGCTGCTGACCCCCGAGGGTGAGCGCGTGGAGCATCCCGCCTATGACATCGACCTGACACCGGAAGAGGTGCGCGGCCTCTACCGCGACCTGGTCCTGGTGCGGCGGGTCGACATGGAGGCAGTGGCCCTCCAGCGGCAGGGCGAACTCGGCATCTGGGCATCCCTACTTGGGCAGGAGGCCGCCCAGATCGGCTCAGGGCGCGCCCTGACCGACGCGGACATGGCCTTTCCGACCTACCGCGAGCACGGCGTGGCCTGGTGCCGCGGCGTCGACCCGGTCAACCTGCTCGGGCTCTTCCGCGGCGTCAACCACGGAGGCTGGGAACCCGCGGAGCACAACTTCCACCTCTACACGATCGTCATCGGCAGCCAGACCCTGCACGCCGTGGGCTACGCGATGGGCATCCAGCGCGACGGCGCCGACGCCGCGACGATCGTCTACTTCGGCGACGGCGCCACCTCCCAGGGCGACGTCAACGAGGCCTTCATCTGGGCATCCGTCTTCAACGCTCCCGTGGTGTTCTTCTGTCAGAACAACCAGTGGGCCATCTCCGAGCCCCTGGAGAAGCAGTCGAGGATCCCCCTCTACCGGCGTGCCAGCGGGTTCGGCTTCCCCGGCGTCCGCGTGGACGGCAACGACGTCTTCGCCTGCCTCGCCGTGACCCGCCAGGCGCTGAAGAACGCCCGCGAGGGGCAGGGCCCGACGCTGATCGAGGCGTTCACCTACCGCATGGGGGCGCACACCACCTCCGACGACCCGACGCGCTACCGCGTGGCCGGCGAGCTGGAGGCGTGGAAGCTCAAGGACCCGATCGAGCGCGTCAAGGCGTACATGTTCAAGAACCAGATCGCCGACCAGGAGTTCTTCGACTCCATCGAGGCCGAGGCCAACGACCTGGGCAGGGACGTGCGCAAACGCTGCCTGGAGATGCCGGATCCCCACCCCCTGGAAATCTTCGACCACGTGTACACCGAGCCGCACGCCCTGCTCACCGAGGAGCGGGAGCAGTACGCCGCCTACCTCGCGAGCTTCGAGGGAGGCGACCGATGACCACGCTGACCCTCGCGAAGGCCATCAACGAGGGACTTCGCACCGCCATGGAGGACGACTCCAAGGTCCTCATCATGGGAGAGGACGTCGGCAAGCTCGGCGGGGTCTTCCGCGTCACCGACGGGCTGCAGAAGGACTTCGGCGAGAGCCGCGTCATCGACACCCCGCTCGCCGAGTCCGGCATCATCGGCACCGCCATCGGCCTGGCGCTGCGCGGCTACCGCCCGGTCTGCGAGATCCAGTTCGACGGGTTCGTGTTCCCCGCCGCCGATCAGATCATCACCCAGCTCGCCAAGATGCCGCTGCGCTCGCTCGGCAAGCTCAAGCTCCCCGTCGTGGTGCGCATCCCCTGCGGCGGCGGCATCGGGGCGGTCGAGCACCACAGCGAGTCCCCCGAGGCGTACTTCACCCACACCGGCGGCCTGCGGGTGGTGGCCTGCTCGAACCCGGTGGACGGCTTCCACATGATCCAGCAGGCGATCCGCTGCGACGACCCGGTGATCTTCTTCGAGCCCAAGCGGCGCTACTGGGAGAAGGCCGACGTCGAGAAGGACGCCTCCCCGATGCCCTTCGACCGGGGCCAGGTCGTGCGCCCGGGCACCGACGTGACCGTGCTCGCGTACGGCCCGATGGTGAAGACCTGCCTGGAGGCCGCGGCGGCCGTGGGCGACGAGCGTTCGATCGAGGTCGTGGATCTGCGCTCGCTCAACCCCCTGGACACCGACCTGATCTACCGGTCGGTCAGGAAGACCGGCCGGTGCGTGGTCGCCCACGAGGCCCCCGTCTACTCCGGGCTCGGCGCCGAGATCGCCGCCCGGGTCACCGAGGCCTGCTTCTACAACCTGGAGGCGCCGGTCCTCAGGGTGGGCGGCTTCTCCACGCCGTACCCGCCGTCACGGCTGGAGGACCACTACCTGCCCGATCTGGACAGGGTCCTGGACGCCGTCGACCGTACGTTCGCCTTCTAGGAGGGGCTGTGCTTCGAGAGTTCAAGCTCCCCGACGTCGGTGAAGGGCTGACCGAGGCCGAGATCATCAAGTGGCACGTCTCGGCCGGCGACAAAGTGGTGATCAACCAGACGATCGTCGAGATCGAGACCGCGAAGGCCGTCGTCGAGCTGCCCTGCCCGTTCGAGGGCGTGGTCAGCTCGCTCATGGCAGACGAGGGCGAGACCGTCGACGTCGGCAAGCCGATCATCTCCGTGGACACGGGCGAGGACGACGCCTCGGCGGCCAGGGGAAGGGGAGCGCCCGCGACCAGGGAGACGGCGCTCGCCGACGACATGGTCCCCTCGCCTCCCCCCGAGAGCGCCGAGGGCGCCGGGACCAAGAAGCCCGAGCGCACGCCGGTGCTGGTGGGGTACGGCGTCAAGCTGAGCGCCACGACCCGCCGTCCCCGCAAGAGCCCGGCCGCCGCGTCGGCACCCTCCGGTACGGCCCCGGCGGTAGTGCCCTCCCCACCCCCACCCCCTGCCGCTCCCGCTCCGGCGCCCGCGCCGGCCGGCCGGGTGTCGGTGCTGGCCAAGCCGCCGGTGCGCAAGCTGGCGAAGGACCTCGGCGTCGACCTCACCGGTCTCACCGGGACCGGGCCGAACGGATCCATCACCCGTGAGGACGTACACGCCGCCGCCGCACCGGCGACCGGCGCGCCCGAGCCCGTGGTGGCCCCTACGCCGGGGTACGCCGCGATCGCGGGGGCCGAGCGGGAGGAGCGCATCCCGGTCAAGGGGGTGCGCAAGGCCACGGCGGCGGCCATGGTCGCCTCCGCCTTCACCGCGCCGCACGTCACCGAGTTCCTCCAGGTGGACGTGACCGCGACGATGGACGCGGTGCGGCGGCTCCGTGAGCTGCCCGACTTCGCCGAGGTCAAGGTGTCGCCGCTGCTGCTGGTGGCCAAGGCGCTGCTCACGGCCGCCAGGCGGTACCCGCTGATCAACTCCACCTGGGCCGGCGACGAGATCGTGGTCAAGCGTTACGTGAACCTCGGCATCGCCGCGGCCACGCAGCGCGGTCTCATCGTGCCGAACGTCAAGGAGGCGCAGGCGCTGTCGCTGCCCGACCTGGCCAAGGCGCTGGCCGAGCTCACCGAGAGGGCGCGGTCCGGGCGTTCCCAGCCCGCCGACCTGACCGGCGGCACGATCACGATCACCAACGTGGGGGTCTTCGGGATCGACGCGGGCACGCCGATCCTCAACCCCGGTGAGACGGCGATCCTCGCGTTCGGCCAGGTCCGTGACCTGCCGTGGGTCGTGGACGGCCAGGTCGTGCCGCGCAAGGTGACCACGCTGGCGCTGTCGTTCGACCACAGGGTCGTGGACGGCGAGATCGGCTCGTACGTGCTGCGCGACGTGGGCGCCATGCTCCAGGACCCGCTGCGCATGCTCGCCTGGAGCTGACAAGGCGCGATACCCCCGATTCCCGGCAGTACACGAAGGGCCGGAGAGGGCTTCCTCTCCGGCCCTTCTGTCGTGTTCGTGGCGCTCACACTGAGCGGCAAGTGCGATCCAAGTCGCCGCCCCTAGCTTCGTCTCGGAGGAATCCTCACCACGCGACGCGCGCGTTCAGGCGCGGCACGCGATGCCGTGGCGGATCCGCGAAGCGAGGCGATTGGAACATGACTCTCATACTGAGCGACCGGGACCGGTTGTGAGCCGCCCGATCTACCGCGAGGAGGCGCTGCGCAGGTACAGCGACCCCTCGACGCGGATCAGCAAACCCCTGGTCATCCACAGAGCGTGGTTCGTGATGTTCTGGGCGCTGGTCGCCCTCCTCTTCGCCGCGGGGGCGGGCCTGGCACTCATCCGGGTGCCCGACCTGGTGACCGTCCAGGTGACGGTCACGCGATACAGGGCCGAGCCCGCGCCGCACCTCGACGTGACGGCTCAGGTGCCGCGGGACAAGCACGCACCCCGGGTGCGTCAGGAGACGACCGTACGGCTGGCGGGCCAGGCGCGGCCACTGACCTGCCACGTCGTGGACCCGGGCGGTCCAGTGATCGGCGTGGACGAGCTCAAGAGGCGTTTCGGCACCGCGACGGGGCCCGCCCGCCTCGCCGTCCTGTCCTGCGAGGTCGCCGGCGACGACTCCCGCGGGCTCGCGGGCCGGGCAGGCGAGGCCGTGATCGAGACCGGAACCATCACGGCCGGAACCCTCCTTTTCGGAGCCGGCGCGTGAACGGGGTCGCGTCATGAGAAGGCGCGTGCCGGTCGTCCTGCAGAACTCGGTCACCGAATGCGGGGCGGCGTCACTGGCCATGGTGCTCTCCTACCACGGGCACCGCGTCTCGCTCCACGAGATCACCGACCGGCTCCAGGTCGGCAGGGATGGGCTCACCGCGCTGGCCATCGTCGCGGGCGCCCGCGAGTCGGGGCTCAACGCCAAGGCGTTCTCCCTCGAACCCGAAGACCTCGCCCGGATCCCCATGCCCGCCGTGGTCCACTGGGAGTTCAACCACTTCGTGGTGGTCGAGCGCTGGACGCCCGAGCGGGTGGACATCGTCGACCCCGGACCCGGGCGGCGCAGGCTCACGGCCGAGGAGTTCAACGAGGGCTTCACCGGTGTGCTGCTGGCGTTCAAGCCCGGCCCGATGTTCCACCGGGGGACCTCCAGCGCGGCGAGCGCCTGGCGACGCCAGTTCCTCAGGACACTCGTCATGCGCAGGCGCGGCCTGCTGGCGCAGGTCGTGCTGGCCTCGATCCTCCTGCAGGTGCTCGGGCTGGCGCTGCCGCTGTTCTCGCAGGTGCTGGTGGACCAGGTGCTGCCCATGGGAGCCGGCACGTTCCTCGCCCTGCTCGGCGGCGGGCTGCTGCTGGCCACGCTCACACAGTTCGTGGTCGGGGCCCTGCGGTCGGTGTTGCTGGTGTCGGTGCGGGCGAGCGCCGACGCCGAGCTGACCCGGGGTGTGGTCTCCCACCTGGTGGCCCTGCCCTACCGTTACTTCGCGCTGCGCGGTACGGGAGACCTGGTCACCAGGGCGAGCAGCGTCGCCGTGCTCAGGGACATGCTCACCGGCCAGATCCTGTCCGCCCTCCTCGACGGTCCGCTCGCCATCGGCTACCTGGCCCTGGTCTTCGTACGAGATCCCCTGTTCGGCGCCTGCCTGGCCGGTGTCGCCCTCCTGCAGATCGCCCTGCTGCTGGCGACCACCCGCCGGGTCAACTACCTGGCCCAGCAGGAGCTGACCGCGTTCTCGGCGACGCAGAGCCACCTGATCCAGGCCATCGGCGGCATCGAGACCCTGAAGGCGTCCGGGGCCGAGGAGCACGCGGTCGAGCAGTGGTCCAGGAACTTCACCGCCCAGCTCAACGCGGACGTACGGGGCGGGATCACCCAGGGCCTGCTGGAGGCGGCCCTCGGCGCCATCCGCGTCCTCGCGCCGCTCGGCCTCCTGTGGATCGGAGCCTGGCGGGTGCTCGACGGGGAGCTCACCCTCGGGGCGCTGCTCGCGCTGAACGCCATCGCCGTCGCCGCGCTCACCCCGCTGTCGTCGCTGATGTCCAGCCTGCAGAGCCTCCAGCAGGCCGGCGCCCACTTCGACCGGCTCTCCGACATCCTCGCCTCCGAGCCCGAGCCGGCCGAAGGCATCGAGGTCCTGCGCCTTCGCGGCGCGGTGGAGCTGCGGAACGTCGGCTTCCGGTACGACCCGAGGGCACCCTGGACCCTCCAGGACATCTCGCTGAAGATCGCACCCGGTCAGAAGGTGGCGCTGGTCGGCTCTTCGGGGTCGGGCAAGAGCACGCTGGCCCGGCTGCTGCTCGCCCTGCACACCCCCACGACCGGCGAGATCCGGTACGACGGGGTGCCGGTGAACGAGCTGAACCTCCGCACCCTGCGGCGGCAGTTCGGGGTGGTCACCCAGGACCCGTCGCTCTTCACCGGCACCATCAGGGAGAACATCGCCCTCAACGACCCGGTGGCGTCGTTCGACCGGATCAACGAGGTGGCACGGATCGCCCGTCTCGACGACGAGATCAGGCAGATGCCGATGGGGTACGAGACCATGCTCACCGAGGGCGCCGGACTCTCGGGCGGGCAGAAGCAGCGGCTGGCGCTCGCCCGCGCGCTGCTCTCCCGGCCGAAGATCCTCCTGCTGGACGAGGCCACGAGCAACCTCGACAGCGAGAGCGAGGCGGCGATCGAGGGTCACCTTGCCCAGCTCACCCAGACCCGCATCGTCATCGCCCACCGGCTGAGCACGATCCGGGACGCGGACCTGATCCTGGTGGTCGACGGAGGCCACATCGTCGAGCGCGGCACCCATGAGGAGCTCCTCGCCCTCGGAGGCCGCTACGCCGCCCTGGTAGCGGCCCAGACCAGCACGGCCCCGCAAGCCCCCGCCGCCGTCCCCCAGGCCGTGAGCGCCCCCCAGGCCGTGAGCGCCCTCCAAGCCGTGAGCGCCCCCCGGGCCGGTGGGACGCCACCGCCGGAGGACCTCCACCGGACCGTCCCCCTGGCGAGGCACCGCGCCCCCATTGACCCCGACAGAACCCAGCCCCTGGCCCACCGCCCCACCGGCCCGGCCGACGCCGACACCACCGTGACGGCGTACCTCACCGTGAACCGGCGCAGGCGAGACGATGAACACCCCGGACGCTGACACACGTGCCTGTGTCAGAGGAGAACGGTCACCGCGAGGATGCCGATGGTCGCGTCCGCGCACACGTGAACGACGTACGGGACCAGGATCCCCCTGCTACGCACGCGCAGGACGCCGAGCATGAGCCCCCAGACGGCCGACATGATCATGCCGGTCCAGCCTGAGGGGAAGCCGTTCATGTGCGCGAAGCCGAACACGAGCGCCTGGATCACCACGGCTGGGCGCGTTCCCGCGACGGTTCGGAGCTCCGTCAGCAGGATCCCCCGGAAGAGCGCTTCTTCCCAGACGGAGTTCACCATCGCGAACCCGACCACGCCCAACGCGGCGACCCACACAGGTAGCTCCTGCAGTTGCCGCAGGTAGGGGGAGGGCGACGGCTTGACGGCCAGCGCCCAGAGCGTCAACGCGACCCCGCCGCCCCCGATGGTCACGGCCGCCAGCCACGGAATGTCGCGGGTCAGCCGGCCGGCCCGCAACCAGGGCGCCGCCGGGCTGAGGGACGGCGCGCGGCCACATACCAGCAGGATGGCGGTCGGGACCACGCACACCAGCACCGTGGTGACGGCGGGAGACCACCCGAGCCGGGTGCCCAGCGTGAAGACGAGGAAGACCGCGTCCATGAACAGGGCGGTCCGGATCACCGGCGGAGACCACAGCGAGAACGCCGACACGGTGACAAGGGCGAGTACTGCGGCGACGACGAAGGGTGCCCCGGCACCGGGAACCGGAAGGCAGACCAGAAGGGCCGCCACCACGATCAGAACGGCGGTGGGCCATGACCGGGTGCGAACGATGCCGATGTCCAAGTCGTCGACCACACGATCAAGCTACCCCGCACTACTCCGTGACGCTCAGCGGTCGTTGTGGCCGTGCGGTGATGATCCGTGTTGTCCCTTCAGGGTGCTCCGGCGCGGTGGTGCTTCGAGGGTCCCTGATCCGGTGTCGATGGGGTGGGGGCCGTACGCTGGCGGCTCGGGCGAGTTAAGGAGAGATCATGTTCCGGCACGTTGTGCTGTTCACCTGGGTCGCGGGTGCCACGGAGGAGCAGAAGGCCACCGTGGAGGCCGGGCTCAGGGAGCTGCCGGGGGTGATCCCCGAGATCCGCCGCTACGACATCGGCGCCGACGCGGGCATCAATCCCGGCAACTACGAGTTCGCGGTCGTGGCCGATTTCGACTCGGTGGAGGACTACCTCGTCTACCGCGACCACCCGGTGCACCGTGCCCTGATCGCCGACGCCATCAGGCCGATCCTCGCCAACCGGGCCGCCGTGCAGTACGAGGTCCAGGGGCGCCCGTAGTCTTGGCCGAAAATCCAAGCGTGCTCAGGTGATCCGGCTTCACGATCAAGGTCGTGTCACGGTCGCGGGACAGCGTCGGACTCGCACCGACTTCCCCGGAGAACACTCGCGGGCGGCAGGACACCCCAGGCCGGAGCGCCCCGCGTCCGGAAGCGCCCGCTAGCATCGGGGTCCTCCTGTCCCGCCCCGCGGATGCCCGCACCGCGACGGACGCCCTGCCGACTCGCGACGGAGCCCGCGTGCCCACGATCGACCCCCGACGTCTCCTCGTCCTCCGTGCCTTCGTGCTGTCCGACTCGGTCACCGCGACCGCGGCGGCGCTGCACCTGACGCCGTCCGCGGTGTCGCAGCAGCTCGCGGCGCTCGAGCGCGAGGTCGGCCACGCGCTCGTCGTACGCACGGGGCGCAAGCTGGCGCTCACGCCGGCCGGGCGCATCCTCGCCGGGCACGCCGAGGAGATCAGCTCCCGGCTGAAGATCGCCGAGGCCGACCTGGCCGCGCACGCGGGCGGTGTCCTCGGGCAGCTCCGGATCGGCGCCTTCCCCACGGCGATCAGCTGGTTGGTGGCACCCGCCATCGTCGAGATGCGCCGCCAGGCGCCGGGCGTCGACGTCACGGTCGTCGACGCGGAGGCGCACATGAGCCACCGGATGCTGATGCGCGGCGATATCGACGTGACCGTCAGCCTGGAGTACGAGTCCGACCCCGAGCGCGACTCCCCCGACATCGTGAAGTTCCCGCTCTACATCGAGCGGTTCAAGGCCGTCCTCCCCCACGCGCACCCGCTGGCCGGCGAGGAGGGCATCGGGCTCACCCAGCTCACCGAGGAGGGCTGGATCATGCCCTCGCCCGGCAACCCGTGCCGCACGATGGTGCTGCAGGCGTGCGCCGAGCTCGGCTTCCACCCGCCGATCGCCCACGTCTCGGACGACTACCGCGCCGCGCTGGCGCTGGTCGCCGCCGAGGCGGGGATCTGCCTGGTGCCGGAGTCCGCGCTCTCCGCCCGCGACGCCGACTGGGTGACGATCCTGCCGACGCGCGGCATCGCGCCGCTGCGCAAGGTGATCATGACGACGCGGCGCGACAACCAGGGCCACCCCGTCGTACGCGCGGGGCTGGAGGCGATGCGGGCCGCTGTCGCCGAGCCGGACTCGGAGATCTACGGCCCGCTCGCGCGGTCCGACACCTTCAGCGTCGAGTGACGGCTCCGGCCGACGGCGCGTTCTCGCGGAGGAAGGCGTCGACGTGCCGGTGGTACTCGTCCGGCTTGTCGCGGCGCACGCAGTGGTGGGCGCCCTCGATCACGACGACGTCGAAGCCGGGCGCGACGGCCGTGAGGCGCTCACGGGAGTGCTTGTCGACGATGACGTCGCCGGTGCCGGTGATGAGCAGCGCCGGTACGCCGGCCGGGCCGACCGTGATCTGCCGCGCGGTCGGCGTCCAGATCCGGCGCTTCTCGTGGACCCGCTGCTCCATGTAGTCGATGTCGACGGCCTTCATCGCCTCGGCGAGCGGGCGCAGCTCCTGCTCCGCCCAGTGGGGCTTGAGCTCGCGCTGCATGTCCATGAGCTCCTCGACCGACGCCGTGCCGGCGTAGTCGAAGGGGTCCTTGACGGTCTGCTCGACGCTGAGCCACGGGTTGGGACCGGCCTCCGGCACCCACCACGGCGGGTCCTCGAGCACGACGCCGGCCACGAGGTGCGGGGCGTCGGCGGCGACGAAGGCGGCGATCCGCGCGCCCATGGAGTGCCCGACGACGAGCGTCTTGCGCCCGGTCTCGTCGAGCATGTCCTTGAGGATGTCGGTCGCGTCCTGCACCATCACGTCGGTGGTCGGAACGCCCGCGTGCTCGGGCAGGCGGCTGGGCGACTTCCCGTGGCCCCGGGCGTCCGGCGCCACGATGTGGTAGTCGCCGCACCAGCGGTCGACGGCGTCGCCGTAGCACGCGCCGGACTCCACGGCGCCGTGCAGGATGAGGATGGCGGGCGCATCTGCTGCGTCCCGCCCGTACTCTCGGACGAACAGGTCGGTTCCCACGTGTCCTCATTCAGTACTCTGTCGTGCCGGCCTCCGGCCGGCTCACGACGGGGTGGTCGTTCGGTGCGTCATGGTCATGATCGTGGCACGCCTGGTCGGCGTCGCGCAACGCTCCCGCAGGTCAGGCGGGCAGCCCCGCCTCCGGTGTCGCCTCGACCAGCGCGCGCGTGCAGGGGTGCCGCGGGGAGCGGAAGATCTCGTCGGACGGGCCGGTCTCGACGATGCGGCCGCGCTGCATGACGGCGACGCGGTCGCTGTAGAGCCGGATCACCGCCAGGTCGTGGCTGACGTGGAGGAACGAGATCCCCTGGTCGCGCTGCAGGTCGGCCAGCAGGTTGAGGATCTGGGCACGCACCGACACGTCGAGCGCCGAGGTCGGCTCGTCCGCGATGATCAGGTCCGGCTTGAGGGCGAGCGCGCGCGCCACGGCGACGCGCTGGAGCTGCCCGCCGGACGCCTCGTGCGGATAGCGCCCCAGGTAGTCGGCGCCGAGGCCGACCGACTCCAGCAGCGCGACCAGCTCGGCGGTCGACGCCGTCTCGCCGTGCGCACGGAAGACGTTCTCCAGCGTCTGCCGCACGGTCTGCAGCGGGTTCAGCGACGCCAACGGGTCCTGGAAGACCATGGCGACGTTGCGCCGTAGCCGCCGTAGTCCTCGCCGACTGAGGCAGGCGACGTCCTGCCCGTCCGTACGGACGGTGCCGGACGTCGGCACCACCAGGCCGTTGGCCATCCGCGCCAGCGTGGACTTGCCCGAGCCGGACTCACCGACCAGGCCGAGCGCCTCGCCCCGCTCGACGTGGAGCGAGACGCCGTCGACGGCGAGGAAGCCCTTGCGCCCGCGGCCGAAGCCGCCGGCGGTGCGGTAGCGCTTGCTGACGTCGGTCATCTCCAGGATCGGCTCGCTCACCGGGCGACCTCCTGCAGTGTGGGGAGACGATCGAGGTGGCAGGCCGCAAGGTGCGGGCCGCCGCCCTCGCTGGTCGGGCGGACGGTGGGCAGCGGTGTCTCGACGACACAGCGCTCGCCGACCTGGTCCGCGAGGCCGCAGCGCGGCGCGAAGGCGCAACCCGGTCCGGCGTCGCGCAGCGACGTGGGCGCGCCGGGGATGGCGCGGAGCCGGGTCCGCTCCCCTCCAGTGTCGAGTCGGGCGTCCAGCCGCGGCGTGGCCGCGCGGAGACCGGCGGTGTACGGGTGGGCGGGCTGATCGAAAATGTCGCGGAGGCTGCCGTACTCGGCCTGGCGGCCGGCATACAGCACGAGGACATCGTCCGCCGCGCTCCCCACCACCCCGAAGTCGTGGCTGATCAGGAGCATCGCCATGCCGTACTCCTGCTGGAGCTCGCGGAGCAGGGCCAGGATCTGCGCCTGCACCGTCACGTCGAGCGCGGTGGTCGGCTCGTCGGCGATGAGGAGCGCCGGCCGGTTCACCAGGGCCATCGCGATCACCGCGCGTTGCCGCATGCCGCCGGAGAACTCGTGCGGGAAGCGGCGTACGGCGTCCGCGGGCTCGGGGATGCCGACCCGGTCGAGCATCTCGACCGCACGGGCCCGCGCGGCGCGGCGGGTGACCGACGGGTCGTGCAGGCGGACCGCCTGGGCGATGTGCGCGCCGATGTCGAGGTACGGGCTGAGCGCGGACATCGAGTCCTGGAACACCATGGCCACGTCGGAGCCGCGGGCCCGGCGCAGCTCGCGCTCGTCGGCGGAGAGCATCTCCCGGCCGGCGACGACGATCCGGCCCCGGGCGCTCGCCCCGCGCGGCAGCAGCCGCATGATCGCCCGGCCGGTGATCGTCTTGCCCGACCCCGACTCGCCGACCACGGCGAGCGTGCGGCCGCCGTCCAGCCTCATGGAGAGGTCCCGGACGACATCGGCGGTGACGCCGCCGCTGGTGAACGAGATGCACAGGTCCTCGACCTGGAGTACGGGGTCAGGCACGGCGGATCCTCGGATCGAGAAGCGGCATCAGCAGGTCGGCGATCAGGTTGCCGACGATGATGAGGAAGGCGGAGAAGAGCGTCACCCCGACGACGATGCTCAGGTCGGACTCGTTCACGCCGGACAGCAGCAGGTCGCCGAGCCCGTGCAGGCTGAACACCTTCTCCGCGATCACCGACCCGCCCAGGAGCGCGGTGACGTCGAGCGCGAACATCGCCACGACCGGCACCATCACGCCGCGGACGGCGTGCCGGTTCACCTGCCGGGTCGACGCGCCGCGCGCGGTCATCGCGACGAGGTGGTCGGCCGAGAGCTCGTTGAGGAGCTGGGTGCGGGTGACCCGGATGTAGCCGGCGGCGAGAATGAACGACAGCACCATCCACGGGCCGATCAGGTGCCAGGCCCAGTCCGCCGGTGACTCCGAGAACGACACGAAGCCGGAGTACGGCAGCGCGTTGAGCATGAAGCCGAAGACCTGGACGACGAGCAGGCCGACGAGGAAGGTCGGCACCGACAGCCCGAACATCGCGAAGCCGGTCGAGAACCGGTCGACGATCCCGCCCTTGCGTATCGCCGACAACGCGCCGAGGCCGATGCCCACGACGAGGCACAGGACGGCCCCGCCGAACGCGAGCGACAACGTGACGGGCAGCCGCTCGGCGATGAGCGTCGTGACGTCGCTGCGGTTCGGGAACGAGTAGCCGAAGCAGGGTGCGTGGCAGTGCACCTGCTGGGCGCCCTGGCCGTACGTACGGCCGACGAAGAGGCCCTTCACGAACTCGGTGAACTGCCACACCGCGCTCTGGTCGGTCTGCATGTAGGCGCTGACCTTGGCCCGGGTCTCGGGCGGGCACGGCTTGCCGCACATGGCGCGGGCCGGGTCCTTCGAGGCCCCGAAGAAGAGGGCTATCGTCACGAAGGCGATCGAAAGGAGCATGAACACCGCGGTGACCATGCGGCGGGCGATGTAGACGATCATGCGGCATCCTCCGTGCGCACGTCGAGGACGTCGCGGAGCGCGTCACCGGCGAGCGTGGCGCCGAAAACGATCAGGAACACCACGGCGCCCGGGAAGAGCATGTACCAGACGTCCGCACCGCTGTAGATCCACGACAGCGAGTCCGAGAGCAGCTTGCCGAGGTCGGGGACGTCGCCACGCAGGCCGACGCCGAGGAACGACAGTCCCGCGACGACGCTGACGTTGCCGGGCAGTGACATCGCGAACAGGACGACGACCAGGCCGAAGAGGTGCGGCAGCATCTCGCGGCGGATGATCTGCCAGGGCGGAGCCCCGGTCGCGCGCGCCGCCTCGACGAAGGCGCGGGCGTTGATGGCGCCGGCCTGGGCGCCGATGATCCGGGCCGGGACGGTCCAGCCGAAGAAGGCCAGTACCAGCACGAGGACCAGGCCCCGCGGCATCTCCGGCGGCACGATCGCCATGATCGCGATGACGAACATCAGGCCCGGGAAGCCGAACATGAAGTCGATCACCCGCCCCGCGACGGCGTTGAGCCAGCCGCCGAAGTACCCGATCGCCGTACCGAGGACGGCGGCGAAGGCGATCGACAGGATGCTCGCCCCGAACGCGATGAACAGCGACGAGCGGATGCCGTAGACGATCTGGGCGAACAGGTCGACGCCCGTCACCGGGACGACGCCGAACCAGTGGTCGGCGCTGACGCCACCAAAGGCGCCCAGCGGACGGCCGCCGTCCGGGTCGAGCAGGTCGGTGTGCAAGGTGCTCGGGTCCTGTCCCTCGATCCACACGAGCAGCGGGGCGCAGAGCCCCGCGACGAGCGGCACGATCAGCATGACCAGGCCGGCGACGCCGGACCGCTTCCGGAGGAAGCGGCCGAGGACCGGCGTGCCCCGGCCCTCCGCCTGCTGGATCTCAGCGATCGACACCGACGACCAGCTCGTTCGCGAACGGCGGGTAGGCGGGGATGAAGTAGTTCTGGATCTTCGAACCGGCCAGGGCCTGCGTGCGCTGCACGAGGATCGGCACGACCGGGGCGTCCTCCATGATCTGCTTGTCGATCGCCGCCCACATCTGGGCGGCCTTGGCGAGGTCCGGCTCCGCGCTCGCGGCGTCGATCGCGGCGTCCACCTCGGGGCTGGAGAACTTCGAGGCGTTGCCGCCGCCGTTGCCGATCTCGCTCGACGCGAACAGCGGCTGGATGGTGCTCATGCCGCTCGGGAAGTCCGCTCCCCAGCCGTTCGTCGTCATGTCGTAGTCGCCGTCGGCGGACGAGACGAGCTCGTACCAGGTGTCGCCGTCGAGGCCCTTGAGCTCGACCTTGACGCCGACCCGCGCCAGCGAGTTCTTGATGCTCTGGGCTTCCTTCTCCTCGATCGCACTCACGTCGGTCGGGTAGGTCAGCGTGAGCTTCAGGTCGGAGACGCCGGCGTCGGCGAGCAACGCCTTCGCCTTGTCGGCGTTGCCGGTGTCACCGCCGTCGTACAGGTTGTACTTGGTGTAGCCGGGGATGCCGGGCGTCATGATGGTCGAGGTGATCTGGGCGCCGAACTTCGGGCCGCCGTACACGCTCTGCAGTTCGGCCTTGTTGATCGCGTAGTTGATCGCCTGACGCACGCGGACGTCGGAGAGGCCCGGGCGCTTGACGTTCATGGCGAGGTAGCGGAAGTAGCCCGACGGGCTGTTGGCCACGCGGTCGGAGATCGACGGGTCGGACTCGATCCGCTGGAACTGCGACGGCGAGATGAGCGCGTTGCTGATCGCGGTCTTGTCCTCGCCCTTGTCGTCGATGAGGCGCTGCACGATCGTGTCGTTGTTCAGGCCCATGTCGAGGACGATCTTGTCAGGGCCGGCGAACCGGGCCTGGTCGGTGTCGGCCTTCCAGTTCGGGTTGCGATCCAGCACCGCCTGCGAGCCCTTGCGGAAGCTCGTCACCTGGTACGGGCCGCTGGCGACCGGGTGCTCGCCGTACGTCTCCGGCTTGGTGTCGGCCGCGGCCGGCACCGGCGCGAAGGCCGGCATGCTGACGATCCACGGCCAGTTGCCGAACGGACGCGTCAGGTGGAAGACGATCTTGTGGTCGTCGACGACCTCGATGGAGTCGAGCTCCTTGCCGTCGTACGGGCCGTCGTAGTCGGTGCCGCCGACCAGCAGCGTCTTGTGGTAGCCGAGGCCACCCTGGAACATCGGCGCGAACGACCGCTCGATGCCGTACTTCACGTCCTGCGCGGTGATCGGGCTGCCGTCGGAGAACTTCAGGCCCTGCTGCAGCGTGAAGGTCCACGTCTTGCCGCCGTCGTCCGTCGTACCGGTGTCGGTGGCGAGGTCCGGCACGAGGATCGTGTCCTTGTCCGGGAGCGTCCGCCACGACGTCAGCCCGCGGTGCACCCACCGCAGCCGGCTGGTCGGCACCATCTGCGCGTTGGCGGTCTCGAAGGACTCGTTCGCGCGCCGCGAGAGGTAGTGCAGGGTCCCGCCCTGGGGCACGGACTCGAGCGCCGTCGTGTTCTTGTCCTTCGTCGGCTCGGTGGATTGCGAGTTCGCGTTGCAGCCCGCCGTCACGAGGGCCAGGACGAGCGCGAGCCCTGCGGGCACCACTCTCCGGGATCGGTTCGCCATAGATCGCGCTTCCTGTGAGGCGGTCCCGATCGGTCGGGTCCGCTGCTTGGATCTCAGGAAGGGAGTCTGTTGGCGGGCGAGAGCGCGCGTCCATCGAGGAGTTCTACAGGGGACCTTTCAGAAAATCTGAAAGATCGCCGAGATCTGCCCGCAGCGTCCACGATAGCCCGGCGGCGCCAACGTGCGCGCGGATCGGAGGAAGCGGCGCGACAACGGCCGGGTTGCCGTCATCATGTGTGCCTGTCCTAAAGAAGGTTTTGGGGTCAGCGTCCGCTTGTGCCGTCGATCAGTTCGCGGATGATGTCCGCGTGGCCCGCGTGGCGGCCGGTCTCCTCGATCATGTGGGTGAGTGCCCAGCGGATGCTGGGAGCGGGGTGAGGCAGCCGAGTTCGACACGTCCTTGCCGCACTGGCTGGGCAGCGCCGACGGCGGCGTTGTCGAGCTTCTTATCCTGTTCGACCCGCAAGGGATGCGTACGCACATACCCGCCGACCCACATCGGCCGTCTCACGGCGGGAGCCGGCGGTGAACTCAGCGAGAGATTTCAGTGTTCGCGCTCGGTAGTGAGCCTTGTTAAGACTGCGGGCACCCTGTCTGAGATCCAGAAAGAGGTCGTCCAGGGCGTGTCGCCGGCCGCCGTCGCGTACGAGCTTCGCGGGGCGGCCGATCGGGAGCGGCTCAGACGCTCGGAGGGTTCTCCCGGTGCTGGAGCTCGCCGTCGGAGGTCTGGCCGCGCCGGGACATGAGGAAGAAGCTCAGCAGCAGCCCCACGGCGCCGACGATCATGAAGATCACACCGATGACGTCGATGTGCACGCTACTGCCGAGAACGTCGGGCTCGATCGCGAACTTTAAGATCGCCCCGATGGTCAGGAAGAAGATGCTGACCCCGATCCCCATCTAGACCTCCGGGCTCGATGTTCAGGTAAAGAGCGTCTCGCGGCAGGGTAATACCCAGCCGCGAGCGCTCACACTACCGATTTATCGGGCCAGCGCGCGGTATCGGCGTACCGCCAGGGGCAGGAAGACGGCGATCAGCGCGATCGACCAGCCGAGCGCGACCGCGATGGAGTGCTGGAGCGGCCACGCGGCGTCCGGCCCGGGGGCGCCCGGGTTGCCGAAGAGCACCCGGCTCGCCGTGGTGAGGGCGCTGAGCGGGTTCCAGTCGGCGACCGTCCGCAGCCAGGAGGGCATGCCTTGCGTGGGGACGAACGTGTTGCCCACCATGGTGAGTGGGAAGATCACGGCGGTGCCCATCTGGTCCGCCGTCTCGGGAGTTCTGGCCAGCAGGGCGACGTACGCGCCGACCCACGTGAGCGCGAATCTCAGGAGGAACAGCAACCCGAAGGCGGCCAAGGCGCCGGGCCATCCGTTCTGGATACGCCAGCCGACGGCGTACCCGGCGGCGACCATGAGCGCGGTGCCGGGGATCGTCCCCAGGAGATCGCCGACCGCCCGCCCCAGCAGCACGGCCGAGCGCGACATCGGCAGGGACCTGAACCGGTCGATCACTCCCTTGGACATCTCGCTCGCCACGACGACCATGGTGGCCACGGCCCCGAACGCCGTGGTCATCGCGAAGATCCCGGGCATGAGGTACTCCCGGTAGTGGCCGCCCGGCATGTCGATGGCGCTGCCAAGGATGTACCCGAAGATCACGATGAACGTCATTGGGAACACGGTGACGCTGATCAGGTAGGCGGGCCGGTTCCGCAGGTGGGTGAGGTCGCGCCGGGCGATCGTCCAGCCGTCGGCCAGGATCCAGCGCACCTTGCCGAACGCGGTGGCGGGTGGAGGCGGAACGGTGATCATCAGGTCGTCCCGGACGCGAGCTCGCCGGTCAGCCGCAGGAAGACCTCGTCCAGGCCGGCACGGCGCAGCGCGATGTCGTCGAGGGCGATGCGCTCGTCGTCCAGGGCTCTGAGCGCGGCGGTCAGTGTGGCGGCGCCGCGCCCGGTCGCCGGAACGGACACCCGCAGTGCGGTGTGCTCGGTCCTCGGCTCGCCCCCGGTGAGGCGTCCCAGCAGGCGGGCCGCGTCGTCCAGCCGCGCCGGGTCGGTGACGACCACGTCGACCCACTCGCCGCCGACGGAGGTCTTCAGGTCCCTGGGCGTCCCCGAGGCGATGATCCGCCCGTGGTCCATCACGGCGATGTGATCGGCCAGGCGGTCGGCCTCCTCCAGGTACTGGGTGGTGAGCAGCACGGTGGTGCCCTCGGCCACGAGTTCGCCGATGAGGGACCACATCTCGCTCCTGCGCCTCGGATCAAGCCCGGTCGTGGGCTCGTCCAGGAACAGCACGGGCGGGGAGGCGAACACGCCGGCCGCGAGGTCGAGGCGGCGGCGCATGCCGCCGGAGTACGTCGAGACCAGTCGCTCGCCGGTGCCGGCGAGGGCGAAGCGGTCCAGCAGTTCCCGCGCCCGCCTGCGGACCACGTCGGCCGGCAGGTGGTAGAGCCGGCCGACCATTTCGAGGTTCTCGCGTCCGCTCAGCTCGTCGTCGATCGCGGTGGTCTGCCCGGCGAGCCCGATGCGGGCGCGTACCTCCGCGGGCTGCCGGACGACGTCGAACCCCGCGACCCATGCCGTACCCGCGTCGGGACGGAGCAGCGTGGTGAGGATCCGCACCGTCGTGGTCTTCCCGGTTACGGGTTTAGGGCACATAATTGAGATATGACCAGTTCACAGACCCCCGCCGCCCCCAGGATCACCGTCGATTACTGCCGGATCTCGTATGACAAGCGGGGTACCGCCGAAGGCGTGGACACCCAGCACTACGAGAACGTCAACGCAGCCGAGGAGCTAGGCGAGACGATCGCCGAGACGTTCACTGATAACGATCTTTCCGCGTTCAGCGGTGCCGAGCGGCCCGACTATCAGCGCATGCTCCAGAGCATGAGGTCCGGGAGGATAGGGCTGATCATCATCAGGCACGCGGACCGGTTACACCGCGACGTTGAGGAGGTCAGCCGCTTCATTGAGATCGCGCGTGCGCACACGGTGAAGCTTTACAGCGGCATGCGAGGGTCGTTCTACAACCTGAACAAGGCCGCAGGCCGCAAGGATCTGATCAACGACACTCTTAACGCCCAGTACGAGAGTGACCACCGAGGCGAGCGTGTGACGGACGCGCGCAAGCGCCAGGCCCGCAACGGTGACTATGGGGGCGGCCCCCGCTGCTACGGATGGGGTGTGGACACCGGCCGTGTCACTCGCTATTGCGTGAACCCCAAAGCGCCTACCGCCGACCGGATCTATGCCGAGCGCTCGGTCCTGGACATGGGCCAGCACCGCCCCGACGAGGCAGAGGAGATCAGGAAGTGGGCGGATGATCTACTGGCCGATGTGTCCATGGCCCAGCTCTTAGCCGATCTCAGGGCCCGGAAGGTACTCACCGTTTCCGAGAAGGACGGCCGCATACTGACGCGCGGCGGCAAGCAGGTCACGCACCAAGGATGGAACAGCCGCACCGTGTTGCAGATCCTTCTTAGTCCCCGCGTGTCGGGTCACTCCGTGCACAAGGGGCAGATCATCAAGAGGAACGCCTACCCGTACATCATCCCCGAGGACCAGCGCCAGGCATTGATCACCAAGTTCAGCGACAAGTCACGTAAGACCGCACCGGGCAACGTCCCCAGGTGGCTGGTGTCCCTGATCGCCGAGTGCGCGGTCTGCGACGACGGCACCACCATGAGCGTGCGCAACAACAGCAAGGGCGAACCGGTCTACAGGTGCCGTGAGAAGGGGCACAACATGCACCTTGCGCATCAGCTTGACGACTACGTAACCGAGCTGATGATCGGCCGCCTATCCCGTAATGACGTGGCGAGCCTGCTGCCGTCTCAGGTCACCGTGGACGCCGCAGCCCTGCGGGATGAACTGATCACGCTGGAGACGCGCAAGACCAACGCGGCCCGCAAGTTCGCGTCCGGTGCATGGGACGAGGAGATGGTGGACGAGATCTTGGTCGAGGTCAACGCACGAGCCGCCGAGATACGCGAGGAGTTGCGCAGCGCGTCAGCCGTCAGCCCGATTGCCGAATTCGTGGCAACCGACGACGCCGAGGCGACATGGGAGGATCTCAGCTTGGGCCGTCAGCGTGAGATCGTGAAGCTACTGGTCAAGATCAGGCTTCACCCGATCGGACGTGGCCGACGCCTTACCCAGGCTGAGCAACTCGACTTGGTCGAGATCATTCCCCAGCACCCCAACGCGGCCTAGCCACCGGCAGCAGAAACCCCCCGCTGAGTCGAAGACAGCGGGGGGTTTGCCTGACACGCTAGCGCGTGGTTCGCAGCAGCAGCGCCAGCCGTTCACGTTGCCGCTCACTCAACGCGGGCCAGCTCTGCACCCGCGCCCGAGCGTACGCCCGGAGATCTTCACGGCTCATGGGTTCTGATGCGCTCCCAGCACCCAGCCGCCTACCGTCCCGCTTTGCCGACCGTTCCCCTTGACCACGTGCCGTCGCCGCCGCTTGCTGTGCCTCCCTCTCTCTTCGGCCCGCCCACCCACCCGAGGCAAAGTGGAGCGCCTACGGCGCACGCCCTCCCAGGGGCGACCCTCACCGGACACCCACCCACCGCACCGCAGGCCCCGCGCGCCGGCAGGACTCGCTTCGCTGCCCCTCCGGGGTGACCTCCGGTCATCCAACCGGCCCGCTCACCACCGCACCCGGACCGCCCTCCGCCGCCGCCTGCATCTGTTGCAAGTGCCGCCGCCACTGCTGCCGTTCGGCCACCAGATGCAAGGTCCGCGCCGCCCGCGACTCCAGGCTTTGGTCACCGTCCGGGATGCGCGCCCACAGGTACCGGCCCGGTTCCCGCGTCGCCGCTTCATCGGCCAGGCCCAGCACGGCCAGCACCCACGCCCGCCTGTCCTGCTTGTGCTCCCGCATCGTGCGGTTGGACCACTTGCGGGACACCAGCACCCGCCGCCCGCCATACCCGAGGTGTTCCGGCCTGTGCGCCTTGCCCCGGCACCGGCCCGGCACCATCCCCGCCTTAGCCCCCTCCGGCTGCACCCCAAACCGCAACCAGTTCGGGCAGCGGGACGAACACGGCTCGAACCGGAGCGCGTCCACCAGCCGGGAGGCGTGCGCCCGCCGCCGCGTGTCCTCCGGATCGATGGACCCGCCCAGGCTCTTGGTCAGGTACTTGCTCAGGTACCGGATGCACTGATCGGCATCCTTGGACCCCGCGAGCACGCCTTGCACGTCCACCTGCGTGCCGAACCGCACCACGTGCAACGGTTCGGCGTTCTCCGCCCCGCCCAGTTCATCCAGGGCGTCATCCCACGTCGGCAAGACTTCCCCCGACGCGGGATCTACATAGTCACCGGCCTGCCCATCGGCGTACGGCTGGCCACCCTCACGCCCAGGCCGCTCCACCCACACCGGCAGCCCGTCACCCTCGAACACCACCTGATCGGCATCAGGCCACCACACCTGATGGTAGGTAGCCGCCACCACGGCCTTGATGTCCGCGCGGCTCATGGTGCCCCGCACCGCCATGTGCAGGTGAGGAGCCAACCGCTTCTGCGGCTCCACCGCCGCGAAATACTGCACGTCGAACCCCGCCACCCGGCGAAGGTTCTGCACGAACCGATCCACCAGCTTGGCGAAGTGCAACGCATCCCGCGCCGCCCTGCGGTAGTCGTAACTGCCCGGATCAACCGGTGCGCCGTCCCGCACCCTCCCGTACGAGGGAAGGGTGAGCGTAATGAACATCGACGGCCGGAACCGCTTACCATCCCGCGAGGTGAACACCCGCCCCAGCGTCGTATCCGCCATCTGACGGCGAGGCAGATCCGGCGCATCCTGCCGACGCCGAGTCGAACGCGCCCGCCGCTCACCAGGAGCCGCACCATCCAGCACGTTGCCCCGCATCCCCGCCGCGTTGATCTCCGCATCGATCTCTACAATCGCGGCGTCCCACACCGCCGCGTCCGGATCACCCGCCGCAAGCGCAGCATCCCGCTTGGCCTGAACCTCCGCCCGCCACCCGACCAACCACCGCTGATCATCGGTCACCGAATCCGGATCAGCCTCCGCCACCGGCTCAGACTCCAGATGCCACCCCTCCCGGCACTGCGCCATCCGAACCTGACGATTACGCCGAGCACACGGCACACACTTCGATTCCAGCGTCGCCCCACACGGCATCTCCACCGTCTCCGTGCGCCCCGTCACCGTGTCCGTCACCCGCATCGCCAGCGTCCGGACACACACCCCGTTCTCGGTGGCGACCAGTTCGGCGACATCCCGCGCCTGCATCAGCTTGGCCAGCTCCGCCCGCGTCAGCGCGTCGGTCACACAGTCCCCTTGTCGTCGTTGATCTCGGCGTCCGACAGCAACGCCGACTGCCCGCACGAACGGCACTCCACGATGCCCCGCACGTGATCGGCCCAGAGGTGCCCGCGCGCCTTGCAGACCGCGCACCGCAGGCCCGACAGCAGCTCAGGCAAGGTCATACGGCCCCCACCCGCCCGCGTCGTACAGATCCCAGCCGAACGACTCCGGCCGCTCGGGATCATCGGCACCAACCGCCGTCCGGTCCCCGCAGGCGTGGCACTCCACCACGCCCTGAACGAGGTCATGCCACAGCTCGTCTTCGACCTCACACGCGCCGCAGACCAGCCCGTACAGCACCACCACCGCGAGACTCACTACACTCCCTGCGTCTTGAGGATGACCATCTGTCGAATGTCGGCGTCCGAGACGTAGCCCGCCCGGACTCTGATCGGTTCGGGAGCGTTCTCCAGGCGCACATACGCCACGCCCGCACCCACCGAAGGGTCATCGGGGTCACGCGGGATCAGGTCGGCCAGCGCTCCCCGGTCCCGCGCCCCGTCCCCGAGCACCATGTCCACCTGTGACGGCTCATCCAGGCGCAGCGCCACCCGGTCCGGGAACAGGTTCCGGATGCTCATGACCTCCTTGCGCGGGTCCTGGAGTGCCGCCATCACCCCGACCCCGACCGCGCGGCCCTGCGTCGTGAGCGTGGCCAGCGCCGCCGAGATGCGCAGCCTCAACCCCTTGTCGGGTTGGTAGGCGGTCAGGAACGCCACCTCATCGACGATCAGCAGGATGAACGGGTCTTCCACGGTCGGCATGTGATCACGCCGGACCCCCGCGTATCTCGCCGCCCGGTCTTGCATCACCTTGACCGCGTGTTCCAGCAGGCCCGCGCAGTCCTCCGCCTCCGCCGCGTACTGATCGAACAGCGCCAGCCCGTAGGACAGCTCCATGTGCTTGGGGTCCAGCGCCCACAGCTCCACCAACCCAGCCCGCGACGCCGGAAGCAGCCCCCGCACCGCCGACCACAACCACGAGCCCTTACCGGCCCCCGTCGCCCCCGCGATCAGCACATGCGTCCCATGCACCTTCAACCTGTACGGAGACCCGTCCTCACAGACCCCGATGTCCACCGGCCCCACAGACGGCACCGCAGGCATCGGACGCGCCCGCACCACCGCCGCCAGCTCATCCCGCCGAGGGAACGTCAGCACCAGCCATCCCGGCCGCTCCACCGCCACCCGGCACGACCCCGCCCCGAACGCATGCGCCAAGTTGGGCGACCTGTCGGCCCACTCCGCATCGGTCTGCCCATCAAGCAGCTTGACCCGCAGCCGATCCGACGCCCGGTCACAGCTCACCTTGACCAGCTCAGGCGCATAACCGCGCCCACCGACGTTCGCGGCCAGCCCCGCCACCGTGACCACCGAGCGCCACCTACGCCGGTAGACCCACATCCACCGGCCCCACGACACCGCCCGCCACCCAACCCAGGACATGAACCCCGCAGGCCACAGCGCAGCCCACGCCGACAGCCCGCAGCAGGCCACCACCAGCACCGCCGCCCCGGCCTGCCAGCCGAACAGCCAGTACACCCCGCCCAGGCCCGCGACCACGGCGCACGCCAGCGGATGCCGAACCAGCGTCTTGACCAGGCCGACGAGCAGCCGCCACACCCACACCACGATCACGACAATCGCGGGCGTCCCCACCACCGTGGGACGCCACACAACCGCCGTATCCGGCGTCGTACTAACCACCGATTGCACCTCAGCGCCAGGCAATTTGCGCAGCACGAAAAGAGTCACCCTCTCCGATGACTGAAAGCGATTTAGCGGACGCGGAGGGGACCGCTGGAATACACCAGCGGCCCCCACTCACACATCACATCGGGTCGCCACACCCCAGAGAAAGCGCACGCCATGCGCACGCGAAACAGGACCTACCTAAAGCAGAATCCATCAGCGGGCATCCTTAACCGGACCGCCCTTACCAGCCGCACCCGCAGCCGGAACCGCCCGCATCCCGCGAGCCTTGAACGAGTACGCCAGCCGGTTCGTCTGCTGGTTCACGTACGGCGTCACCGTCAGCCCATCGAACTGCACGGGCACGAACGGGAGCCCCGCCATCTCGGCAGGCGGCGCGGGAATCACCGGCTCAACCGGCGAAAGGATCTTGACCGACACCGACTTAGCGGCGGCCTTGAGACTCGGGTCCCCGTCCATCACGGGCACCGCCCACATCAGCTCACCCGTCGCCTTGTCGCGGGCAGCCACCGGCCTGTCCTTCGTGCTCGCCTCGAAGTCCGTGACCTGCGAGACCTCCCCGACGACATAAGCGCCGTACGGGAATGCATCATCGTGCGCTACAGGGATACCACCCTGTAAAGCCAACTGCGACCCCTCCTACCGTCCGAATGACTATCACCCGGCACAACGGATAAGAACCGCATAAAGTTCCCCGTAAACCCCTCAAATCCCGCATTTACCAGGGGAGGCCCGAAACTCTCAGTAAAGGGTGTCCGTAAAACACGGCGGATGCATTGCCGAATTATTCGTATAAGGGTCAAGGCGACGGCGCTACGCGCCGCCGCGCGGCCCGGTGCCCTCCCCGTCCGGGCATGCGGCCTGACGGCCGGTCCCGGACGGGAGCACCAGCCGCCACGCCAGGCCCGCCAACCAATGCCATCCACGACAGCCACCAACCCGGCTCACGCCCTCCACCCAACCAACCGACCAACCGACCAACCGAATCAAACAACCGGCCCAGGTCCACCCCGCCCTTACACACCACGACGAACACCGGCGAGGCTCCACACGTTTTGCAAGATCGTGCTTACTGTGGTGGGTAACCGTTCAGGCGCTTCGCATTCTGTAGAGAACCTGATCAGGGAGAGACCGGGCGGCGTCGTGGTCATACTCCGCCGCCCGGTCTTCTTAGCTCGAACTGCACGTCGCGACGATGGCCCCCTCACCCATCCAGGCAGGAACATTGCCTATTCCCCCTCCCACAACTGGCGCGCGTCTTCTTCGATGACCGCGCGCTCCCGCTCGGTGAGGTAGGGGTCCGCCTCCACCTGCCACAGGTAGAGCTTGCGGCGATTGACGATCTCACCGTTGCGCCAGGTCCAGATCTGCACCTCATTGTCCCGCCCCGTCGCGCGGCTCACCCACGCGCAAAGGGTCCCGTACCGCGACGACTCCCGCTCAGCCCAGGTCTTCGCCTCATACCAGGTCGCCGACATCTCCCGCGTTTCCCGCGTGCCATCGCTGCCCTGTACCCCGACCACCCATGCCCACTTCTGACCGCTCGGGGTGTGCAAACCACCGCCCCGCACCCGATACGGCGTCCCCGTGTTGTGGTTGTAAATCCCGACGATCACACTCACTACCGCGCCGCACGCCATCAACACCAGGAACACCACGGCGACCGGCGGCACATCCCATTCCGGTTGGTTTACAGGAAGCGGCGTCACCGGACAAAACAAAGTACACGGCGGCGATCCCAGCAGACCGCCCACGACCAAGACCCCTAACGCAGGCTCCTCCACGACGCCCCTCCGTTGCCAGCCCCCGAACCACCACCACTAGCAACGCACGACGATACGCAAAAGGTCCGCACCACCAAAAGACCCGCCTCAACCCCGGCCGCGAAACACAGCCGCGACGGCGCCGGCCGAACTCCCTCACGGTCGCCCCTACGGGGTGCTACGCATTCCGCCGGCCCCACCGCTCCGTATCAATCACCAGGGGCGCATCAACCCGTCCACTGCCGAAACAATCCCCGCCCAAGTTCGTCGGCATGGACCTATCGCCTGAGTGCCCGGCACTCCCCATCCGGGACGATTAAGCCTCTCGGACGAACTTGAGGACATCGTCACGGAGGCTTGCCATGGCGGACTCATCGTGAGCCTCGACGTTCAACCTCAGAAGCGGCTCAGTGTTGGAGGGACGCAGGTTGAACCACCGTCCGTCGCTCAGATCGACGGTGAGCCCGTCGAGCCGATCGGTACTCACGCCGTCGAAGTGCCGGTAGATGTCCTCGATTTGATCCAGCTTGGCGGATACGTGGTCAACCCGAGTGTTGATCTCGCCGGAAGCGCGATAGCGCGAGTACTGAGCCAGGATCTCCGACAACGGCCGATCCTGCTCTCCGAGGGCAGCGAGCACATGCAGCGCCGCCAGCATGCCCGTGTCGGCCCGCCAGAAGTCGCGGAAGTAGTAGTGGCCGGAGTGCTCGCCTCCGAAGACTGCGTCATGCGAGGCCATCAGGGCTTTCATGAATGAGTGCCCAACGCGTGATCGGACCGGGATGCCGCCATGCTCGCCGATGATCTCCACAGCGGCAGCCGACGTGATCAGGTTGTGGACGATTGCCGAACCCGGATGCTTGGCCAGCTCACGGGCTGCGATCAAGCCGACGATTGCCGAGGGCGACACGGCTTGGCCGTTCTCGTCGATAAAGAAGCACCGGTCAGCGTCGCCGTCGAACGCCAAGCCGATGTCCGCGCCTTCAGCGACGACCGCCTTTTGCAGGTCACGCAGGTTCTCAGGCTCGATCGGGTTGGCCTCATGGTTGGGGAAGGTGCCGTCAAGCTCGAAATAGAGCGAGGTCAGCTCGATCGGCAAGCCGTCGAACACCATAGGGACGGTGTGTCCGGCCATGCCGTTCCCGGCGTCCGCAACGACCTTGAGACGGCGATTGCCGGTGAGGTCCACCAGCGTGTTCAGGTGGGCCGCGTACTCCTTCAACATGTCTTGGCGGACGACCTCTCCACGCCTGGCTTTCGGGGCGGGAATGTCGCCTGTTTCCAGCCACGCGCGGATCTGCCCAAGGCCGCTGTCCTCACCGATGGGGGCAGCACCCGCACGGCACAGCTTGATTCCGTTGTCCCGTGCGGGGTTGTGACTGGCCGTGATTATCGCGCCAGGGAGATTGAGGCTGCCGCTGGCATAGTAGAGAAGATCGGTGGACCCTAGACCGGCGTCAATGACATCGGCCCCAGCAGCACTCACCCCCGCGATGAACGCCTCTGCCAGAACAGGCGAGGTGGCACGCATGTCGCGGGCGACCACGATTTGGTCAGCCCCAGTCAACCGGACAAACAGCGTGCCAACGTCGCGAACAACGCCAGAGTCCAACTCATCGGGAACTCGTCCCCGTATGTCGTACGCCTTAACCAGGCGGGAATGATCGACCATGGCACGCCTTCCGGAGCTACCGATTCGGTAGGACCAGGCTAGCGACTGTGGCCGGTTCAACCCTGGCGATCAGGGGCGGTTCGTGGTCGAGATCCCGTCTCGGCAGTAACGGAGACGAGGCCGTCTGGCTCGGATGCTGGCAAGGCAAGCGCGTGCACGGGAAGGTCTTGAACGGCTTGAAGGACAGCGGTCAAAGCTGAGGCAGGGACCAGGGCGAACAGGCAACCGCCATGACCCGATCCGCTGAGCTTTGCGCCGAACGCGCCTGCTGCCGACACACGCTGAATACAGGTTTCGATCAACTCTGTAGAGCAACGGACCTTGTCGCGCAACAGCGTGTGCGCGGTACTGAGCAGATGGCCTACCTCCTGGTAGTCCACCGACTGGGCGGTCAGCGCCGTTGTGACCGCGTCCACAAGGCGAGGCATCTGACGGGCGTAAGCGACCATGTCCGCTTCGCCCGCGCGGAACCGTTCTCGCTTGGACGCCAGAGCCGCCTTGGTCGCGCGTCGCTCAAGGGTGTCGATGACAACCACCGGTATGCCCAGGTGGGGCGCAAGCCGATGCGCGGTCGGATCAGAACCGGCGTCGATGCGGTTCACGCCCCCGTGCGCGCACGCCAGGAAATCCATCCAGCCAGCGCCTGAACCAAGCTCGCCGACCTCAGCTTGGCGGGCCAGGTCGCAAACTTGCGCCACATCCAGCGCGCCCCCGCCCCGCAAGCCGTCCAGCGCCGCGACCACGGCCAGCGTGATACACGCGCTTGAGGACAGCCCAGCGGAAACCGGTAGATCCGTGTAGGCCGTCACCACGGTCCCAGCGATCCGGCCTGCGTCGCGCAGCGTAACCCAGGTGGCCGCCTGCATGTAGTCCAGTACGTCACCGTCATAGCGCCGCTGTGCTGCCTGCCCGGCGGGAACCAGGCGGGCGCGATACAGCGGTGAGCCGGAGGACAATGCCAACGCGGGCGAGCCTCCCGCATGCCAGGTGGTTACCCGAGTACGAAGCGGCACAGCGGCGACCACCGAGGGACCACCAATCATCCAGTCCAAAGACTCACCAGCCAGGCATAACCGACCAGGCACGGACGCGGTCACCGCGTGAGAGCGGTCGTGGCTACTCATCGCCGTGTCTCCGGGAGGGCCTGGACGCAGGTACGGCACGCCGGAGACATCGACCAGTCGGCCCGGCCATGACGCTCACGCCAGCCACCCATCAGAGACGAGTTCCAGAGTTCGGAGAGGGTGGAGGCGGCGAGATTGCCGACAACGTATCGCTCGTGTTCCGGGGCAGAGTCCGGGATGACGTTGCAGCACATTTTCATTTCCGCCCGATAGTCGATACTGATCGACGTAGCGGTCATCCGGCATGGGGCAATCCGCACCTTGCCCGGAAGAGGTACAACAGCGGTTCCGCCGCGATCGTTATAGCTCACGATCGAGGGGCGGATGATCTCGACCTTCATCCCGGTCTCGTCATCGGTCCACGTGGCCGCCAGTCCTTGGCGTACCTTCACGAAGTCCCACGGGTAGAGATCCGACAGTTTCGCCCGCGTCAGCCAGCGTTGGAGTACTTCATAAGTGGGCTGGACATCGGGCCGGTGAGGGTAACGCGTGACCCGAATGTACTTGACACCGTCCCTGCTCATCTGCTCCAGAATGGAGCGAGTGAACAAGTCACCGTTGGTGTAGATCGCCGGTTTCGCGTGAGGGATATCACGGCGAACCTGCGTGATCTCCTGGTTCAGTCTCGGATTGGCGAGCGGCTCAGAGAAGTTGTGGAACGCGAAGAACCCATCGAAGCCCGCCGCCCCCAGTTCAGCGGTGATCTTCGTGAATACCGCCCACTCCATGAGCTGTTGCGTCCGGCGCGCGTTGGTGTGCCCGTTAGGGCACCAGTCGCACGAGCGGTTGCAGTAGCGGGAGGTCTCCACCTCCACATACCGAAGCCCCGCCAGGCCAGGCGTGGAAGAGGAGCTGAGCGCTAATGGGTGGTGCTTTGGTCCCGTCGGTGGTGATTCATTTTGCTCCATGCTCTTCGTTTTCTCCCTTTCTCCTGTGCTCCCGTCAAAGCAGGAAAAGCCAACCAAGGGGCGACGCTGCGCGCCGTCCTCACGCGGCGGCCCCGGCACACCAGCACACGCCAGAACAGTCAAGATCATTAAGCATTCGACCGCGGGACCATCCAAGATCAACCATCCGCCGCAGTGGCGCCGGCCGAACTCGCTCTACGCTCGCCCCTTCGGGGTGCTACGCATTCCGCCGGCCCCACCGCTCCCGACCCGCTATAGGGCCAGTCGGGCGGTGAGCAGATGATGATCAGAGTCCTCTGATGCGACAGTCCCGTAATCGGCGATGACATCCGTCAGCGGTCCAGTCACATAGATCCGATCACACCGGATCGGCGTTGACCCCATGCCGAATCCCGCCGTCGCCCCGAGCACGCCCGGGAGCCCTCGCTGCGCCAGATGGGCCGCGACATCCACAAACCCCGCCTCGTGCAGGACATGGGCGGCCCGGTCATCTTGCGGCCAGCCCGGAACATCGCTGCGGGTATGCCGCACCACCTTGTAACAAGGAAGGCCGCCCCAGTCAGCAGGCGGATCACCTAAACCGGGGTCGTTGAAATCACCCGCGAGCACCGCCAACCCCTTCGCCAGGTCCGAAGACGCGCACGCCTCCTCAACCCGCAGAGCCGGATTGAACGGCGCGAAATGCGTGCTGGCGAACACCAGCGGATCACTCAACCCCGCCACATGGCACACCACACGCGCCTGAGCATGCCAAAACGGATGATGTTCCTCATGCCGTTCACGGATCACCTCTATATCACTGTGCGGACGTATGAGCACCGCCACATGACAGCCATGCCGAGACGCATGAGCGAGATACGCGCGCATGCCCAGCACCCGCTCAGCCAGATGCAGACCACCGGCACCATTCCACAACCAGTGTTTAGCCTCCTGAACCAGCGCCACATCAGGACGAAGATCCGCCAACAGCTCCAACTGCCGCGCCAGACGACCGGCACTACCGTTATCGAACCCACCATCAAGAAGGTTCCACGAGACGATTATCATGCGGCTCTTTCGTGTGGTGATCGACGTGAGGAAGCCCCCGGCCACGACGGGCCGAGGGCCAGGAGCATCCAGTAAACCGGCACTAAGGCTGGTTAAAATGTCTGCTCGCACTTCGTGCAGTAGGTCGCGCCATTGGCAAAACTGATGTTATGGTTCCCGCCTTCCGGGCAGTCACCCGAGCCATTGGGGGAATCTCCGCTCATGTGAACCTCTCTCGATAGCTGTTTACCGGGGCGTAGGGACGGAAGGATTCGAACCTTCGAGACACCCGGTCGAATTGGAGGAATGTGATTGGTAGATCGATCCCGTCAGGCATGAGGATGCATCAACCAACGACCGGGACAGCAGCCATCTTCCGGTTATTCGTCCCCTTGAGGCGGGCGGCTAACTATTCGTCCGCAGGTTCTTGCGTCACCGATTCAGGATCAGGTGCCTTAGGGCGCGTCTCCTCAATCGCCTGCCACTCCTCATCCGACATCGGAGGAATGGCCAAGGAGGCAGCGGCTTTGTCCAGGGCTTCCCGGTCAAGCCCCCAGGAGTGGATCAGGCCTTCAGCCTGCCGCCGTTGACGCTGGCTCTCGACCAGGAAGGCCACCGCCAGACGAGCGCGCCGCACCGTGTTCAGGTTCGCGTGACGCTGCTCGTCCGGCAGATCGGCGGGATCGTAGAGGGGATAGAGCATCAGCCCGGCCCGCTGATCGGAGAGTCTCCGCCGACAGGCACGACTACCTGTGCCGGGGGAAGTTGCCGAAGCCGTTCGGCGACTTGCCGCGCGGCCGTGGCCGGTGAGTAGGCCGGGCATTCGGAGTAGATCCACCGTCCCGGACGCACCCGCGAGTAACGCCCCGTCCACCACTTGTAGCGAAGACGCATGTCAGGGCCCCGATAGCACCAGACCGCCAGACCGGTGGAGACCATGACCAAGGCCACGTCATCACCTTCATGAACAGCCGCCGCCAACACGCCGTGATCTTCCAGGCTGCGACACAACCGCCGCGCCGCCACCCCCACCGGGGAATGGCCCACCCGGCCGCTCATGGCTTGCGCCCCACCGCGCACAGCACGGGCATGGAATCGGCTTCATCCTGATACCAGGTGTCATCGTCGGGCTGCCACATCGGCAACGTGACCAGCCCCGGCACCTCCAGGTCCAAGCCGTCGAAAAACGCACCGATCCGGTCAGGAGAGCGAGGCACGACAGGGGCACTCGCCCTGTCATAGACCCGCGCCCCCCGCTGAGTCTGAGCGTCGTCCAGGACATGCGACACCACAAGCAGCGACCCAGGAGCCAGCGCCCCCACCAGATCCTTGACGATCCCGTGCGGGTCCTCCCCATCGGGCAGGAAATGCAGAATCGCCACCAAGAGCACAGCAACGGGCTTTGTGAAATCGAGTACCGTCTGAGCCGCCCAGATGATTTCACCAGGCTGACGCAGGTCACACTCCACAAAGAAGCTGCGCCGATCATCGGCCAGCAAAGCGCGGCCATGACTCGCGACAACCTCGTCATTATCGACGTAGACCGTACACGCATCCGGCGCGATCGAATGGGCCACTTCGTGGACGTTGTGCTGAGTCGGGTAACCACTCCCGATGTCCAGAAGCTGATGAATCCCCCTGGTAGCGACCGCATGCCGGACCGCCCGCCCAAGAAACTGGCGGTTAGCCAAAACCATGTGCCGGACCCGAGGATTCATCGCCAAGATACGGGCCGCCGCCTCCCGCTCCGACGCGAAGCTATCCCCGTCATCACCCAGCAGACAGTTATAGATCCGCGCCACACGCGGCGTACCCGTACCCACCGGGGGGCGAAGCGGAACAATCCCCCTCCCGAGATCGGCCGTGCCGTCTCCTAACGTGCTCGCCATAACAGCCACCTCCGTCAGTGCCAAGTGATCCGCGTTGTGTGCTGTCACAAGGGTCAACTACACTGAAGGCCGCTACAAGGACTTTTAGAGGACTCCTACAGGACTAACAAAGGACGTAAACTGCCGCCTATGTCCGTTTAGTCCCCCAGGGGGCCTTGTGGCGGTAGTGTCGGTGTCGCAAGGCCTATCCGTGTCTCGGAGGTTGATCACATGTCCCGCCCTACGGGAAACTCCCAGCTCAAAGCGGCCCGGCAGTTCGCCGGCTATGCCTCTCAACAAGCCCTCGCCGACGCCCTCACCCAGGCTGCCTCTGCTATAGGACTTGGAGAGATGGAGGTGAGTGTTCGTCAGGTGCGACGTTGGGAATCAGCGACTCCACCATGGCCACAGGCAGACCATCAGCGACTTCTCGTGTACGTCTTGGGGATGCCCCTTGAGGATCTCGGGTTCACTCCGCCCTGGGCTGGCACTGCCGTCTCGCCATCTGGTTTGCCCCGAACGGCTCCTCGCCAGATGAAAACGCAAAGTACAGGTGCCGCCCTGCCACTCCCTAAAGCATCTGCAACCATGCAGCCCCCAACAATCGGTGCCGATTACGCGACAATGAATGTTGCTTACCGCCGCCTCTACTGGAGTGTTCAACCATCACAATTACACCCGGCCGTGGTGGAGCACACCCGCCTAGGAACCCACCTGCTGGCAGAGACCAACGGAGCAGCGCGCCGACTACTCGCCATGGCCCTAGCGGAATCTCTCCTACTTGTTGGCCGCATCGAGTTCTTCGACCTCCGTCAACCTCAAGATGCCGACGCCACCTTTATTCGCGCTCTTCAAGCGGCAGGAGAAGCCGAGGACCCGCTACTAGGCTCTGCCATTCTGGCTCATGCCGCATTTGTTCCAGGATGGGCCGGAAATCGCGAAGAGTCAGCGGAACGTATGCGGGCGGCACGAGCGTACGCCCGCCGATCTGCCGTCTCCGCCGAATTCCTGGCTTGGCTTGATGCGGTTGAAGCGGAATGTGAGGTGCGTTGCGGAAATATGAGAGAAGCATTGCGCCTCATCCGGCACGCCGAGGATACCCTTGCCGCAGACACACCGCACACGTCACCGGAGTGGTTCCTATGGTTCTCTCCTATACGACTTGCAGCGTTCAAAGGTAACGCCCAACTTAAAGCCGGGCATCTCCCTCAAGCCCGCGAGACGCTACTGAATGCGCTGGACTTGCTATCGCGAAACGAAGGAAAACAGCGAGTGGTCGTTCTCGGTGACTTGGCAGCGGTCGAAGCCGCTGAGAACAAGCCAGAAGAGGCGTGCGCCCGCCTGGAGCAGGCCCTAGACCAACTCGCCTTGACCTGGTACGCAACCGGAATGGAGCGCGTTCGTGATGTGCGTCGCTCCTTGCAATCATGGGCAGATCTTGAATACGTCCAGCGCTTGGACGACCGTCTTTATCAATGGGGGACGACGCTCACCGCATTGCAGCGTTGAAGCTACTGATCCGGTCAGGAAGTTCTGCGAGCGAATCTATGCGCATGGTCGGGACGCGATCCGCCTCCGGATCATGCTGCTGAATGATGCCCCATGGACCTCTACGGATAAGGGCGGTCCGAAGCCCCATCGAGGCAGCCGGACGAACATCATTGTCGAGCCGGTCACCGACATACAGGATTTCACTCGGACCACACGGGGCCACATCCACTAAAAAGCGAAAGAACTCCGGGTTGGGCTTGGCTACGCCCCAATCATCCGACGTCGCGATCATATCGGTAGGTAAGTTCAAGCCTCTCAGGATGCCCCCAGCTCTAATGGTCTGGTTTCCAGCGATGCCAACCCATAGGCCGCTATCCTGAAGCTCCTTTAAAGCCGAGCGAACGTCCGGGTAGAGGTCATCTTCGCCGAACCATTCTGCTTGGCCTGCTTTAACCCGCTTCTCGCGCTCCTCATCGAGATCGAAGCCAGGCCGAAACACCTGAAACGTCTCCCGATAGTCCAAGCCTCTGGCAATGATCGCGCCAAACATGGCAGAGAAGGTATGACGAGGCACACTTAGCCAGTCAGCCCAAGTGCCATACTCTCGCGTCTCGTTGACCAGGCACTCACCGACATCGAAGGCTACAGCTCGAATCATGTCGAGTAGCTTACGACGAATTGAGCGCCTCCGGCGGGGGCACTCCTGCGTCCAGGATGCGGCCACGCGCCAAGGTGCGGGTTTCCTCGTGGCGGGCGTCGCCACTGCATCCTGTCCGCTATCGACCCCGGCAGAGCCCAGCAGACCGGCCCCTACGCATCAAGGCCGTCTCTGCACGCAGGACAACCAGTCACCGGGGAAGGTCACCGGGGACATGGAGCACGCTAAGACGGCCTTGACGCTCCGGTACCGGCCCGCTGTGTGGCCCACGGGTCGAGAGCGGACAGGATGCACAGGCAGGAGGTATATGGAGGTGCGTCTCAGTAGTGTCACAATCCCTTAACCGGCTTGCCGCACCCGTTGGGACCGAGCAGGCCGTACACCGTGCCCGCGGGAATTTCGAGATCGAGACCGTCGAGCGCCCGCGTCTTCTTGAACCGCTTGCGCAGCCCGGTGGCTGTCACGGCCGTCCGGCCCATCGCGCCCTCCATGTGTACGTCGTACATAGACACGTACAACGTACATCTACTGCGTACGTTGTACAACGAAAGTACGATGTACGCATGGAAAAGGCGGCGCGGCCCAGGGTCGGACTGTGGAAACGGCTGGCCGCGGACGAGCGAGAAGGCCGGCAGCCGCGGCTGACCCACGAGCGCATCGCCCAGGCCGCCTTCGCGATCGCCGAGGACGAGGGCCTCGACGGCGTCACCATGCGTCGGGTCGCCGGCGAGCTGGGCGCCGCCACCATGTCGCTCTACCGCTACGTCGAGAGCAAGGAAGAGCTTCACGAGTTGCTGCTCGACGAGGCCATCGGCCGCATGGACATCCCCGGCGACCGCACGGGCGACTGGCGGGCCGATCTGCGTGACCTCGCGGTCCGGCAGTTCGCCGCGCTCCGGGCGCGCCCCTGGATCATCACCCTGCAGTCGACGGTCCCCACGCTCGGCCCGAACAGCCTGCGCGCGTCGGAGTACGCGCTGTCGCTCGTCGACGGCCTGGGGTTCACGATCGACGAGATGATGCAGATCGTCGGCCTGGTCAAGGGCCACGTGAGCACCCTGGTGCAGGCCGAGCGGCTCGCCGAGTCCGAACGGCGGCGTACGGGCATGGACGACGAGCAATGGCAGGCGGCGCACACGCCGTACATCAAGGACCTGATGACCAGTGGGCGCTACCCGTACTTCGAGCGCATCATCATCGAGGCGGAGCACTTCGCGATCGACGCCAGTTTCGAGTTCGGCCTGGACGTCCTGCTCGACGGCGTCGCCGCCCGCCTGGGGCGCTGAGCCTGAAGCGCCGGGTCAGCCCCGTACGAAAGGGGAGGAAGCCGGTCGGCTCCCTCCCCACTTTGTGAAACGCTATCGCCGAGGCGTCAGAACGCGTCCTCGGGAAGGTCCATCAGGGTCTGGTCGGTGGTGGTGAGGGTGCGGCGCTCGGCGGCGAGGCGCGGCAGGACGGTCGAGGCGAAGAAGGAGGCCGCGGCCACCTTGCCCGTGTAGAACGCCTTGTCGCGGTCGGAGTCGCCGAGGGCCTTGAGCGCCACCTCGGCCTGGCGGAGCAGCAGCCAGCCGATCACGAGGTCGCCGAGGCCCAGCAGGAACCTGGTGGTGTTGAGGCCGACCTTGTAGACCTCCTTCGGGTTCTCCAGGGACCCGATCGCCCATCCGGCCATGGTGTCGGCCATCGCCTTGATCTCGTCGGCGGCCTCGTCGAGCAGCTTGCGCTCCTCCTTGAGCCTGCCGTTGCCGGCCTCGGAGGCCGCGAAGGCCTTGACGTCCGCGAGCAGGGATCCGAGCGCGGCACCCTGGTTGCGCAGGACCTTGCGGAAGAACAGGTCCTGACCCTGGATCGCCGTGGTGCCCTCGTAGAGCGAGTCGATCTTGGCGTCCCTGATGTACTGCTCGATCGGATAGTCCTGGAGGTAGCCCGAGCCGCCCAGCGTCTGCAGGGAGCGCGACAGCATCTCGTACGACCGCTCGGAGCCGACGCCCTTGACCAGCGGGAGCAGCAGGTCGTTCATGGCCTCGGCGGCCGTGTCCCTGGCGCCGTCGAACTCGGCGATCTGCACCGTGTCCTGGAAGGTCGCCGTGTGGAGGACGAGCGCGCGCATGCCCTCGGCGTACGCCTTCTGGAGCATGAGCTCGCGGCGTACGTCCGGGTGGTGGGTGATGGTGACGCGCGGAGCGGTCTTGTCGGCCATCTGGGTCAGGTCGGCGCCCTGCCTGCGCTCCTTGGCGTACGCCAGCGCGTTGAGGTAGCCGGTGGACAGGGTGGCGATCGCCTTGGTGCCGACCATCATGCGGGCGTGCTCGATGATCATGAACATCTGCTTGATGCCCTCGTGCACTCCGCCGATGAGCGTGCCCACGGCGGGGTGCTTCTCGCCGAAGGTCAGCTCGCAGGTCGTGGAGGCCTTGAGGCCCATCTTGTGCTCGACGTTGGTCACGTAGACGCCGTTGCGCTCGCCCGGCTCGCCGGTCTCGAGGTCCACGTTGTACTTCGGCACGAGGAACATCGACAGGCCCTTGGTGCCGGGTCCGGCGCCTTCTGGGCGGGCGAGCACCAGGTGGAAGATGTTGTCGGCCATGTCGTGCTCGGCGCTGGTGATGAAGCGCTTGACGCCCTCGATGTGCCAGGTGCCGTCGGGCTGCTCGACGGCCTTCGTGCGGCCGGCGCCGACGTCCGATCCCGCGTCCGGCTCGGTCAGGACCATCGTGGCCCCCCACTGCCGCTCGATCGCGTGCTCGGCGAACCGCTTCTGCTCCTCGGTGCCGATCACGTGCAGCACGTGCGAGAAGGCGGGGCCGCTTGAGTACATCCAGATGGCGGGGTTGGAACCGAGGATCATCTCGGCCGCCGCCCAGGTCACGCTGCGCGGCAGGCCGGGGCCGCCGAGCTCCTCAGGCAGGTCCAGGTTGGTCCAGCCCGCGTCCCTGAAGGTCTCGAAGGACTTCCTGAACTTGGGCGGCATCGTCACCGTGCTGGTGGCGGGGTCGAAGACCGGCGGGGTGCGGTCGCCCTCTTCGAAGGAGTCGGCGAGCACGCCCGTCGCGAGACGGTTCATCTCATCGAGGACGCTTCGCACGGTGTCCTCGTCCACCTCGGCGAAACGCCCGGTTCCCAGGATCTCGCGGCGGCCGAACACCTCGAAGAGGTTGAACTCCAGGTCGCGGACGTTGCTCTTGTAATGGCCCATGGCTGCGGGTCTCCTTGAACCAGACGGGTGGCTTCAGAACCGTACTCGTCAGTAACCTTACCTCCTATGCTACCCGCGAGTAACCCCTAACAACCGGGGCGAACGTGGCGTTCACCACTAACTAGCCACCGCGTAAGTTCCCGGCTACGCACCGGATCGGCTCCGGAATCGGCGTACGGCGACGGCCAGGTCCGCCGCCCCCAGAGCGCCCGCCAGGCAGGCCACGGGGATCACCGGGAGGACGTACCTGTGGTCGAAGTCGAGCACGGCCACCGGGCCCACGAGCAGGAACATCGCCACGCCCCAGGGCAGCAGCGCCGAGCGCGGCCCGGCCAGCGCGCCGACCCCACCCAGCAGCAGGATGGCCGCGATCATCGGGCCGCGCAGGTACGCCGGGTACTGGTAGGCCATGAGGAAGCCCGCGTACGGGTCCACGGACCGCAGGCCCCGCACGCTCGGGTCATACTCTTCGCGCACCTTCCGGACGAGGGGGTAGTCCGGCAGCCCCCACTGTCCCCGGGCGAAGCCGAAGGCGGGCGTCGTCCGCTCGGGGTGCCGTACGGGCGTCCAGGCGAAGGTCAGCGCGGTGTCGCGGGCCACGTCGGCCAGGTAGTCGAGCGGCTGGGCCAGGATGGCGCGCAGCGCGATCCCATAAGAAAGTTGTCCGCCGGCGAGCCGCCCCCGCGGGCGGATGGAGCCCACGGGGGGCCAGCCTGGCCTCAGGCAGAGCGGTGAGATGTCTCACCAAGAGCGGATCGGAGGAGTGAAGTTTGCTAGGTTCCACGGCAGAGGCCCCGTTCGGGGATCTCCCGGACGAGTAGTGCGTCGTACCCGGCCCAGCGAAGACGACGCGCGCACACACCATGACTCAGATCATCCAGATCGCCGGCGCGATCATCATCCTGTCGGCCTTCCTGCTCGCGCAGCTGAAGGTCCTGAACTCCGAATCCAAGGTCTACCTGGTGCTGAACCTCGCCGGTTCCGCGGTGCTGACCTGGGTGGCGCTGGAGGACCGCAACTGGGGATTCCTGCTCCTCGAAGGCGTATGGGCCGCGGTGTCCGCGGTGAGCCTGGCCCGCGTGCTGACCGGGGGAGATGCGGCCGCCGGACACTAGGAAACCGGCTTGACGGTTTTGCCGGTGTTGCGGTTGGCTTTGCGCATGATTGGCATTCACACTGTGACCGTTGACTGCGCCCAGCCGTACGAGCTCGCGGAGTGGTGGCACCAGGCCACCGGGTGGCCTTTCCACGAGGCGACCGAGAAGGATGACGACGAGGTCATGCTCATGGCCCCGAGCGAGCCTCACCTGCTGTTCATCCGGGTGCCCGAGGGCAAGCAGGCCAAGAACCGCGTCCACTTCGACGTGACGGCACAGGCGGGCGGCACCCGCGACCAGGAGGTCGAGCGGCTCGTCGGCCTCGGCGCCGAGCAGCACGAGGACCACCGCAACCCCGACGGCACGGGCTGGGTCACCCTTCTCGATCCCGAGGGCAACGAGTTCTGCGTGTGCCGCGGCCAGGCCGAGCGCGACGCCGCGAGCTGACCTTGTAAGGCTCCTCGGAAAACGCGGCGCCTCCCGGGGGAACGTCACCCGGGAGGCGGAGTAGGACGCGACTCCCGGAGGAGCCGCGCGCGGAGGTCACGGGGCCGGCCGCACCCTTGGGGGGTTACTTGGCCGACTGGGCCCTTCCCTTCATGGACAGGGTGACGATGGCCGCGATCAGGTACACCAGCGCGCCGCCCCACAGCGCGTCCCAGGCGGCGCCGAACACGCCTTCCTGGTCGAAGACGAGCTGGACGGGATACATCACGACGGCGGCGAGGATGCCCGGGTACAGGGCGAACCTCCACGGGTGGCGCAGCGACCAGAGCCTGGCCTGCCGGGTGACGCGGTCTCCCACGTTGGGCTTGCTCACGGCGCCGATGGCGGCCACCAGGCTGAAGACGCTGATGCCGAGGCAGAGCGCCCAGGTCAGATCGGCCGGACCCGGGAGGACCACTCCCATGACATAGCTGATCGCCGCGCTCGCCCCACCGGTGATCGCCGCGGCCTTCCAGGGCGCGCCCCGCAGGGCCGCGCCGGCGAGCGACATCTCGTCGCGTCGAGTCAGTTCGTTCATGTCCACCAGATTGCCCTGGGCCACGGGGTTGGCACATCGGGGGACAACCCTGGTTGTTCCCCGGGTTGCCGCATCCGGGATCAGTACAGAGCCGACGTGGCCTCCGCGTATCGGATTCCCACGTCAGGAGGGCACCGATACCCTTTGAGCATGTCTGTGATCTTTCGTCCCGCTCGCCGGGAAGACGTGCCCCTGATCGTGGCCATGCTCGCCGACGATCCGATCGCCGCGGCCAGGGAGGGCGACCCGTCGGACGAGGCCTACCTGGCCGCCTTCCAGGCCATCGCCGCCGATCCCCGGCAGGAGCTGGTCGTCGCCGAGGCGGACGGCGAGGTGGTCGGCACGATGCAGCTCACGTTCGTCCCCGGGCTCTCCCGCAGGGGCGGCGAGCGCGCCCTGATCGAGGCCGTACGGGTGGGCGCGTCCATGCGGGGGCAGGGGCTTGGCCGCGCGATGATGCGGTGGGCGATCGACCGGGCCCGCGAGCGGGGCTGCCGGATGGTGCAGCTCAGCAGCGACAAGGCCCGTGCCGACGCCCACAGGTTCTACACCTCTCTCGGCTTCGTCGACTCCCACGTGGGTTTCAAGCTGGGCCTCTGACCTCGCTCACCCAAGGGCCGCGATCTCCACGAGGTTGTCGTGGTAGACGGCGCCCCTGCCCATGTCGGCGTCACGCTCGTCGACCAGGGCGTTGACGTTGGCCCTGCCGGGGTTGAGCTTCGGCCAGCTGCCCTTGGTCGTCGCGACCACCCCCGGGGCGACCCGGTCGCTGATCTCCAGGTGCGCGATCATCTCGCCGTTGTCGTTGAACACGCGGACGCGCTGCCCGTCGCTCAGCCCCCGGCCGGCGGCGTCCTTCTCGTTCACCAGGATCTTCGGCCCTCCCGCGCGGCGCGCCAGCTCGGGGTTGTTCCCGAACACCGTGTTGAGGAACGTGTGCGCCGCCGGCGTGATCAGCGCCAGCTTGTACGGCCCATCCACGGTCGCCGAGAACGGCGGGACGTACCCCTCGTTCTCGGGGACGAACTCCAGCTTGCCCGAGGCCGTGGGGAACCCCTCGGTGAAGGGCACGAAGGGGGCCGGGTAGTTGAGCCTGGCCCACCCCTCCCGGCGCAGCCGCTCGACCGTGATGCCGTCCAGCGCCGCGTGCCCCCCGGACAGGAGCTGCTCAGCGATCTCCAGATCGGAGTCGTAGAGGGCGGGCTCCGTGAGCCCCAGGCGGCGGGCCACCCTGCGGAAGGTCTCCGTCGTCGACAGGCACTCGCCGGCCGGGGGCACCGCGGGCTCGTTCCAGACCAGATACATGTGGCCGTATCCGTGGTGCAGGTCGGTGTGCTCGAACTGCATGGTGGCCGGGAGCACGATGTCGGCGTAGTCCACCGTGTCGGTGGGGAACTGCTCCATCACGACCGTGAACAGGTCGTCCCGCAGGAGCCCCTTACGGATGCGGTTCTGGTCGGACGTGCTGCCCATGGGGTTCGCCGCGTAGACCCACAGGCACTTGACGGGGTTCTCGGTGTCCTCAAGGCCGTCGGCGAGCCGGGTCATCGTCAGGGTGCGTACCGGCCTGTCCAGCAGGTCGGGCCGGGTGTCCGCCTGGATGGGGACGAGGCCGCTGGTGGAGTACGCGACGCCTCCTCCGGGGTGCTTCCAGTCGCCGGTCACGCCGGGGATGCAGGCGATGGTCCGCATGGCCGTGCCGCCGCCCCGGTGGCGCTGGATGCCCATCGTGGCCCGGATGCCGGTCGGACGGGTGTGCGCGAGGCGTACGCCGAGGGCGCGGATGTCCTTCTCGGGGATCCCGGTGATCTCCGCGGCCACCTTCGGCGGATATTTCCGGATTTCTCGCTCGAAGTCATGCCAGCCTGTGGTGTGGTTCTCCAGGTAGTCCCGGTCCTCGGCGCCCTCGTCGAGCACCACGTGCATCAGCGCGAGCGCGAGCGCGGCGTCGGTGCCCGGCCTGATCGCCAGGTGCTCGTCCGCCTGGTCGGCGGTACGGGTCCTGATGGGGTCGATGGCGACCACGTGGGCCCCGCCCGCCCGCGCCTCCTGGATGAACTTCCACAGATGGTGACCGCTGGTCAGCGTATTAGTGCCCCAGAGCAGGATGAGCTTCGACAGGGCGAACGTCTCGGGGTCCATGCCGCCCGGGGTGCCGTTCGTGCGGGTCAGCCCGAGGTTGCCGGCCCGGGCGCAGATGTTCAGATCGTGGTTCGACGCGCCCAGCGCGTTCCACAGGCGCCGCCCGGCGTACCCCGACTCGCCCTGGATGTAGCCGAGTGTGCCGGTGCCCTGGTACGGCCAGATGGCCTCGCCGCCGAACTCGTCGATGATCCCCGTCAGCCGCCGCGCGATCTCGTCGAGAGCCTCGTCCCAGGTGATGCGCTCGAACCGTCCCGAGCCCTTCGGCCCGACCCGGCGCATCGGGTGCAGGATGCGGTCGGCCGCCTTCGTGTGCTCCAGGTAACGGTTGACCTTCACGCACAGGGCGCCGCGGGTATAGGGGTGGTCGCGGTTCCCGCGCAGGCCCACGGCCTCGCCGTCCTCGACCTTCACCACCCATGAGCAGGTGTCCGGGCAGTCCAGCGGGCAGGCACCCAGAACGTTCAGCACACGGGTCATGTGCCAACGCTACCTGGGCGCTTCATGACCGTGCCATGGCGCCCTCCGGCGGTGACGACCCACCTGCCACCTGGGGCGACTCACCACGCCATACTTACGGACGATGCGCGGCGGCCTTCCGCACCGGCACCATGGATGACGTCCCGTCCATCTGATCCCTCTGTGGCGAGCGCGCCGTAGAGTGTCAGCGAATGGCCGGGGTGCACCAGTTCGCCGGTGACGTTCGAGGCCCACGCCGGCGCGAGGCGGGTGCCGAGACAGGTCGCCGGAGCGTGGTCGGCTCCGCGCCATCACCGTGAACAGAGGTTAGGGAAGATCATATGACCCGAGACGTGCGCAGACGCCGGCGGTGACCGACATAAGGGAGCGCGACGAGGCACAGGAGGCCGCGGGGGGAGACATCTCCGTGGCCGGACCTGCCACGACCTCGGAGAGCCCGGAAGCCATATCGGTTCCCGCCTCGGTCGCCACGCCCCTGGCCGGCGGCGACTCCCCGGCCCCCACTGAGTCCTCCGGGCCTTCTGGAGCTCCCGAGCCCGCCGTGCTCGTCGTCGAGCCACTGCTGCCCCAGCGCATCCGCCGGCCTTCGGACGCGCTGCGCTTTCTCGCCAGCCTGCTCGCGCTCGCCGCGGTCGTCCTGCTGGCCCTCGTCGCCAAGCAGACGCTGAACGGCCTCGAAGCCGACGTCACCGACGGTACGAGCCGGGCGCCCGAGCTGCTGATCGGGGTGGCGAGCTTCCTCGCGGGCACGGCCGTGCTCGCCGTCCCGGCCGCGTTCGCCGTCGAGCGGGTGTTCCACCGTGACGGGCTGCGCGTCGCGGAGGGCCTCATCGCCGCGATCATCGGCATGCTCGTCTCGTTCGCGCTCGGCGAGTGGCTCGCCGTCGCCGGGCCCGGCGACCTGCGCCAGCTGCTCACCGGCGGACGCCAGGTCGAGCCGCTCAACACCCTGCTGACCTCGGTCGTCGCCTACGTCACCGCCGTGCGCATCTCCCGCCGCCCGACCTGGCGCACCCTGATGTGGATGGCCATCGCCCTCGACGTCTTCGCGTTGTTCACCGGCGCCGAGGCCACCGCGCTCGGCGTCTTCGTCACCTACCTCGTCGGCCTGGCCGTCGGGTACGCCACCCTGTACGTCGTCGGCAGCCCCAACACCAGGCCTCCCGGCAGCACCGTCGTCGCCGCGCTCCGCCGCCTGGGGTTCGTGCCCGCCAAGGCGCGGCGCATCTCCGACGACGCCCAGGGCAGCCGCCGCTACGCCGTGACCATGACCGACGAGCGCCGCTACGACGTCACCGTGCTCGACAGGGACCGCCAGGTCGCAGGCGTCCTCTACCGGCTCTGGCGGCGCATCAGGCTCAACTCCGAGACCCGTCGCCGGGCCATCCGCTCGCTCCGCGCCGAGCTGGAGCGCGAGGCCCTGATGGCGTACGCCGCCCAGGCGGCCGGGGTGAACACCCCCTGCCTGGTGGGCACCAGCGAGATCGGCACGGACGCCGCGCTGCTGGCGTACGAGCACCTGGACACCAGGGCGATCGAGGACGTCCCCGACGAGGAGCTCGACGACGAGCTGCTCATCAGGATCTGGAAGCAGGTGGAGCTGCTCCAGGCACAGCGCCTCGCCCACCGCCGCCTCACCGGCGACAGCATCCACATCGGCGCGGGCGGCGACGTGGTGCTGATGGACGCCCGCAGTGGCGACATCGCCGCGGGCGACCTGCTCCTGCGCCTGGACGTCGCCCAGCTGCTCACTTACCTCGCGCTGCGGGTCGGCCCGGAGCGCTCGGTGATGTGCGCGTCCAAGGTGATCCCCAAGCAGGCCCTGGCGGGCGCGCTCCCGCTGCTGCAGCGCATCGCCCTGACCAGGGGCACCCGCGCCGAGGTCAGCAGGGACAAGGAGCTGCTCCCCGCGCTCCGCGAGAACATCCTCGCCCTGACCCCGCAGGTGGAGGTCGAGGAGATACGGCTGGAGCGGTTCCAGCCCCGCACGCTCGTCACGATCATCGCCAGCGCGCTCGCCGCGTACTTCCTGCTCTCCCAGCTCAGCAGGGTCAACCTCGTCGAGGTGATCACGTCGGCGAAGTGGGGCTGGGGCGGCATCGCCCTCGTCGCGGCCGGCATGAGCTATCTCGCCGCCGCGCTCATGCTCCGGGGTTTCGTACCCGAGAAGCTCCCCCTGGGGCGCACGGTGCTGGCGCAGTTCGCGGGATCCTTCGTCAAGCTGGTGGCGCCCGCGGCGGTCAGCGGCGTGGCCATCAATTCCCGCTACCTGCAGAAGCGCGGCATCTCACCCGGGCTCGCCGTGGCGAGCGTGGGAGCCTCGCAGCTCGTCGGGCTCTGCTCCCACATCGTGCTGCTGCTGCTGTTCGGGTACGCCACCGGCACCAAGGCCGCCCCGTCGGTCAGCCCGTCCCGAGGCCTGGTCATCGGCCTGCTCTCGGGCGCCGTGCTCGTACTGGTCGTGCTCGCCGTGCCGCAACTCCGGCGCATGATCACCGCGCGCATGCGCCCGTTGTTCTCCGGAGTGATACCGAGGCTGCTCGACGTGCTGCAGTCGCCCCGCAAGATCCTCGAAGGCTTCAGCGGCACTCTGCTGCTGACGCTCGCCTTCGTGGTCTGCCTGGACGCCTGCGTGCGGGCCTTCGGCGGCTCGCTGAGCTTCACCGCCGTGGCCGTGGTGTTCCTGGCGGGCAACGCCATCGGCTCCGCCGCGCCCACCCCTGGCGGGCTGGGCGCGGTCGAGGCCTCTCTCTCGCTCGGCCTGACGCTCTCGGGGCTCCCGGGTACGGTCGCCACCTCGGCCGTGCTGCTGTTCCGGCTGCTGACCTTCTGGCTGCCGGTGCTTCCCGGCTGGGCGTCGTTCGCCTGGCTCCAGCGACACAACGCCCTATAGCCTCGCGGGGCTAGACGATCGGCGTGCCCGGCTGCGCGATCTCCTTCTCGATCGCGGCGAGCTCGTCGGACGAGAAGCCCAGCTTGTCGACGGCCGCGATGTTGTCCTCCAGCTGCTTGACGCTGCTGGCGCCGATCAGCACCGAGGTGATCCGCGAGTCGCGCAGCACCCACGCGAGGGCCATCTGCGCGAGGGACTGGCCACGGCCGGAGGCGATCTCGTTCAGCGTGCGCACCCGCTGGAGCACCTCGTCGGTGAGCTGGCTCGGCCGCAGGAACCGCTCCTGGGCCGCGCGGGAGTCCTCGGGGACGCCCTTGAGGTACCGGTTGGTCAGCACGCCCTGCGCCAGCGGCGAGAACGGGATGCAGCCGACGCCCTCCTCCTCCAGCACGTCGAGCAGCCCGTCCTCGACCCAGCGGTCGAACATGGAGTAGCGCGGCTGGTGGATGAGCAGCGGCGTGCCCATCTCGCGCAGGATCCTGGCCGCCTCCCTGGTCTGCTCGGGCGTGTAGTTCGAGATGCCCGCGTACAGGGCGCGGCCGGACCGCACGGCGGTGTCGAGCGCCCCCATCGTCTCCTCGAGCGGGGTCTCGGGGTCGGGCCGGTGGCTGTAGAAGATGTCGACGTAGTCGAGCCCCATGCGCGAGAGCGACTGGTCGAGGCTGGCCAGGACGTACTTGCGCGAGCCCCACTCGCCGTACGGGCCGGGCCACATGTCGTACCCGGCCTTGCTGGAGATGATCAGCTCGTCGCGGTACGGGCGGAAGTCCTGGGCGAAGATCTGGCCGAAGTTCGTCTCGGCGGAGCCGGGCGGCGGGCCGTAGTTGTTGGCGAGGTCGAAGTGGGTCACGCCAAGGTCGAAGGCCCTGCGCAGCGTGGCTCTCTGGGTGTCGATCGGCTTGTCGTCCCCGAAGTTGTGCCACAGCCCGAGCGACACCGCGGGCAGCTTGAGCCCGCTCCTGCCGGTCCGGTTGTAAGGCTGCCTCTCGTAGCGGTCGTTCGATGCCGAGTACGTCACTTCGTGTCTCCTGTGTCTTCGGTCTTTCCCGCGCCGACCCGGTCGAGGATCCACGACAAGGTGAACGCCTCCTCGTGCCATGCGTCGTACCGCCCGCTCCTGCCTCCGTGACCGGCGCCCATCTCCGTCTTCAGGAGGAAGGGCCCACCGCCCGCGGTGGCGCGGAGCCGGGCGATCCACTTCGCGGGTTCGTGGTACAGCACCCGGGTGTCGTTGAGGCTGGTGATCGCGAGGATCGGAGGATATACCCGGTCATCGATGTTCTCGTATGGGGTGTACGACTTCATGTACTCGTAGACGTCGGCGTTGTGCAGCGGGTCGCCCCACTCGTCCCACTCGATCACCGTCAGCGGCAGCGACGGGTCGAGGATCGTGTTGAGCGCGTCCACGAACGGCACCTCGGCCACCACGCCCGCGAACGCCTCGGGCGCGAGGTTCGTCACCGCGCCCATCAGCAGGCCACCGGCGGAACCACCCCTCGCGACGACGTCGCTCGACCAGCCGGACTCCTTCAGATGCCGGGCGGCGGCCACGAAGTCGCTGAAGGTGTTCTTCTTGCGGGTGAGCTTGCCCTCCTCGTACCACCGCCTGCCCATCTCGCCGCCGCCCCTGACGTGGGCGATCGCGAAGACCAGGCCGCGGTCGAGCAGGCTGAGCCGCGCCACGGAGAACGACGGGTCGATCGAGGTCTCGTAGCTGCCGTAGCCGTACAGCACCGTCGGCGCGGGCCGCTCGGTGCCCTTCTTCACGACGATGGAGATCGGGATCCTCGTGCCGTCCTCCGCGACCGCCCACTCGCGGAACTGCTCGTAGTCTCCGGGCTCGTACCCGCCGAGAACCGGCCGGCGCTTCAGGAGGATGAGCTCGCGCCTGGTGAGGTCGTAGTCGTACACCGACGGCGGCGTCACCATCGAGGCGTACGCCAGCCGCAGCCTGCCGGTGTGGAACTCCGGGTTCCCCGCGGGCTCCGCGGTGTGGATGGGCTCGGGGAACGAGATCTCGTACGGCTCGCCGTCCGACGGCAGCACGCGGATGCCGGTGAGGCCGTCGCGGCGGAAGTGGACGACCACGTGGTCGGAGAACGCGTCGACGTCGAGTAGCCGGGTGTCCTCGCGGTGCGGGATCAGCGGCGTCCACGCGGCGGTGTCGTCGATGGGCGCGGTGGCCAACTCGAAGTTCTCGGCGCCCTCGTTGTGCAGGACGAGGAAGCGGTCGCCCGCGTGGTCGACGGAGTACTCGACACCGGTCTGGCGGGGCCGCACGACGGTGAACTCCCCGGTGGGGTAGTCGGCGTCGAGGATGCGGACCTCACTGGTGATCTTGCTTCCCGCGCCGAGCACCAGGTAGCGCTCGCTCCGGGTGAGGCCGATGCCGACCCAGAAGCGCTCGTCGGTCTCCTCGTAGACCAGCACGTCATCGTCGGCGGGGGTGCCGATGATGTGGCGGTAGACGCGGTACGGGCGCCACGCCTCGTCGATGGTCGTGTAGAAGAACGCCGAGCCGTCGGCCGACCAGGCGCCGCCGTAGAAGATGCCAGGGATCTCGTCGGCCAGGATCTCGCCGCTCTCGAGGTTCTTGAACCGCAGCGTGAAGCGCTCGTTGCCGCTGAAGTCGGTGGAGTAGGCGAGAGTGGTGCCGTCCGAGCTGATGGACGAGGTGCCGATCGCGAAGAACGGGCTGTCGCCGGCCAGCTTGTTGCCGTCGAGCAGGACCTGCTCACCCTCCAGCGCCACTCCCGGCTTGAGCTCGGGAGGGGTGTCGCCCGTCGCCAGGAGGCGGCACTGGATGCCGTACTGCTTGCCCTCCTCGGTGCGGGAGTAGTACCACCAGCCGCCCTTGCGGGTGGGGACGGAGAGATCCGTCTCCAGGGTGCGGCCCTTGATCTCCTGGAAGATGGTCTCCCGGAGGTCCTGGAGGTGTTCGGTCTCGCCCTGTGTGAAGGCGTTCTCCGCCTCCAGATAGGGGACCGTGTCCGGGTTGTCCTTGTCGGCCAGCCAGGCGTAGTCGTCGATCACGGTGTCGCCGTGATGAGTGCGTTCGGCCGGAACCTTCTTCGCCACGGGAGGCGTGTCGCTGCTCACGTCGCCGAGTCTATGGCGAGGGCTTGGCCGCCCAACTGGCGTGACGCGGGTCTGTGAAGCCGGACTGTGCGTCGGCGCCCGCGAAGGCTGCTAATCTTCTGTTGTCGGCATCGCCCGGCACAACCCCAAACCTTCGCCTCGGCGATCTGGCGTGGACACGTGCCTGCGGTGACCGCATCCCCTTGAACTTCGAAGGTCTGAAATCGGGACTTGCACTACCCGGTCTCATCGGGTAAGTTAGAGGGGTTGCCCTGGAGACGGGGCGGTCTGAATCCTAGTGGGTTCGGGTGGCTGGAAGTCAAGTGCCTGCAAAGGCGCGGTTTGCTCCCGGTTAAACGGCCTTGTAAGATGAAGACATACGAGATGGAAGCCCCGGAGTTCGGGTCCACGTGGTGGGTTCGGGTGATGGTGTACGCGTCCGTTTCTTGAGAACTCAACAGTGTGTTAAAAGCCAGTGCATGAATATGCATACCTCCGTCTTCCGCATGCTCGTTTGTGGGTGTGTGGGGATGGTTTCCTTTGGTTGACATCGCACATGTGTGTGTGGTGTTCGCCGGGATTTCTTCAGACATTGTTTGGAGAGTTTGATCCTGGCTCAGGACGAACGCTGGCGGCGTGCTTAACACATGCAAGTCGAGCGGAAAGGCCCTTCGGGGTACTCGAGCGGCGAACGGGTGAGTAACACGTGAGTAACCTGCCCCTGACTTTGGGATAAGCCCGGGAAACTGGGTCTAATACCGGATACGACCAGCCTTGGCATCGGGTGCTGGTGGAAAGTTTTTTCGGTTGGGGATGGACTCGCGGCCTATCAGCTTGTTGGTGGGGTAGTGGCCTACCAAGGCGACGACGGGTAGCCGGCCTGAGAGGGCGACCGGCCACACTGGGACTGAGACACGGCCCAGACTCCTACGGGAGGCAGCAGTGGGGAATATTGCGCAATGGGCGAAAGCCTGACGCAGCGACGCCGCGTGGGGGATGACGGCCTTCGGGTTGTAAACCTCTTTCAGCAGGGACGAAGTTGACGTGTACCTGCAGAAGAAGCGCCGGCTAACTACGTGCCAGCAGCCGCGGTAATACGTAGGGCGCAAGCGTTGTCCGGAATTATTGGGCGTAAAGAGCTCGTAGGTGGCTTGTCGCGTCTGCCGTGAAAGCCCATGGCTTAACTGTGGGTCTGCGGTGGATACGGGCTGGCTAGAGGTAGGTAGGGGCAAGCGGAATTCCTGGTGTAGCGGTGAAATGCGCAGATATCAGGAGGAACACCGGTGGCGAAGGCGGCTTGCTGGGCCTTACCTGACGCTGAGGAGCGAAAGCGTGGGGAGCGAACAGGATTAGATACCCTGGTAGTCCACGCTGTAAACGTTGGGCGCTAGGTGTGGGGTCCTTCCACGGATTCCGTGCCGTAGCTAACGCATTAAGCGCCCCGCCTGGGGAGTACGGCCGCAAGGCTAAAACTCAAAGGAATTGACGGGGGCCCGCACAAGCGGCGGAGCATGTTGCTTAATTCGACGCAACGCGAAGAACCTTACCAAGGCTTGACATCGCCCGGAAAGCTCTGGAGACAGAGCCCTCTTCGGACTGGGTGACAGGTGGTGCATGGCTGTCGTCAGCTCGTGTCGTGAGATGTTGGGTTAAGTCCCGCAACGAGCGCAACCCTTGTTCCATGTTGCCAGCACGCCCTTTGGGGTGGTGGGGACTCATGGGAGACTGCCGGGGTCAACTCGGAGGAAGGTGGGGATGACGTCAAGTCATCATGCCCCTTATGTCTTGGGCTGCAAACATGCTACAATGGCCGGTACAGAGGGTTGCGATGCCGTGAGGTGGAGCGAATCCCTAAAAGCCGGTCTCAGTTCGGATTGGGGTCTGCAACTCGACCCCATGAAGTCGGAGTCGCTAGTAATCGCAGATCAGCAACGCTGCGGTGAATACGTTCCCGGGCCTTGTACACACCGCCCGTCACGTCACGAAAGTCGGCAACACCCGAAGCCCGTGGCCCAACCAGCTTGCTGGGGGGAGCGGTCGAAGGTGGGGCTGGCGATTGGGACGAAGTCGTAACAAGGTAGCCGTACCGGAAGGTGCGGCTGGATCACCTCCTTTCTAAGGAGCATCTGGCTGAGCTCGCGGGTGCGTCGCAAGGTCGTCGCATCGGGGTTTGGTCCATGGTCGTGTTCGCAAGCGTTCGTCTTGTGCGCGACCTGCTCATTAGTGGAGCACTGGCTAGTCGGATCGTCGGGGTCGTCCCGGCGGCTGGTACCGCCGTGGGCCTTCTCTTTGGAGGGGGTCGCGGAGTGGGAACGCTGTCGTGGGGGTTCGGGTGGTTCGAACACACTGTTGGGTCCTGAGGAAACGGGCCGAAGCGCGGGGCCGCTGTCGCAGCTGTTGCTGTGGGGTTGCGGTCTCGTTGCTTGTGGGTCGTTGTTTCCTTGTTTGCGGGGCCAGCCTTCCGTCATACCGGTTCGCATCGTGGCTTGAGAGATGTTGTGTCTTTCGGGTTGGTGGTGTGGGTGTCTGGTGGTGGGTGGGGTTGGTGGCCTGTTTGTTGTTTGTGAATTGCATAGTGGACGCGAGCATCTTTGTGGCCAAGTTTTTTAGGGCACACGGTGGATGCCTTGGCATCAGGAGCCGATGAAGGACGTGGGAGGCTGCGTTAAGCCTCGGGGAGTCGCCAACCAGACGTTGATCCGGGGATGTCCGAATGGGGAAACCTAGCACCAGTCATGTGGTGTTGCCGCCGTCTGAATGTATAGGGCGGTTGGTGGTAACGCGGGGAAGTGAAACATCTCAGTACCCGTAGGAAGAGAAAACAATAGTGATTCCGTGAGTAGTGGTGAGCGAAAGCGGATGAGGCTAAACCATGCGCGTGTGATAGCCGGCAGGTGTTGCGTGTGTGGGGTTGTGGGACCCTCTTGGAGGAGCTGCCGTTCTTCCGAACAGTGATAAATCGATGGGGTAGTCGAAGCTTCTGGGAAGTTGCGCCGTAGACCGTGAGAGTCGGGTAGGCGAAACCTTGTCGACTGTTTGAGGGGATCCCAAGTAGCACGGGGCTCGAGGAATCCTGTGTGAATCTGCCAGGACCACCTGGTAAGCCTAAATACTCCCTGATGACCGATAGTGAACAAGTACCGTGAGGGAAAGGTGAAAAGCGCCCCGGTGAGGGGTCGTGAAATAGTACCTGAAACCGTGTGCCTACAAGCCGTAGGAGCTTGGGTGAGGCTTGCCTTGCCTGTGATGTGACTGCGTGCCTTTTGAAGAATGAGCCTGCGAGTTATGGTGTGTGGCGAGGTTAACCCGTGTGGGGGAGCCGTAGCGAAAGCGAGTCTGAATAGGGCGTTTGAGTCGCATGCTGTAGACCCGAAGCGGAGTGATCTACGCATGGGCAGGTTGAAGCGCGGGTAAGACCGTGTGGAGGACCGAACCCACCAGGGTTGAAAACCTGGGGGATGACCTGTGTGTAGGGGTGAAAGGCCAATCAAACTCCGTGATAGCTGGTTCTCCCCGAAATGCATTTAGGTGCAGCGTCACGTGTTTCTTGCCGGAGGTAGAGCACTGGATGGCTGATGGGCCTTACCGGGTTACTGACGTCAGCCAAACTCCGAATGCCGGTAAGTGAGAGCGTGGCAGTGAGACTGCGGGGGATAAGCTCCGTAGTCGAGAGGGAAACAGCCCAGACCACCGACTAAGGCCCCTAAGCGTGTGCTAAGTGGGAAAGGATGTGGAGTCGCAGTGACAACCAGGAGGTTGGCTTAGAAGCAGCCATCCTTGAAAGAGTGCGTAATAGCTCACTGGTCAAGTGATTCCGCGCCGACAATGTAGCGGGGCTCAAGTACACCGCCGAAGTCGTGGCATTCACGCGTTAAGCCCGGCGCACGTTTGTGTGTCTAGGTGTGTGGATGGGTAGGGGAGCGTCGTGCGGCCGGCGAAGCAGCCGAGTGATCGAGTTGTGGAGGCCGTGCGAGTGAGAATGCAGGCATGAGTAGCGAATCAGAAGTGAGAAACTTCTGCGCCGGATGACCAAGGGTTCCTGGGCTAGGCTAATCCGCCCAGGGTAAGTCGGGACCTAAGGCGAGGCCGACAGGCGTAGTCGATGGACAACGGGTTGATATTCCCGTACCCGCTAGCATGCGCCCATATCGAATCCAGTGATACTAAGGGTCCTTAAGCCCCTGTTGTCCTTCGGGACTTGGTGAGGCTGAACGCCTGGCCTGATCTGGTAGTAGGTAAGCGATGGGGTGACGCAGGAGGGTAGCCCATCCCAGGCGATGGTTGTTCCTGGGGTAAGCATGTAGCCCGTGGCATAGGTAAATCCGTGCCGCATATAAGGGTGAGATGTGATGCCGAGCCGATTGTGGTGAAGTGGGTGATCCCATGCTGCCGAGAAAAGCCTCTAGTGAGTGTGCCGGCGGCCCGTACCCTAAACCGACTCAGGTGGTCAGGTAGAGAATACCAAGGCGATCGGGTGAACTGTGGTTAAGGAACTCGGCAAATTGCCCCCGTAACTTCGGGAGAAGGGGGACCCTTGCTGGTGATGAGTCTTGCACTCGGAGCTGGTGGGGGTCGCAGTGGCCAGGGGGAAGCGACTGTTTACTAAAAACACAGGTCCGTGCGAAGTCGTAAGACGATGTATACGGACTGACGCCTGCCCGGTGCCGGAACGTTAAGGGGACCGGTTAGTGCGCTTTCGGGCGTGCGAAGCTGAGAACTTAAGCGCCGGTAAACGGCGGTGGTAACTATAACCATCCTAAGGTAGCGAAATTCCTTGTCGGGTAAGTTCCGACCTGCACGAATGGCGTAACGACTTCCCCGCTGTCTCAACCACAGACCCGGCGAAATTGCACTACGAGTAAAGATGCTCGTTACGCGCAGCAGGACGGAAAGACCCCGGGACCTTCACTACAGCTTGACATTGGTGTTTGGGACGGCTTGTGTAGGATAGGTGGGAGACGGTGAAGCTTGGACGCTAGTTCGGGTGGAGTCATTGGTGAAATACCACTCTGGTCGTTTTGGATGTCTAACCCGCGCCCGTGTATCCGGGTGGGGGACAGTGTCTGGTGGGTAGTTTAACTGGGGCGGTTGCCTCCTAAAGGGTAACGGAGGCGCCCAAAGGTTCCCTCAGCCTGGTTGGCAATCAGGTGTTGAGTGTAAGTGCACAAGGGGGCTTGACTGTGAGACCGACAGGTCGAGCAGGAGCGAAAGCTGGGACTAGTGATCCGGCGGTGGCATGTGGAAGCGCCGTCGCTCAACGGCTAAAAGGTACCCCGGGGATAACAGGCTGATCTTCCCCAAGAGTCCATATCGACGGGATGGTTTGGCACCTCGATGTCGGCTCGTCGCATCCTGGGGCTGGAGTAGGTCCCAAGGGTTGGGCTGTTCGCCCATTAAAGCGGTACGCGAGCTGGGTTTAGAACGTCGCGAGACAGTTCGGTCCCTATCCGCTGCGCGCGCAGGAGACTTGAAAGGGGCTGTCCCTAGTACGAGAGGACCGGGACGGACGAACCTCTGGTGTGCCAGTTGTTCTGCCAAGAGCACGGCTGGTTGGCTACGTTCGGGAGGGATAACCGCTGAAAGCATCTAAGCGGGAAGCCTGCCTTGAGATGAGGTCTCCCACCTGGAAACAGGGTAAGGCTCCCAGGAGACGACTGGGTTGATAGGCCGGAGGTGGAAGCATCGTGAGGTGTGGAGCTGACCGGTACTAATAGGCCGAGGACTTGACCACAAAGCGTTTTGCTCGCGTCCACTATGTAACTCAGAAACAACAAGCTGGGGTGACCCTGGTTGTGTGTTTCAAGGGGTTACGGCGGTCATAGCGGAAGGGAAACACCCGGTTACATTCCGAACCCGGAAGTTAAGCTTTCCAGCGCCGATGGTACTGCACCGGGGACGGTGTGGGAGAGTAGGACACCGCCGGACAAATATTGTGTTGGTAGGAGAGCCATCCACTTTGTGGATGGCTTTCCTGCGTTATAGGGGCTTTGGCCTGCCTGTCTGGGCGTCGGGGATATGAGCCCTTTCCGCATGCGCCGACGCGTCGGAGAGGCAGGGTGTGTGTGCCGAAGCGTTGGAGAAGCCGAGTATGCACGCCCAGCCGTTGAAGGCCGGAGCAGGCTCAGACGTGCAACTCCCCCGACCAGATGGTCACGGCGGTTCCCCCGATCTCGGTGCGTTCGCCGCGGACCGTGGTGTGCACGATGCCGCCTCGCTGCGACAGCTGCGCCCCCACGAGAGCCTCCCGGCCGAGTTTCGCCGACCAGTAGGGCCCGAGCATGCAGTGAGCCGAGCCGGTCACCGGGTCCTCGGGAACGCCGGCGTTGGGCGCGAAGAACCGCGAGACGTAGTCGACGTCACCTGAGGCGGCGCGGGCGGTCACGCACACGGCCCGCGCGTCGAGCGCGGTGAGGGCGTCGATGTCGGGGGCCAGATCGCGGACGACCTCCTCGGACTCGACCTCCACCAGCAGGTCCATGGGGCCCATTCCCACCCACGCGGGAGACACCCCGAGGGCCTTGATCAGCGTCGCCGGAGCGGTAATCTCCTCCGGAAGATATGACGGGAAATCCATCGAAATACGACCGTGATCAAGCTGATTAGTGGTCAGAATTCCACTCTTTGTAGAAAACTCGATCGAGCCGGAGGCCTCGCCGGTCGTATATAGGACGTGCGCGGAGGCGAGCGTGGCGTGCCCGCACAGGGCCACCTCGACGGCCGGGGTGAACCACCGCAGGGAGCGCGGCCGGCCCTCGCCCTGGTGCTCGACGTAGGCCGTCTCGGAGTGTCGCATCTCGCTGGCCAGCGCCTGCATCCACTCGTCGGATCTCGGAGAGTCCAGCAGGCAGACGGCCGCCGGGTTACCCTTGAAGGCCTGATCGGTGAACGAATCGACGGTGAAGATACGCATGCCGACGATCCTATCCACCCCCAGATAACCGGTCGAAACACCAGCGAAAACCGTGCAGAATCAAAACTACGTGGGCGTGTCGCGCGGCCCCAGCCGATACGTGAGTTACGGTCATTTGTGTCGGGGCACGGCGAAACTGGCCGGTTCTCGCGGAAAGGACAGCCGATGGGGGCAGTGCGCAGGGTGGTGAGCTACCTTGGCCTGGGCGATGGGGATCAGTACGACGAGCCCTACGACCACGACGAGTACGAGGATGAGTACATGCCCGCGTCGGAACGGGCCGCCAGGCGCTGGGGGTCGGGTGGGGATCCCGCACGGATCATCATGATCCGCCCGCGGAAGTATTCCGACGCGCTTACCGTGGGAGAGCACTTCAGGGAGGGCCAGGCCGTCATCATGGACGTCGCGGGGATGTCCATGGCCGAGGCGACGCGAATGGTCGATTTCGCCGCCGGCCTGACGTATGGCTGCGAGGGACGCATTGAGCGGATCGCCGACAAGGTCTTCCTGCTGGCTCCTGCCGACGTCGAGATCTCGACCACCTAGCCACCACGGCCACGGCTCCGCCGGCGGCTCGGACGAAGGCCAGGGTCAGAGCCCGGACCGCGGACTCAGTTCGTGGTTGATGACCCAGGCGTCCCTGCCCGCGCGGATCGCCGCGGCCGTGGTGCTCATGCTCCCCGCCGCCGGGGTCATCCGCAGGGGCAGCGCGATGCAGGACAACGGGTACGTCGTGAAGGCCGCCCGAGCCCTGCTGAGCGGGCACTCCCCGTACGCCGACGAGCGCTTCCTCTACCTGCCGAGCAGCGCGGTCGCGGCGCTCGCCGAGACGTGGCTCGACGATCAGACGATCCGCCTGGTGTTCCCGTTCGTCCTGGCGGTGCTCACGCTGGCGGGATGGTCGCTGGCTCTGGCGCTCTGCGGGGTGCGGGTGGGCAGTCGCCTGGGGCTGCTCGGGATGGCCGCCATCGCCCTCCTCTTCGGCTACCGCAGCCTGCTCGCCGTGGGCAACTGGAGCGTGGTCGCGGTGGTCGCGCTGCCCGCGGCGCTGCTGCTGTGCGCACGGAACCGCTGGAGCGCCGCCGCGGCCGTCGCGGGGGTGTCCATCGCGCTGAAACCCATGCTCGTGCCGCTCGCGCTGCTCTTCCTGTTCGCCGGGCGGCGCCGGGCGCTCGTCACGCTCGTGGCCGTCCCCGGGGTTCTGGTGCTGCTCTCCCTGCCGTTCACCCCCGAGCCGGGGAGGTTCCTTTCCGACACGCTGCCGTTCCTGCTCCACGGGCAGGACGAGTACGCGAAGCCGTACGACGCGTCGCTGGCCTCGATCCTGCCCAGGCTGGGCGCGGGCGGCGACCTCACCCTGGCGATCAGGGGCGTGGTGGCGGTCGCGGGCCTGCTGCTCGCCTGGGCGCGCTGGCGCCTGCCCGACGACGCCGTCGCTCTGGACCGTTCCGTTCCGGTGAGCGGCCAGGCCGGCGCCTGGGAGCGTCTCCGGGGAGACCGGTCCCTGGAGCTGAGGCTGGCCGAGACCGCGAGCATGATCATGCTCACGGTGTTCCTGGTCTTCACCCCGGCGTTCGGGCACTACTCGCTGGTGATTCTTCTGCCGCTCGCCGCCACCGCGATCGACCGCCGCTCGGTTGCCCGTTCTCCGTGGTTCTGGGTGGCTCTGGCGCCGCAGTTCCCGGGCGTGGAGATACCCGGCCTCACCGCCCCGCAGACGCGCGCGTTCACGGTCTTGTTCATGCACGGCGTGCTGGCCCTGCTGCTCGCGCACCGTACGCTCCGAGACCGGGGCGAGCGGAGCGATCAGAGCGGCCTCGGCGAGCGGCCGGAGGAAGAGGTCGAGCAGGTGGTGGTCACCGCTGGTCGGCGACCGCCGGGCCTCGGCGGAGCAGGCGGGTGAGCGCCGAGAGGTTCGCGGCCGCGGTCTCGGACCGCTGGGCGGCCTCGCGGGCGTAGTCGTGTAATGCCCACACCGCCTGGTCGGCCTGCTCGCGCAGCTGCGCCACCTCGGCCTCGACGCGCCGCGCCTCGGCCTGCTCGCGGCTGTTGAGGCGCCACAGCAGGTAGCCGACGATCCCCCCGAGGACCAGTGCGGCGATGGCGAACAGCTCGGAGACCGTGAACGCGAGCACCAGCGCGATGATCGGAAGCAACGCCGGCCCGTACGCGAGCCAGCGCCCGGACCCGCGCGCGGCGCCCTCGGCCCGCACGCGCTCCTCGGCCGCCGCCAGTGAGCCCGCGTCCGGGCCCTCGGGCCGGAGCGTGACGTCGTGCCCGAGGATCGGCACGGTGATCTCGGTGGGCGGCGCGACCTGGGTGGCCCGCGCGAGCTCGTCGGCGGCCGAGCGCACGACGGGCGCGGCCACGTGGAAGGCGATCGCCGCCAGGTGCGGGTCGGACCCCGACTGGACGTCGTCGAGCAGGTGCCCCGTCAGCGAGCCCATCGGGCCCGGCTCCTCTGACCCGATGAGTGACCGTAGCACGGTCAGCGGCTCCGCGTCCGGCCACGGGCCGGAGGTCTCGGACCGGGGGATCGCGGACGGGCGGGTGGAGGTGATCTCGGTGCAGCGTTCGAGCAGGCGGGACAGCCGGGCCGCCGCCTGGACGGGCTCGGCGAGCGACGGCACCTCGGCGAGGGACGGCAGGGCGCCGAGCGCGGGTGACACGGCGACGGAGGTCTCGGCCGGGACGAGGGCGCGCAGCCAGCGGTCCGGCTCCGCGGTCGAGGGCACGGCCGCGGCGTCGAGCTTGCGAAGTACGAAGATCTTGCCCGCCGGCCCGTACGCGCCGCGGGCGGCGGCCGCCCAGAGGGCGCGCTGACCGGGGGTGACCGGCTGGTCGGTCGACAGGTCGCCGAACGCGGTGCCGAGCCAGGAGGCGTGGACGCGGTCGCCGTGCCCGCTCACGGCGAGCGACAGGCACAGGAACAGCGCGGTGGCGGCCTCGTCGAGCTGGGCCGCGCGGGCGAGCGGCTCCAGGGAGTCCTCACCGGAAAGGATCAGTACGAGGGCCTCGGTGGCGGGGGCGAGCCAGTATCCGGGCACGTCGAGGGTGTTCGGGGGCGGCTCGGGCACTGTGCCGTCGGCCGCGAGGTGGGTGAACAGGGCCTCGGCGTACCGCCGCAGCTCCGAGACGTCGCCGTCGCGTTCTGGCCGCTCTGGAGGCCCTTCGGCGTGACGCTGTGGCTTCGTCGGCTCCGCGGCCCCGGGGACGCCGGGGTTCGCGGTCAGATCCATGCTCAAGGCGGGCAGCTCCCCGAAGGCGTGAGGAAGGCCCCCGGAGGCGAGGGTTCGGCGGGCACTCCCATGACCGCGCCCAGGTTAGTTCTTTGGGCGCGAGGGTGTACGGCAGGCACGCCGACGGGGGCGAGGAACTTGGCCCGGCCGCGATCGAAAGCGGCCGGACCAGTGTGGTCACATGCGGTCGGGGACAGGGACGCCGAGGAGGTTGAGACCGGTCTGCAGCACGCGCAAGCTCAGCGCGCACAGCGCCAGACGCGAGGCCCTGGTCTCCGGGGCGACGTCGTCCCGCAGCACCGGGCACTTCTCGTAGAACGTGGTGAACGCGCTCGCGGTCTCGAAGAGGTAGGCGCAGACCCGGTGCGGCTCGGCAGCCGCCGCGGCGTGTTCGATCACGGCGCCGAAGCCCAGGAGCTGGAGCGCCAGATCGCGCTCGGCCGGCTCGCCCAGGATGATCGGCCCGGTCACCTCGGCCGGGTCGACGCCGCCCTTGCGGAAGATCGAGCGGATGCGGGCCGTGGCGTACTGCATGTACGGCCCGGTGTTGCCGGTGAACGCCAGCATGCGGTCGTAGTCGAAGATGTACTCGCTGTCGTGGCTGACCGACAGGTCGGCGTACTTCACGGCGCCCATGCCGACCGTGCGGGCGATCTCGGAGCGGGTCGCCTCGTCGTAGCCGCGCTCGGCGATGGTGGCCGAGGCGCGGTCGACGGCCTCGTCGAGCAGGTCTGTGAGCTTGACGGACTGGCCGGAGCGGGTCTTGAACCTGCGGCCGTCCGAGCCCAGCATCATGCCGATCTGGATGTGCTCGGCGGACACGTCGTCGGTCAGCCAGCCCGCCTGGCGCGCGGCGGCGAAGACCATCTGGAAGTGGAGCGCCTGGTCGGTGCCCACGACGTACAGGATGCGGTCGGCCTTGACGTCGCGCACGCGGTAGCGGATGGCGGCGAGGTCGGTGGTGGCGTAGCCGTAACCGCCGTCGCTCTTGCGGATGATCAGGGGCAGCGGCTTGTCGTCGCTGCCCTTGAAGCCGGGCGGGAACACGCACAGCGCGCCCTCGCTCATCACCGCTACCCCGGAGGACTCGAGGTCGGCGCAGGTCTCGACGAGCATGGGGTTGTACATGCTCTCGCCGGCGATGTCGCTGTCGGTCAGCGTGACGCCCAGCGTGGAGTAGACCTTGTTGAAGTAGCGGATCGTGGCGTCCATGAACAGGTGCCAGAGCCGGATCGTCTCGGGCTCCTCGGCCTGGAGGGTCGCCACGCGCCGGCGCGAGCGCTCCTTGAACGCCGCGTCCGCGTCGAACTTGCCCCGCGCCTCCTGGTAGTACTCGCTGCCCTCGCCGGCCTCCAGCCGGGCGATGGCGTTGGCCTCGCCGATGTCGAGCAGGTGCTCGATGAGCATGCCGAACGGCGTGCCCCAGTCGCCCAGGTGGTTCTGCCGGACGACGCGGTTGCCGAGGTGCTCGAGCATGCGGACCAGCGAGTCGCCGACGATGGTGGTGCGGAGGTGCCCGACGTGCATCTCCTTGGCGGCGTTGGGCGCGGAGTAGTCGACGATGACGGTCTGCGGGGGCGTGGTCAGCCCGACGCCGCTGCGGGGGTCCTCAAGGGTGCGCAGGGCCTGGGCGGCGATCCAGCCGTCGTTCAGGGTGATGTTGAGGAAGCCGGGCCCGCTGACCTCGACGCTTTGGAAGACGTCGCCGGTGCCGAGCGCGTCGGCGATGGCCTGGGCGACCTCCCGTGGCGCTCGTCGCAGCCGCTTGGCCAGGCTCAGTGCCACGTTCGCCTGGTAGTCGGCGAACTGAGAGGGCCGGATCAGCGGGTCGGCGCCTGCGTACTCCGGGCCGAACGCGGTGCCCAGCGCTTGCTGGACCCGCTCGGTGAGCACGAGCTGCGGGTCGGTCATGCCCCAAGGATATCTGCTGATCATCAGCACCGAACGTGGATTTTCGGCCACCCGGGGCGGGTGTGGCCCAGGTGACAGGGGATGACCGTCACCAGAGGCGATGCGACCTGTGGGTGGCCGCGATGCGCTCGCCGACGTGGCCGACGGTGCCCTGGCGGGCGAGGGTCGAGGCGAGCACGCAGGCCGCCGCGACGCCCTTGGCCGTCGAGGAGCCGTGGGCGATGACCACGGTGCCGTTGAGGCCGAGCAGGACCGCGCCGCCGTATGCCTCGGGGTCGAGCCGCCCGCGCAGCTCGCGCAGCCGCCCCCGCTGGAAGAGCGCCCCGAACCGCGCCAGGCGGCCGCCCTCCAGCGTCTCGCGCAGCTCGGTGAACGCGTAGCGGACGCTGCCCTCCATCGTCTTGAGCGCGACGTTTCCGGTGAATCCGTCGGTGACGATGACGTCCACCACGCTGTTCAGCAGGTCGTGGCCCTCGACGTTGCCCGTGAAGTTCAGGCCGGGGGAGGCGGAGAGGAGCTCGTGGGCGCGTTTGGCGAGCTTGTTGCCCTTCTCGGCCTCCCCGCCGATCGTGAGCAGTCCCACACGTGGCCGCTCGATGGCGAGGGCCGTCTCGGCGTACGCCGCGCCGAGGTGGGCGAACTGCACCAGGATCTCCGGCTTGACGTCGGCGGTCGCGCCCGCGTCCAGCAGCACGGTGGGATGGGGCCTGGTCGGGAGGGGGACGGCGATCGCCGGCCGGAGCACGCCCTGCTGGGCCCGCAGGCGGAGCTTGCCCGTCGCCACCACCCCGGCCGTGGATCCTGCGGACACGACAGCGGACGCGTCGCCGCGGCGTACGAGGTGGCAGGCAACGGCGATGCTGGAGCGGGGACGGCGCAGGCTGGCGAGGGCGCCCTCGTCCATGGTGAGGGTCTCCTCCGCGCGCACGATGGGGATCTCCCCGGTCGCCCCCAGCTCGGCGAGCGCCTCGGAGATGGCGGGGGGCGCGCCGACGAGGACGATGGGCACCCCGTGCTCCCGCACGGCCCGTACGGCTCCCGCCACGATCTCGCCAGGGGCATGGTCGCCTCCCATGGCGTCAAGGGCTATCGGCAGAATGCCGTCCAAGCGGTCACCTCGTACGGAATGAGTGTGTGTCCCGCATCGTAGGTGGCCGGGTGGACTACTGTGCGCGCCAGGGCCAGTGCCAGTCGGCGGCCCCGCGCGAGACCACGACCTTGCCGAACATCGCCTTGCCCGTCACGCGGATGAGGGGGCCGTTCGGGTCGCCGCCCTGCTCGCCGCCGGAGACGTGGCGCTTGGAGAAGATCGCGCTGCCCTCGTCGATCACGCGCGCGTTGCCGGGCACGCGGACGATGAGCTTCCCGCAGAACGAGCTGAGCTCCAGGGTGACCTCGCGGCCCGGGAGCACGGCGTCGGAGAGGTCGATGATCAGCGCTCCGAAGGTCGAGCGCAGCACGGTGTGGCGCCCTGCGACCCAGCGGCCACCCCGGATGACCTTGCTGAACACCGCCGTGACCTCTTGCTGCTCGGCGCTGAACGCCGACGCGGGCGCGCCGCCGACCTCGGGCAGGTCGCGGGTCAGCGGGAGCAGGTCGCCGATGGTAACCGCTGAGTAGGTCGCCTCAAGCCGGTCGGCGTGCTCGACGCTGGTGAGACGGCCGGTGGCGAGCGCCTCGCCGATGACGGCGGCCACTCGATCACGATCGGCGTCGGAGGCGCGCTGCGCGGTATCGGCTGCGCGCGAGGCTGTGTCGCCTGCCTCGAAAGGCGTAAGGGAGCTCACGACGCCAGACTAACCCAACTCAAGATATGTCGCGATATGCGGAAGGTTTTACCAAGGCTTTTCGGTCGCACGGAACCGAGCCGACTCGCTGGCGCGTCCGTTAAAGAAAGCGATAGACGCGTGACAGGCGCATCAGGTTTACCGGAGAGCACACAAGAGAGGAAAAATCTCGAGTGACCCTTACACAGACCGGTACGCGAGGATTCCGGGCCTACACGGCCAAACACCTGGACGATCTTCTGAAGCGGGCCGAGTTCGACGCGGAGACGCGACTGCGCATCAGGGCGGTGGCGTCCGTGCTGCCCTTCCGCACCAACGCGTACGTCGTCGACGAGCTGATCGACTGGTCGGACATCCCCGACGACCCGATATACCGGTTGGTGTTCCCGCAGGAGAACATGCTCCCCGAGGAAGATGTGTCGCGCATCGCCGGACTGCTCCGCGCGGAGGCGCCGGCCCGGGAGGTCCAGGTGGCCGCGAACGCGGTGCGGATGAGGCTCAACCCGCACCCGGCGGGGCAGATGGAGCTCAACATCCCGAGGGCCGGCAGCGAGCCGGTGCCGGGCATGCAGCACAAGTACCCGGAGACCGTTCTCTTCTTCCCCAAGCAGGGACAGACCTGCCACGCGTACTGCACATACTGCTTCCGCTGGGCGCAGTTCGTCGGCGAGCCGGACCTGAAGATGGCCTCGGACGACGTCGAGGGCCTGGTGAGGTACCTGCGCGAGCATCCCAAGGTCACCAGCGTGCTGTTCACGGGCGGCGACCCGATGATCATGAGCGGCCCGGTGCTCAGGAGGTACGTCGAGCCGCTGCTAGCGCTGGAGCAGCTCGAGTCGATACGCATCGGCACCAAGTCGCTCGCGTACTGGCCCGGGCGCTTCGTGACGGACCCGGACGCGGCGGAGACGCTGCGCCTGTTCTCCGCCGTGGCGGAGTCGGGCAAGAACCTCGCCTTCATGGCGCACTTCTCGCACCCCCGGGAGATGGACTCCCAGCTCGTCCAGACCGCCGTGCGCGCGATCAGGGACACGGGCGCGGTGATCAGGACCCAGGCCCCGCTGATCCGGTCGATCAACGATGACGCGGACACGTGGGCGGACATGTGGCGCACCCAGCACGCACTGGGCATGGTGCCCTACTACATGTTCGTCGAGCGCGACACGGGCCCGCAGGACTACTTCGCGGTGCCGCTGGCCCGGGCGTACGAGATCTTCCGTGACGCCTACGCGCGGGTCTCCGGGCTCTGCCGCACAGTGCGGGGGCCCTCGATGTCGTCGACGCCGGGGAAGGTGTGCGTCGACGGCGTCACCGAGGTGGCCGGCCGGAAGGTCTTCGTGCTCCACCTGATCCAGGCCCGTGACCCCGACCTGGTGGGGCGGCCGTTCTTCGCGGACTACGACCCCGAAGCGGTGTGGATCAGCGACCTGCGGCCGGCCTTCGCCGACCGCTTCCCCTTCGACCCCGCCACGCTGGGTGAGAAGGACCTCGTGGCCCGCTGAGCGGCCTGAGGAAGGCCGGCCGGCGCCCCCTGGCGGGAGTGCCGGCCGGCCCGGTGTTCGAACGGTGGGCGAAGAATCGGGCGAATATCGGTTGGACGGTGAACTCGGTGTCAGGCGCCCGGAGCGCGCACGTAGGTGCGGCGGGCGATCTGGGCCTGCAGGCGGGCCATCTGCCAGTGCAGCTCGATGAGCTGCTCGGCGAGCAGGCCACGTGGAATGTCCGACGGGTCCTCGGCGGACAGGTGATCGATCGCGTTCGCCAGCTCTCGCACCCCGCACCCCCACTCCATCACGGTTTCCCTCAGATCGAATCTTCGTTCGAATCATAGTGGAACGCCGTGCGAAGTGTCAGCAGATTCACCCCGCGTGTTCGGACTTCTGTACGGTCTAGCCCGCCCAGTGACACCCTGGCTCAGGAACGGCCTCAGGTCCCGTAGACGGGGGCGATGTAGCCGCGGGCAAGGGTGTTGCCGGTGATGTTGAAGCCGACGACGGCCGAGGGCGTGTCGCCTTCGAGGCCGAGCTTCTCCACCCCGAGCGCGTGCACGGCGAACAGGTAGCGGTGCGGGGTGCCGGGAGGCGGCGCGGCGCCCCCGTACGCGCGGGTGCCGTAGTCGGTGCGGCCGTGGACGGCGCCCTCGGGCAGCCCCTTCATGTCGCCGGAGCCGGCGCCGGTCGGGAGCTCGGTCACGTCGGCGGGGATGTCGAACAGGACCCAGTGCCAGAAGCCGCTGCCGGTCGGCGCGTCGGGGTCGAAGCACGTCACGGCGTAGCTCCTGGTGCCCTCGGGCGCGCCGGACCAGCGCAGGTGAGGCGACAGGTTGCGCCCCTGCATGCCCCAGTCGTCGAAGACGTGGTCGTCCGACATGCGCTGCCCGTCGCTCACGTCGTCGCTCTCGACGGTCAGCGAGGGGACCTCGGGAAGGAAGTCATAGGGAATCGGCGGTTGCTTGGCCACGATGGACCTCCGATGGAAGGACGATTTCGGTCGTCCCCATCTTGCCCCGTGCCGTGCGGGTCAGACGATCAGCGGCCCGGGAGAGCGTCGTTGATCCCCGGGCTGACGATCAGGCGTTGTAGGCGGCGAGCACCGTCGCCGGGTCGCCGTCCATCTTGATCTGCCCCTTGTGCAGCCAGATGACGCGGTTGCAGGTCTCCTCGATGACGTCAAGGTTGTGGGCGACCAGGAACACCGTGCCGGCCTGCTCGCGCATCTGGTGGATGCGCTCCTGGCTCTTGCGCTTGAAGTCGCGGTCGCCGGTGGCGAGCGCCTCGTCGATGAGGAGCACGTTGTGGACCTTGGCGGAGGCGATGGCGAAGCGGAGCCGGGCGCCCATGCCGGAGGAGTAGGTCGACATCGGGAACTGCACGAACTCGCCGATGCCGGAGAACTCGACGATCTCGTCGTAGCGCTCCCTGACCTGGGCGGGGGTCATGCCCATGGCGTAGCAGCCGAGCACGATGTTGCGCTCGCCCGTCAGCTCCTTCATCAGCGCGGCGTTGACGCCGAGCAGCGAGGGCTGGCCGTCGGTGTAGACCGAGCCCTTGTGCGGCGGCAGCAGGCCGGCGATGGCCCGCAGCAGCGTGGACTTGCCGGAGCCGTTGCGCCCGATGATGCCGATGGCGTCGCCGTGGCGGGCGACGAAGGAGACGCCCTTGACGGCGTGGACCTCCTTCATCTGCGGCCGCCCCTGGCGCCGGATGATGCGCATGAGGGCGTTCGCGGCGTTGCCCTTCTCGGCCGCGCTGGCGGCGCCGTACACGCGGTAGACGATGTGGAGGCCGTCGACGATGACCGTCGGCGCGCCGGGCTCTGGCGCGTCCACCGGTGCCGCTGCGGGCTGGGACGCCGCCTCCTCGTTCGGGTGGGCCATCTGTGACAGCTCCTTGGTCAGCTCAGCCACGGCCATACCTCTCCTCGGCCCGCCAGAAGTACCAGAAGCCGCCGATCAACGCGACCGCGGCCCAGAAGCCAGCGTATAGCCACAGTTGGGGGAGGCTGCTGTGGGGGAAATGATGCTTGGCGAGGTCCTCGGGATAGGTGCTGAGGATCAGGTGGCGCATCAGATCGATGAAGACCGAAGGAGGGTTGAACTCCAGCAGGAAGCGCGCCCATTCGGGGGCGCCCTTCATACGGGCCGGGATGCTGTAGAAGACGCCCGAGGTGTAGAGCCAGGTGCGCAGGATGAACGGGAGCAGTTGGTTCATGTCGCGGACGAACGCCCCGACACGCGCCAGGAGCAGGCTCACCCCGACGTTGAAGATCGTCTGGAGCAGCAGCGCGAACGGGACCAGCAGCCACAGCCAGGTCAGCGACTCGCCCGTGACGAGCACGATGACGGCCAGCACGCCCATCGAGATGGCCAGCTGCTGGAACTCCTGGATGGTGTACGCCAGAGGGAGCGCGGCCCTCGGGAAGTGGAGCGCCCGGATCAGCGAGAGGTTCCCGGAGATCGACTTGGCGCCGCCGGTGACCGACCGCTGCGTGTACGAGTACACGAAGACGCCTGTGATCAGGAAGGCGGTGTAGTTAGTGATGTCCGCCTTCTGCCCCATGATCACGCCGAACATGAGGAAGTAGACCCCGGCGTTCAGGAGCGGCGTCAGCACCTGCCACAGCTGGCCGAGTGCCGAGTCGGAGTACTTCGAGACGTTACGCGACGTGGCGTACGTGAAGACGAAGTGCCGTCTGTCCCACAATTGACGCAGGTAGACGGGCAGACTGGGACGCGCGATGGCGCGTCGCAACCCGTGGCGCTCGGCGAGCGCGGACAGCGATTCCTTCCCACTTGGGGAGGAGCCGCTCGCCCGGTCGCCCGCCCGGGAGTCCGCGACAGCGGATTCCGGCTGACTCATGGCATGGACTCTATTGGATACGGGTGAATGAGATGCCTGCGGTGCCACTTGACCACTGTGGTTCATGAGAGCACAGGCCCTGGTCAAGGCTATCTCACGGCGTCGTCGCAGGTCGGCCGGGAGTTGAAAGCGCATGCCCGGCCTGTCCCAGGATGCGACCACTGCCAGGTCATGTGTACCTTAGTGACGTCTTTGTGCCTGATCAAGGCATTATTGACAGCGTAGTTGGTATGCGTGTGACGTCCAAGAGGGACACGTGTGACCGAACTGCAATGCGCCAGAGACTCGCTGGTGAGAAGTAGTGAGGGATGCTCACGGTCGACTGGCAGGGCGTCAACTGATTTGACCGTGTCCGCGAAGTCCAGGGATAGATCCCTTGGAGGGCGCACCCGACATGCGCAGTTCAGTGCCAACGCCCACCTTAGAGGGAGGATTAATCCACGATGCGTGTGACCAAGGGCGCACAGATCGTCGCCGGGACCGCGCTGCTCGCGCTTGCGGTTGCGGCGTGCGGCGGCAGCGGCGACACGTCCGGCTCCAGCTCCAGCGCCGCCGGAAACGCCGGGGCGGTCAGGGTCGAGATCGCTGAACCCCAGCACGACCTGATTCCGGGCAACACCACTGAGACCAGCGGCGCTGAAGTGCTGAACGCGCTGTTCGTCGGTCTCGTTGACTACGACGCGGACAAGAAACCCTTCAACCGCGTGGCCGAGTCCATTGAGTCGCCCGACTCCACGACGTGGACGATCAAGCTCAAGGATGGGTACAAGTGGCACAACGGTGAGCCCGTTGTCGCCCAGAACTTCGTCGACTCCTGGAACTTCACCGCCAACGGCGCCAACGCCCAGGAGGGCAACTACTTCTTCGGCAGCATCGTCGGCTACGACGAGCTGAACCCGGGCGAGGGCAAGACGCCGACCGCGACCACGCTGAGTGGCCTGAAGGTCGTCGACGACAAGACCTTCACCGTCGAGCTGAAGAACCCGTTCTCCGGCTTCCCGACGATGCTGGGCTACACGGCGTTCTACCCGCTGCCCAAGGCCGCCTTCGAGGGCGACAAGCTGAAGGCCGACTTCGGCGGCAACCCGATCGGCAACGGTCCCTTCAAGGTCTCCAAGCCGTGGAAGCGCGGCACGGACCAGACCATCTCCACGGTCCGCAACGAGGACTTCAAGGAGGGCAAGGCCAAGATCGAGGCGGTCGACTTCAAGATCTACACCGACCTCAACACGGCCTTCAACGACCTGCGCGCCGGCAACCTGGACATCATGGACCAGCTGCCCGCCGAGGCCATCTCCACGGCCAAGAGCGAGTTCGGCGACCGCTACATCGAGCAGCCGTCCTCCGGTATCGGCTACATCGGCTTCCCGATCAAGACCGGTGCCGACTACGCCCAGAACGCGGACGTCCGCAAGGCGATCTCCATGGCGATCGACCGCAAGACGATCACCGAGACCGTCTTCTCCGGCACCCGCGTCCCGGCCGACGACTTCATCAGCCCGGTCGTCTCCGGCTACCGCCAGGGCGCCTGCGGCGAGGCGTGCACCTACGACCCCGCCAAGGCCAAGGCCCTGTTCGAGCAGGCCGGTGGCCCGAAGATGGGCACCATCGAGATCGGCTACAACGGTGACGGCGGCCACAAGGAGTGGATCGAGGCCATCGCCAACAACCTCCGCACCAACCTTGGTGCCGAGGTGACGCCGAAGCCGGTGGAGAAGTTCGCCACCATCCTCGACGACCTGGGCGCCAAGAAGTGGAAGGGCACCTTCCGCATGGCGTGGATCATGGACTACCCGTCCCCGGAGAACTACCTGCGTCCGATCTTCGGATCCGGCGGCAGCTCGAACTACTCGGGCTACAAGAGCAAGGAGTTCGACGACCTGCTGACCCAGGGCGACGCGGCCAAGTCGCTGGACGAGGGCGTGAAGTTCTACCAGCAGGCGGACGACCTTCTCATCAAGGAACTGCCGTACATCCCGGTGTACTTCTACCAGACGAACGGCGCTTACTCGCAGCACGTGAAGAACGTCAAGATTGACCCGTTCGAGCGGATCGACCTGTTCAACGTAGAGAAGGCCTGACGTCAACCACTCCGGGTGGTTCGGTACCCTGAACCACCCGGAGTGGGCGACCACCCCACGAGGGCAGCCCAGTTGGTTGCGGCGGGCTGCCCTTTGTAATGATCGGGAGACTGAATGGGCCGCTACGTCATCAGGCGCCTGCTCCAGGCGATCCCTGTGCTGCTGGGCACCACATTCCTCATCTTCGCCATCGTCTACGCGCTGCCGGGTGACCCCCTGCAGGCGCTGGCGGGCGAGAAACGCGTCGACCCGGTCTTCGCGGCGGCGATGAGAGAACAGTTCCACCTCAACGAGCCGCTCCTCGTGCGGTACGGCTACTACCTCCGCGACATCGTGACCGGCAACTTCGGGACCACCTTCCGCGGGCTCCCCGTATCCACCATCTTCGAGGGCAAGTTCCAGGTCACCTTCAAGCTGGCCATCACCGCCCTCATCTTCGAGGCGGTCATCGGTGTCGGCCTCGGCCTGTGGGCGGCGCTGCGCCGCGGCAAGTGGGAGGACAAGGGCATCCTCGCCATCACGCTGCTGATGGTGTCGATCCCCACCCTGGTCAGCGGCTTCGTCCTCCAGTTGCTGCTCGGCGTCAAGCTGAAGCTCGCCACTGGCATCGACTTCTTCCCCGTCGCCGGCGTGCAGGACGGCATCCGCAGCTACCTGCTGCCGGGCTTCGTCCTCGCCATGGTCTCCATCGCCTACCTCACGCGGCTCACGCGCACGAGCCTCATGGAGACGCTGCGCGCCGACTACATCCGCACGGCCGTCGCGAAGGGAATGCCGCGGCGACGGGTGCTGGGACGGCACGCGTTGAGGAACTCGCTGATCCCCCTGGTGACCTACCTGGGCGCGGACCTCGGCACGCTGATGGGCGGTGCGGTGATCACCGAGACCATCTTCAACCTGCCCGGCATCGGCCAGCAGCTGTTCCAGTCGGTCTACCTGCGGGAGAACCCCGTCGTGGTGGGCATCGTCACGGTCCTGGTCCTGATCTACATCGTGGCTAACCTCATCGTCGACCTGCTGTACGCCGTACTCGACCCCAGGATCCGCTATGAGTAACGACACTCTCCCGGCGACCGAACCGGCGCAGCCCGTCAAGCCGTCGAAGGGCAAGAGACCCGCGAGCCTGTGGTCGGACGCGTGGTACGACCTGCGGCGCAACCCGGTGTTCATCATCGGCGCCGTCATGATCGCGCTGTTCATGGCCATCTCCGCGTTCCCCGGCCTGTTCGACACCGTGGGCGTGGACCCGGCGACCTGCTCCCTCGCGCAGGCCCGCAAGGGCATCAGCAGCGAGCACTGGTTCGGCACGGACAACCTCGGCTGTGACGTGTACTCCCGCGTGATCCACGGCGCCAGGGTCTCGATCATCGTCGGCATCGTCAGCGCGGCGGTGACCGGTCTGGTCGGCGGCGCGCTCGGCCTGCTGGCGGGCTTCTACGGCCGCTGGGTCGACGTGATCCTCTCGCGTGTCGCCGAGATCTTCTTCGCGATCCCCTCCATCCTGGGCGCCCTGCTGATCCTGGCCGTGATCGGACGCGACAACGCGGGTATCTCCAGTGTCGTGCTCGCCCTCGCCCTGCTGGCCTGGCCGATGATCCTGCGCATCATGCGGGCGTCGGTCATCACGGCCAAGCACCAGGACTACGTCGTGGCGGCGCGCGCGCTCGGCGCCGGTCCCGGACGGATCATGATGCGGCACATCCTGCCCAACGCGATCGCGCCGGTGATCGTGGTCTCCACGATCAACCTGGGGGCGTTCATCGCCGCGGAGGCGGCCCTGTCCTTCCTCGGCGTGGGCATTCAGTCCCCTCAGATCTCCTGGGGCCTGATGATCGCGGACGCGCGCAACCGCTTCCTGGAGGCGCCGCTGCCGCTGCTGTTCCCCGCGCTGTTCCTGAGCCTCATCATCCTCAGCGTCGTCATGCTGGGTGACGCGGTTCGCGACGCGCTTGACCCGAAGCTGCGGTAGGAGAGGGCACCGAACGTGAAGAACCCGTCAGTCGACACGCACCCGCTGTCGGACGAAGTGGGACACGAACCCCTGCTCGCGGTGGACAACCTGCACGTGGAGTTCGTCACCCGGCAGGGCCTGGTCAGGGCCGTGAACGGCGTGAGCTACACGGTCAACGCCGGCGAGTCCCTCGCGGTCCTCGGCGAGTCCGGTTCGGGCAAGTCGGTGACCGCGCAGGCCATCATGGGCATCCTCGACATGCCGCCGGCCCGGATCCCCAATGGGGAGATCCGCTTCCGGGGCACGGACATGCTCAAGCTGTCGGACCAGGCCCGCGGCCAGATCCGCGGGCAGCGCATCGCGATGATCTTCCAGGACGCGCTCTCGGCGCTGAACCCGGTGTTCACCGTGGGCTGGCAGATCAGCGAGATGTTCCGCGTGCACCGCGGCATGTCCAAGCGAGACGGCATGAAGAAGGCCGTCGAGCTCATGGACCGGGTGCGCATCCCCGCCGCCAGGCAGCGCGTGAACGACTACCCCCACCAGTTCTCCGGCGGCATGCGCCAGCGCATCATGATCGCGATGTCGATCGCGCTGGACCCCGAGGTCCTGATCGCGGACGAGCCGACCACCGCGCTCGACGTGACCGTCCAGGCCCAGATCATGGAGCTGCTCGCCGAGTTGCAGCGAGAGAGCAACATGGGGCTGATCCTGATCACCCACGACCTCGGCGTGGTGGCCGACGTCGCGGACAAGATCGCGGTCATGTACGGCGGGCGCATCGTGGAGAACGCCCCGGTCCACGACCTCTACAAGAACCCGGCGCACCCGTACTCCAAGGGCCTGCTGGACTCGATCCCCAGGGTGGACCAGAAGGGCCAGGAGCTCTACGCCATCAAGGGGCTACCGCCCAACCTGCTCAACATGCCTTCGGGCTGTGCCTTCCACCCCCGCTGCCCGTACGTCCGGCCCAACTGCGTGACCGACGTGCCGCCGCTGTACGAGATCAGCGGTACGCGCGGGAGCGCCTGCCACTACTACCGGGAGGTCCTCGATGGCACCGTCGGCTGAACGGATCCTTGAGGTCCGTGACCTGGTCAAGCACTTTCCGCTGAGCCAGGGCATCATCCTCAAGCGCCAGATCGGCGCGATCAAGGCCGTGGACGGGGTCTCCTTCGACCTGCACCGCGGCGAGACGCTCGGCGTCGTGGGCGAGTCGGGGTGTGGCAAGTCCACGCTGGCCAAGCTGCTAATGGCGCTTGAGCGGCCCACCTCGGGCGAGGTGAAGATCAACGGCGTCGACATGGCCAAGGCGCACGGCGGCGAGCTCAAGCGCATGCGCCGCAACATCCAGATGGTCATGCAGGACCCGTACACCTCGCTGAACCCCCGCATGACGGTCGGCGACATCGTCGGCGAGCCGTTCGAGATCCACTCCGACGTGGCGCCCAAGGGCGACCGCCGCAGGAAGGTGCAGGATCTGCTGGAGGTGGTCGGCCTCAACCCCGAGCACATCAACCGCTACCCGCACCAGTTCTCGGGCGGCCAGCGGCAGCGCATCGGCATCGCCCGAGGGCTCGCGCTCCAGCCCGAGGTCATCATCTGCGACGAGCCGGTCTCCGCGCTCGACGTGTCGATCCAGGCCCAGGTGATGAACCTGCTGGAGCGGCTGCAGAACGAGTTCAACCTGGCCTACATCTTCATCGCCCACGACCTGTCGGTCGTCCGGCACATCTCCGACCGTGTCGCGGTGATGTACCTGGGCAAGATCGTGGAGCTGGGCAAGGACGTCGCGATCTACGAGCGGCCGGCGCACCCGTACACCCAGGCGCTGCTGTCGGCCGTGCCCGTGCCTGACCCCGAGGGGCGCGAGAGCCGCGAGCGGATCATCCTGCAGGGTGACCCGCCCTCGCCGGCCGATCCGCCGTCGGGCTGCCGGTTCCGCACGCGGTGCTGGAAGGCGCAGGACATCTGCGCCGAGCAGGAGCCGCTGCTGGAGATCCGCGCGGGCGGGCACCTGAGCGCCTGCCACTTCGCGGAGGAGCACGACGTCATCCACGCGGTCGCCGACGCCTGAGGCGCCGGGTCCTCCACGGGCCGCCGCCCGTGGAGGACCCTCTCGCAGGACACCCCGCGTCACACCGACAGGCCGGTACCGAGGTCTCCCGACACCCTCGCGACGCTGACATCCCCGGAGGTGACGGCGGTCACGTCACCGCCGGCGTCACCATCGGTCCCGGTGCCGTTGCCCAGCCCGAGGCCGGTGCCGAGCCCCAGTCCGGTGCCGGTGTCGTCGTCCTCCGCCCAGATGCCACCGGTCAGCACGGATCCCGCCGCGGAAGCGGCGGTGGCCGGAGCCACGATGGCGATGGCGGCGCAGGCCGACGTGATCAGAAGACGGCGAATCATGGTGTTCCCCCCGTGGAAAGCCCGCCGCGGAGCCGTGGGGACCGAGACCCCCTGAATTCCGTTATGTCCCGCGCCGGGTGACTCTCTGTGACCGTTATGAGATACCCAGGGGAATAACGTAGATAAAAGTGGTGAATGGTCAGCTGATGGCGACGATTGCGGAGCCGTGACCGAAAAGGCCTTGGTTCACGGCCAGGCCGACCCGCGCGCCCTCCACCTGGCGCGCACCCGCCCTGCCGCGCAACTGCCAGGTCAGCTCGCACACCTGCGCGATCGCCTGCGCCGGGATGGCCTCGCCGAACGACGCCAGGCCGCCTGAGGGGTTGACCGGCACCTTGCCGCCCAGCGCGGTCTCCCCCGAGCGTAGGAGCCCGGACGCCTCGCCTCGCGCGCAGAGCCCGATGTCCTCGTACCAGTCGAGTTCCAGCGCTGTGGAAAGGTCGTACACCTCGGCGAGCGAGAGGTCGCCCGGCCCCACTCCCGCCTCCTCGTAGGCCGCCGCGGCGATGGACGGCCGGAACGCCAGGTCCGGCGGCGCCACCGCGGCCGACGAGTCGGTGGCGAAGTCCGGCATCTCCAGCACGGTGTTCGGGAAGCTCGGTGTCACGGTGGAGACGGCCGCGACGCGCACGCCCGAGATCCCGCGACGGCGGGCGAAGGAGTCCGAGACGAGCACCAGGGCGGCGCCGCCGTCGGAGGTCGCGCAGATGTCCATGAGGCGCAGCGGGTCGGCGACCATCGGCGAGGCCAGCACCTGCTCCGCCGACACGGCCTCGCGGTAGCGCGCGTTGGGGTTCAGCGCCCCGGCCCTGGCGTTCTTCACCTTCACCGCCGCGAAGTCCTCCGCTGTGGAACCGTAGAGAGCCATACGGCGGCGCGCGTACAGGGCGAAGTAGGCGGGGTTGGTGGCCCCGAGCAGGCGGAACCTGAGCCAGTCCGGATCGTCGGGGCGATCGCCTCCTACGGGCTTGAAGAACCCCTTCGGGGTCGAGTCCGCCCCGACCACCAGGGCGACGTCGCACAGGCCGGCGAGGATGCGCGTGCGCGCGATCTCCAGCGCGTGGGCGCCCGAGGCGCAGGCGGCGTAGCAGGAGGCGACGCGCGCGCCCGTCCAGCCGAGCGCCTGGGCGAACGCCGACCCCGCGACGAAGCCGGGGTAGCCGTTCCTGATGGTGTCCGCGCCGACCAGGAACCGCACGTCGGTCCAGTGCAGGCCGGCGTCCGCCAGCGCCGCGCGGGCGGCGGCGACGCCGTACTCGACGAAGGGCCTTCCCCACTTGCCCCAGGGGTGCATCCCGGCGCCGGCGACCAGTGTCATGGTGCGACCGCCTCGGCGGCGGGGAGCCCCCACATCCACACGAGCGGGCCGTCGGCGAGCGGCCCGCTGGTCAGCTCCAGCTCCATGCCGACGCGCAGATCTTCCACGGTGAGGTCCGGGGTGACCTGGCCGAGCACCACGATGCCCTCGGCCGCGAGCTCCACGGCCGCGAGCGTCACCGGCGTGTACGGCTCCGCCGCCGCGTAGGGCGGGGGCGGCGGGTAGCACGCGTTGGTGTACGACCAGACCGTGCCCCTTCGCGACAGCCGCACCGGGGCGGGCGAGCTGCCGTCGCAGCGCGGGTTGCGGCAGAACCCGGCCCGGGGAGGGAAGGACACGGTGCCACAGTCCGCACAGCGGGTGCCGAGCAGGTGGGTGACACCGTCCTCGATGGTGAACCAGCCGTCGATCGCGAGCACAGCCATGCGCCCCAATATGACACAAGCGCTTGCTCAAATACGAGCCCGCCCGTACGGGCTGACGGGGGTCACGCCTGTACGCGCTTACGGGGTCACCCCGTCGCACGCCCGTATGGGTGCACCCATGGCCTCCCTACGGGATCACCCGTCGCCCGCCCTCGCCAGCCGTACGTGGGCGCCCGGGGGCAGGCCGAGACGCTGGGCGGCGTCGCCGGAGTTGACCGCGAGAGCCACCAGCCCGGCCGAGTCGGTGAACGCGACGAGGTTCCCCGGCGGCACGGCGGCGTAGGTGTCCCGGAACGGCACCGTGATCTGGCGCCTGCCCATGGAAACCGCGAGGCTGTCCCCGACGCGGACGCCCAGGGTCACGAGGTCGTCGGCGGTCACGGAGAGTTGCACGTTCCCGTAGCGGTCGAGCGACAGCACCTCGCCCTCGGCCGCGCCTTCTCCCAGCCGCGCGGTGGGCGCGGGAAGCGACAGCAGCCGGTCGAGGCCGATCTCGGGGCCGAGGTCTGCGGGCTTTCGCCCGGCGCACAGATGCGCCGCGACCGGCGCGTAGACGTCACGCCCGTGGAACGTCGGCGACACCGGGGTGAGGAACAGCTCCTCGTTGGTTATCTCGTACGCGACCCGGGCCCCGCCCGAGGCCAGTAAGGCCCACGAGAGCAGGCCGTTGTCCGGCCCGATGAACACCCTTCCGCCCGCCTCCACGGCGATGGAGCGCCGGGCGCTCGCGGCGGCAGGGTCGACGGCGGCGATGTGCACGCCGGCCGGAAGGTATGGCAAGGTCTGGGCGAGGATCGCGGCACCACGTCGGATGTCCCCGGCCGGAACCAGATGACAGACGTCGATGATCCGCGCCTCCGGGGTGATACCGATGATCACCCCGTGGCACGACGCCACGAACCCGTCTTCCAAACCGTAGTCGGTGAGAAGCGTGATGACTGAGGTCACACCTGGTGACTGTACGTCTCCCGAACTGTCATGAACAGCCGCGAATTCCCGACTACCATTGCCACGGGCCGCATGCGCGCGTCGTGGCTCAGGGTCGCGCTCGCCCGGGCGCTCGTTCGCTCGTCTCCCGCTCTCCCCTGCCCGGCTCGCCGCCACGTCTCCCGCGTGCCCGACCGAGGAGGACAGCATGGACACCGCACCCGAGCACGGTGACAGCGATCCCGAGGAACCATCCGCCCCCCGCACTCCCGGAGAGCTCACCGAGCGCGAGCGCGAGCTGCTGGCCTTCGAGCGCCAGTGGTGGCGCCACGCGGGCGCCAAGGAGCAGGCCATCCGCGAGACCTTCGGCATCTCCTCGACGCGTTACTACCAGCTGCTCGGCCAGTTGGTCGACCGCCCCGAGGCGATGGCCCACGATCCGATGACGGTGAAGCGGCTGCGGCGGCTGCGCGCCTCCCGCCAGCGCGAGCGCGCGGCGCGCCGTCTGGGCATGCGCCCGTGATCCCTGGGGTACTGCTCCACGCGTGACTCATGATGTATTGCCGGATATCGCCGGTCTGGCGGCCATCAAGGCCGATCCCGCCGGGGCGGTCGTCGGTCTCGACTTCGACGGCACGCTGGCCCCTATCGTCCCGGACCCCGCCGACGCCCGTGTGGACCCGCACGCCGCCGCCGCGCTCGTACGCCTCGGCGGCCTGGTGGGCGGCGTGGTGATCGTCACCGGACGCCCGGCCGCCACGGCCATCGCGTACGGCGAGGTGCCCGGCGGGCCCGGCCTCGCGGACGTGCCGGGCCTGGTGGTGCTCGGCCAGTACGGGCTCGAACGCTGGGAGGACGGGCAGGTGACGTCCCCGCCGCCGCCACCGGGGGTCGAGCGCGTGCGTGCCGGGTTGCCCGGTCTGCTGGCCTCCCTCGGCGTCACCGTCACCGACGGGGCGGAACCGGGGGTGACGATCGAGGACAAGGGCAGGGCGGTCGCCGTCCACACCCGCAGGGCCCCTGACCCGGAGGGCACTCTCCTGGCACTGCGCGAGCCGCTGGCGAAGCTGGCCGGGGAGAGCGGCATGCTGGTCGAACCGGGGCGGCTGGTGCTGGAGCTGCGTCCCGCCGGCATGGACAAGGGGCACGCGCTCGGAGGGTTCCTGGCCGAGCGGTTCGCGCGGTCCGTGCTCTTCGCCGGGGACGACCTCGGCGACCTCGCCGCGTTCGAGGCCGTACGGCTGTCCGGGCTGCCGGGCGTGACGGTGTGCAGCGCCTCGACGGAGGTCACCGCGCTCGCCGAGCGCGCGGACCTGGTCGTCGACGGCCCGGCCGGGGTCGCCGCGCTGCTGTCGGCGCTGGCCGACGCGGTGGACGAGAGGAGCCCGCGCGACGGCTGACCGAGCCGCTCAGGCGGGGATCGTCGCGGGCGGCCGGGAGCTGAGCGCGATGCCGGCGACGGCCAGGACTATCAGCAGCGGCACCATCAGGAACGCCGTGCGGGTGCCGAAGCCGTCGGCGAGGGCGCCGAGCGTGAACGGCCCGATGCCGACGGCCACCCCGGCCCAGATGGAGGCCGCCGCGCTGCCCTCGGCCGCCCGCCCGCCGGACATGGCGATGACCCTGGCGAGGCTGAGCGGGAACTGCACCGCGACGCCGAGCCCGCTCAGGACCAGGCCCGCGTACGAGATCACCGGCTGGCCGCTGAACCAGAAGACCGACCAGCCGCTCAGGGTCACCACGAGGGCGCCGGCCAGCATGCGGGTCGGGTCCAGCCGCAGGGCCAGACGTCCGGCCGCGAACCTGCCCACGGCGAGGCCGGCGGTGAACGCGGTGAGCCCGGTGGCCGCGGCCGCCGCGGTCATGCCCGTCTGGTCCGCGAGCAGCCTGGCGGCCCAGACGTTGAAGAGGAACTCCATGGCCACCAGGCAGAACAGCACCCCGCAGGCGGCGTGGAAGCGCCAGCCGAACGGGGCGCCCGCCGCGAGGGCGGCGCCTTGCTCCTGGTGGTCGTCGGCCGGCGGGGCGGCCGGCACCCACACCCTGCCCATGACCGCGAACAGGAGCAGGGCCGCCACCGGGGTGATCAGGATGCCTGCCCGCCAGCCGAGCGCGGTGTCGGCGAGCACGCTGATGAGGAAGGACACGCCGATGCCGACGGTGACGCCCACCGCGTTCGCCTCGTTGATGGCCGCGGGGCCGGCCGCCCTGTGGTGGTCGCTCAGCACGGACATGCCCAGGTAGAGCGTGATGGAGCCGCCGCCGCTCGCCAGGCCGAACCCGAGCAGGGTGACCGGCAGTGCCGTGGTCAGCGTGACCAGCACGACGCCGCAGGCCATCAGCAGCAGGCCGAGCCAGGTCGCCCCGCGCCTGCCCACCCGTGCGACCAGGCGCGGCATGCCGACGCCGCTGATGATGCCCCCGACGGCCATGGAGGTGCCGTGCAGCCCCGCGACGGCCTGGGAGACCTCCTGGTCGATGCGGAGCAGCGGGAGCGCGGCGGACAGCCCGTACAGGTAGGTGCTGAAGGTCGCGAGCTGGAGGTAGATGAGCCAGGTGGCGCGATCTCTGGTGAGCCGGGCGCGCGGTCGTGCGGACGTGGTCGAGCTCACTGATCCCCCGTGCCTCGGAACACTCGAAACGTCATGAAGGTACCACCGGGCGAATCACGGGGAACGTGCCCAGAGGGCAAGGAATCCGGCATCAGCAAAGCCGCTGTTCCAGGGGGTCACCGGTAGCGTCCTGAGGCCGGGGGTGGGTTCCAGGACCGGGCTTCGGCCGGGGGCGGTTCAGTGGTCGAGGGCGGCGAGCTGGTCGGCGAACCAGCGGCTCGGAGGGAGCGCCGTCGCGGCGGCGCGCAGCCGGGTGCCGCGCTTCGCGCGCTCCTCCTCGGGAAGGACCAGCGCTTCGTGCAGGGCGTTCGCCGTGCCGGAGACGTCGTACGGGTTGACCAGGAGAGCGTCGCCGCCGAGCTCGGCCGCGGCGCCCGCCTCCCTGGACAGCACCAGCGCGCAGTGCGGCGCGAGGATCGGGCCCTCCTTGGCGACGAGGTTCATGCCGTCGCGGATGGGGTTCACCAGGAGCACGTCGGCCATGCGGTAGGCGGCGAGAGAGCGGGCGTAGTCGTCGTCCACGTTGAGGATCAGGGGGTCCCAGTCCTCGCCGCCGAAGAGGTCCTCGATCTCCTTGGCGCAGCGCTGCACGGCCGCGGTGTACTCGCGGTACTCGGGCAGGTCGTGCCGCGACGGGTAGGCGAAGGCCAGGTGCACGACCTTGCCGTGCCACTCGGGATGGTCGGTCAGGAACTGCTTGTAGGCCGACAGGCCGCGGACGATGTTCTTCGACAGCTCGGTCCTGTCGATGCGCACGATGAGCTTGCGGTCGCCCACCCGCTCGCGGAGGGCGGTCATGTGCGACTCGACGTCGGGCTCCAGCGCGCGGGCCCAGAGCGCGTCGCCGTCGACGCCGAGGGCGTGCACGCCGATGTGGGTGGTCCTGCCCTCGTAGGCGACGGTGCGCTCGACGCGGTCGACCTGGGCGCCGAGCAGGGTCTCGCAGCAGTCCATGAACGCCGAGGCCCAGCGTGTGGCCAGGAAGCCGGCGTGGTCGGCGCCGAGGATGCCGGACAGCAGCTCGGCGGAGATGTCGTCCGGCAGCAGCGAGAAGTACTCAGGGGGAGCCCACGGGGTGTGGGAGAAGTGGGCGATGCGCAGGTCGGGCCGTTCGACCCGGAGCATCGCGGGGGCGAGGGTCAGGTGGTAGTCCTGGATCATCACGCGGGCGCCGTGCGCGGCCTCCTCGGCCAGGGCGAGGGCGAACGCGGCGTTGTAGTCCTGGTAGGACTCCCACTCCCTGCGGAACCGCATGTCGAACTGCGGGGAGTTCGGGATGTCGTAGAGCAGGTGGTTGACGAACCACAGCGTGGAGTTCGCCACGGCGTTGTACGCGCGGTGGAACGTCGCGGGCGGGATGTCGAGCATGCGCACGGGCCCGGTGTCGTAGCCGGCCTGGTCGAGGCGCCCGCTCGGCGCGAGCCGTACGGCGCTGCGGTCGCCGTCGGAGAGCGCGGCGCACACCCACAGCACGTCGGTGTCCTTGGCGACCTCCGAGAGGCCGGAGACCATGCCGCCTCCGCCGCGGCGCATGGTCAGCGCACCGTCATCGGCAAGTGTGAACGACACCGGGCCCCTGTTGGAAGCCAGCAGAACAGTGTTCATCCGCCCATCACCACTCCTCGTCCGCCATGCGGCGGTCGTCCCTCGCCGTACTTCTCCGCTGTGATGCGCACCTGGCCGCAGATTAATAAAATTTAACGCCCCCAATAAGATGGGCTGATGGTCCGGTCCAGGCAAAGTGCAGACGGTCGAGGGGAGCCCCCGCATGGCGCTTGACGAGACGACCGAAGAGCTGGCCCGCGCCGCCGCCCAAGGTGACCACCGCTCCCTAGGAGAGCTCCTCCGCCGCATCGAGCCCGACGTGCTCCGCCACTGCGCGAGGCTCCTGCCCTACCACCAGGACGCGGAGGAGGCTTGCCAGGATACGTTGCTGGCCGTCGCCCGCAACATCGGAAGGTTCGAAGGGCGGGCACGTTTTTCCACCTGGTTGCATATCGTCACCGCCAACTGCGCGCGCACGACCTACCGCACGCTGAAGCGCCGGGGCGCCGAGCAGACCTCCGAGGAGCTTCCCGACATGCGCGCCGACCCGCACAGGGTGAGCGTCATCGCGGGCTCGCGGCTCGACCTGCTCGACGCCATGGAGGCCCTGGAGGCCGACAAGCCCGACCTGGCCCAGGCGCTGGTGCTGCGCGATATCTGCCAGCTCGACTACAACGAGGTAGCCGAGCAGCTCGGCATCCCGCTCGGCACCGCCAAGTCGCGCATCCACCAGGCCCGCAAGTACGTGCAGGCCGCGCTCGGCGACGCGTACAAGTGGTCGTCCTGATCCCAGCGCGCGGGCACTTCGATCGTGCGAAGTTGATACGCGGTCGTCTCGATCGGTGAGACGAGTAACCGGGCCCGCAGGCGGGCAAGGTACAGTTCTTTTGTCCTGCCTGTAACATCGGCGGGATCACAACTTCATATTGCTCATCCAGAGGGGTGGAGGGACCGGCCCTGCGAAGCCCCGGCAACCCTCCCGGCTGTGGTCACACGCGTCTCCGATACGGCGCGACATCCGACCAGTGAGATCAGCCGGGACAGGTGCCAATTCCGGCCCGTGATCAAGGTGGTCCGGGCGAAGATGAGGGAAAGGCCTCGCTTCATGGCGCTCGCAACAGCTGAGACAACGACCACACTCGACTTCGGCCCCGCCGTCGCGCTCTCCTGCCGCGAATGTGGCACTCGCTACGACCTCGGACCGATCTTCGCCTGTATCGAGTGTTTCGGGCCACTCGAAGTGGCCTACACCTGGGACACCCCCGACGCCGGCCACACCTCGCCGGTGACCCGGGGGCAGATCGAATCCGGACCGCAGAACATCTGGCGATACCGCGCGCTTCTCCCCGTGCCCGCGGACGTCATCTCCAAGCCCAACCTCGCGCCCGGCTGGACCAAGCTCGTCAGGGCCGACAACCTGGCCCGCGAGCTGGGCATCCGCAGCCTGCACGTCAAGGACGACTCCGGGAACCCGACCCACTCCTTCAAGGACCGGGTCGTCGCGATCGCCCTGGAGGCGGCGCGCAACTTCGGCTTCCACACCCTGTCGTGCTCGTCCACAGGCAATCTCGCGGGCGCCGTCGGCGCCGCCGCGGCACGCGCGGGGCTGGACTCCTGCGTGTTCATCCCGTCGAACCTCGAAGAGGCCAAGATCGTCATGGCCTCGGTGTACGGCGGGCGCCTCGTCGGCATCGAGGGCACCTACGACGAGGTCAACCGCTTCTGCTCGGAGCTCATCGGCGACCCGCTGGGCGACAAGTGGGGCTTCGTCAATGTGAACCTCCGGCCGTACTACGGGGAGGGCTCCAAGACGCTCTCCTACGAGATCGCCGAGCAGCTCGGCTGGCGGATCCCCGACCAGATCATCGTCCCTGTGGCCTCGGGGTCGCAGCTCACGAAGATCGACAAGGGCTTCAAGGAACTGATCAAGCTCGGGCTCGTCGAGGACAAGCCCTACAAGATCTTCGGGGCGCAGGCCGAGGGGTGCTCGCCGGTGTCGTCCGCCTTCAAGGCCGGGCTCGACTTCGTCCAGCCGGTGAAGCCCGACACCATCGCCAAGTCGCTCGCCATCGGCAACCCCGCCGACGGGCCGTACGTGCTCGACATCGCCCGCCGTACGGGCGGAGCGGTCGAGGACGTCACCGACGCCGAGGTGGTGGACGCGATCCACCTGCTGGCCCGCACCGAGGGCATCTTCGGTGAGACCGCCGGCGGCGTCACCGTGGGAGTGCTCCGCAAGCTGGTCACGAACGGCGTCCTCGACCCGGACGCCGAGACGGTGGTGCTCAACACCGGGGACGGCCTGAAGACCCTCGACGCGGTCTCCGCCAAGGCCAGGCCCACCGCCGTCATCCGGCCCTCACTCGACGCATTCCGCACGGCTATCGCCGATAACTCCTGAAAGGTCACGATAAATGAGCGTTTCTGTGCGGATTCCGACGATTCTCCGTACGTACACCGATGGTGCCGCGGAGGTGAACGGTGAAGGCGCGACGCTTCGCGAGGTGTTGCAGAAGCTGGAGTCCGACTTCCCCGGAATCGGTGCCCGCATTCTGGATGAAACGGGCAAGATCCGGCGTTTTGTCAACGTGTATGTCGGAGAAGAGGACGTCCGTTTCGTGGACGGACTTGACACCGCGACCCCTGAGGGAGCGCAGATCTCGGTGATCCCCGCGGTCGCCGGAGGCTGACCCCCACGCACTCTCAACGCCCACGCGTCCCTGGGACGCGTGGGCGTTCGCGTGCCCGGGGGGCCCGGAACGGCCTGACTGTCGTAATAGAAGTTCTGACAGGCCCTTGCGGGTAGTGTAATTATCAACTAACGCAATGCGAGCAAGAAAAAGTCACGTCCTGCTTAGAGCGAACGTCAAGAAGTAGTTTGGTGATTGACTCTGTTGCGCCAAGCCTTGCCACAGGTATGGTCGAGAACGATCGACGTGGCCGAGGAGTTCGCATGCGTCTCGGTTCCGAAGGTCACGGGTCCCGCGGAGGAGTGGGCGGGGTCCGGAGCCCAGCAAGAGGAGTCGGAAAGTGGCGCAGGGCACCGTCAAATGGTTTAACGCGGACAAGGGCTACGGCTTCATCGCGGTAGACGGTGGTAAGGACGTGTTTGTCCACTACTCAGCGATCATGTCCGAGGGCTATCGGTCCCTCGAGCAGGGTCAGCGGGTGGAGTTCGAGATCACACAGGGCCAGAAGGGTCCACAGGCGGAGTCCGTGCGGACTGTGTGACGGCGCCGGCCCCGTCCGGTCGTCGACGAAGATCCACTGGTCTCTCTCAAGTCAGTAGCCGGAAGGTTCGGTTCGTCGTACATCAAGACGGGCCGAGCCTTCCGTCATGTCCGCACTTTCCCGCACGTGAGGTCAGGTCCAATATTCGGCATACGGTCAGAGAAATCCTTGCGCCGCCCAGGTCATAGGGGTTGTCGCTTGCACTCGGCAGGGTAGAGTGCTAAACAGTTCGTTGGCACTCTCCTGTCGAGAGTGACAAACCTGGATCGAGGCGATGGGGCCTCGCGGCTCACGGCGACAGGTGTCGTGAAGGCGCGGGTCTACATGCCGTCGCGGGCGTCGGCTCGATCCGCTGCAAGCCACCCTGTATCTGGGAGGTCTAGCCGTATGGCAGCCAAGATGATCGCGTTTAACGAGGACGCCCGGCGCGGTCTCGAGCGCGGGATGAACCAGCTCGCCGATGCCGTCAAGGTGACCTTGGGTCCCAAGGGCCGCAACGTCGTGCTGGAGAAGAAGTGGGGCGCTCCCACGATCACCAACGACGGCGTCTCGATCGCCAAGGAGATCGAGCTCGAGGACCCGTGGGAGAAGATCGGGGCCGAGCTCGTCAAGGAGGTCGCGAAGAAGACCGACGACGTCGCGGGTGACGGCACCACCACCGCCACCGTGCTCGCCCAGGCGCTGGTGCGCGAGGGCCTGCGCAACGTCGCCGCCGGCGCCAACCCGATGTCCCTGAAGAAGGGCATCGAGGCCGCCGTCGAGCGCGTCAGCGAGGAGCTCTCCAAGCTCGCGAAGGACGTGGAGACCAAGGAGCAGATCGCTTCGACCGCCTCCATCTCCGCCGGCGACACGCAGATCGGCGAGATGATCGCCGAGGCGATGGACAAGGTCGGCAAGGAAGGCGTCATCACCGTCGAGGAGAGCAACGCCTTCGGCCTGGAGCTTGAGCTCACCGAGGGCATGCGCTTCGACAAGGGCTACATCTCCGGTTACTTCGTGACCGACCCGGAGCGGATGGAGGCCGTCCTCGACGACCCCTACATCCTTATCGTCAACTCCAAGGTCTCGGCCAACAAGGACCTGCTGCCGCTGCTCGACAAGGTCGTGCAGGCCGGCAAGCCCCTGGTGATCATCGCCGAGGACGTCGAGGGCGAGGCCCTGGCCACCCTGGTCGTCAACAAGATCCGCGGCCTGTTCAAGTCCGTGGCCGTCAAGGCCCCCGGGTTCGGCGACCGCCGCAAGGCCATGCTCGGTGACATCGCCATCCTCACCGGTGGCCAGGTCATCAGCGAGGACGTGGGCCTCAAGCTGGAGACGGCCACGCTCGACCTGCTCGGCCGCGCGCGCCAGGTCATCATCACCAAGGACGAGACCACCATCGTCGACGGCGCCGGTGACCCCGAGCAGATCTCCGGCCGGGTCAACCAGATCCGCGCCGAGATCGAGAACACCGACTCCGACTACGACCGCGAGAAGCTCCAGGAGCGCCTCGCCAAGCTGGCCGGCGGCGTCGCCGTCATCAAGGCCGGCGCGGCGACCGAGGTCGAGCTCAAGGAGCGCAAGCACCGCATCGAGGACGCCGTTCGCAACGCGAAGGCGGCCGTCGAGGAGGGCATCGTGCCCGGCGGTGGCGTGGCTCTGCTGCAGGCGGGCGCCAAGGCGTTCGACAAGCTGGAGCTGTTCAACGACGAGGCCACCGGTGCCGCGATCGTCCGCAAGGCGCTCGAGGAGCCGCTGAAGCAGATCGCCATCAACGCCGGCCTCGAGGGCGGCGTCGTGGTCGAGCGCGTGCGCAACATCGAGGTGGGCTTCGGCCTCAACGCCGCGACCGGCGAGTACGTCAACATGCTCGAGGCGGGCATCATCGACCCCGCCAAGGTCACCCGTTCGGCGCTGCAGAACGCCGCTTCCATCGCGGCGCTGTTCCTCACCACCGAGGCGGTCATCGCCGAGAAGCCCGAGAAGACCCCGGCCGCTCCCGCCATGCCCGGCGGCGGCGACATGGACTTCTGAGCCTCCGGCTCGCCAGTCACCTAAAGGGCCATCCCCGGATCCACCGGGGATGGCCCTTTGGCGTTGTACGGAAATGTGTTGCGGCCGTGTGGTGGAGCACGTAGGTTCATCGGGCCGTCCGTCACCCCGGACCGGCGCCATCGACGAGGAGGTGTGCAGCAGATGCGCATGACGGTTGAGCAGCCTCACCAGGGCTCTGACACTATCCACCTCCTCATGATGGAGACACCTTGTCGATTCGCATCACCCCTCTGACCGACCCCGACCGCAGCCCGTCCAGCCACCGCCTGGCCTGGTTGGCGTCGCACGCCGACGGAATCCCCGTCGGATCGGCATTCCTGCGCCTTTTCACCGGGCCGGGACGGGACCACCTCGCCGAGCTGGAACTCCACGTCCACCCTGCCGAGCGGCGCGCGGGCACGGGTTCCCGGCTTCTCGACGTCGCCGTGGCCGCCGCGCGGGACTACGGCCGGCGCTGCGTCATCACCCAGGCCGAGTCCGGCTCGCCAGGTGACGGGTTCCTGCTCGTCCGCAGCTTTCGCCGGGTCCTGACCCTGACCTTCACCCGCCTGCCATTGGCGAAGGCCGACATCACCGCCCTCGCCGAGATCATAGAACGACCGCATCCCGGCTACCGGCTGGCGTCGTGGGACGGCACGGTCCCGGACAACCTCGCTCAGACATTCGCCGCCTCGCGCCGCGCCATGGACGACATGCCGACTGGTGACATGGACTACGGCACGGTGGCCTGGGACGTGGACCGGGTACGGGCCGTCGCGGAGGCCATCGACAAGCGCGGGGACCTGTTGCACACGGTCGTCGCGATCGACATCTCCGACGGCTCGATCGCCGGGTTCACGGAGCTGGTCGTTCCCGGCGACGGCAAGGGCGACGGCCAGCACTACGGCACCGGCGTCCTGCCCGAGCACCGTGGGCACGGCCTTGGCCGCTGGATGAAGGCGGAGGCGATCCGGCAGGCCCGCGAGCGCTACCCCGACCTCGGCGGCCTGCTGGCCGACACGGCTGACAGCAACCCGTACATGAGGCGCGTCAACGACGCGCTGGGCTACGCGCCGACGCACACGACCTTCGAGTACCAGCTCGACCTGTAGATCGCGAGTAGCCGCGTCCGCGACGGCCGGACAAGCGGGGGAGGCAGCCGAATCCTTCCCCGTGGGCCGGGTGTACGGTCAGCGGGCGCCGAAGTCGCCGATGCCCCTTTCGAGCAGGTCGAATGCGCGCTCCGCCTGGACGCGAAGGTCGGGGACGATCTTGTCGACGCTCTCATCCGCCATCTTGCGCCGTACGGCATGTGCCACCAGCCGCCGCGTGACCGCGCAGAGCTGGGCGGCGATCACCCAGGGTGTGATGTCGTCAGGGTCGGCTTCGGTTTCCTCGGCGAGGGTGCGGGCCAGGAGTTCCTCCTGGTGCTCGCCGAGCTGACGTATCCGTGCGACGAGCGACGGGCTGTCGTTGACCAGCCGGTTGAACACCTCGGAACCCTCGTTCAGCCCGATCCGCCAGTGACGCTCGTCGAGCGCGGTGAGGAAGTCGCGGCGCAGCGCGGCGACGACCGACTCCCCGGGCCGCCGTTCGCGGATGACCTGGCTCGGCAGGTCCTCGACGAGGTCCGTGCGGTCGAGGAAAAGGTCCTCTTTGGTCTTGAAGTAGTTGAAAACCGTGTTGACGGAGACGTCGGCCACCCGGGCCACCTCGGCCACGGTCACGTTGTCGAAGCCACGGGTCATGAAGAGCCCCATCGCCACATCGGCGATGCGCTGCCGGGTCTCTCGCTTCTTGCGTTCGCGCAGGCCGAGCTGTTCTCCCATGGGCCCGATCCTAGGCAACGAAAATGGAGTGGCACCACAGATGGTGCCACTCCATCGCCGTCAGTGGTCTACGTGGGACCCTCGCTGCACGAGTTGATCCTCGCGTCACCCTGATGGGCGACGCGGGCGTCAGGAGCGCCGCGACCCGAGTGGCTTGACCCACCGCCCCCACTCCTCCTGGCGTACGTAACCCGCGGCGGTCCAGGCGTGGTGGGCGAGGGTGTTGTCGTGGAGGACCATGGCGTCGGCCCGCATCCCGCCGTGCTCCACGAAGCGTCTCTCGGCGGCGTCGAGCAGCATGCGGGAGATGCCCTTGCGGCGGTGCGCGGGATCGACGGCCAGCCGGTAGAGATGGCAGCGCCACCCGTCCCACCCGGCGATCAGCGTGCCCACCATCCGCCCGCCCACCACGGCGACCAGCAACGCCTCCGGATCACGCTCGATCAGCCGGCGCACGCTCTCCGCGCTGTCATGCCGATCGGTCCCTTCGGCGGCTTCGAGCCAGAAGGCCAGCACCGCCTCGACGTCTTCGGCCACACCGTTCCGTACGGCAAGTCCCGTCTCTACTGCTCCGGTCATGAACGCCAACGTACCAAGGCGTGACCGGCGGCAGCGCTTGAGCGCTGGCCCCACCTATCACCTTGAGCAGCGCGGCCTCGTCGATAAGCGCGACGAGAGACGGCGGGTCCTCTTGCGTTGCCACGGAGACCGATTGATTGGCGCGCACCGCTCTCCGGCATCGACGGCCGTGGCCTGCCCTTGGCGGGGGGACATGTCAACGTTTTGCCGCCTTGGGGGGCCACGGCTGGGTGGGTGGCACTGGGTGCCCACGACACTGGGTGCCGGGTGGGCCCATGAAGGTTGAGTTTCATGCCGTGCCCGGTCTTGCCGTTGGTGCTCTTTCGGACGGCCAAGGGCAGGCACGGCTGATCACGTGCAGCGTCTAGCGGGACGAGTTTGTCTCAGCTAGGAGAGCTGTGGAGGGAGGTCGCGGGTGTGGAGGACTCTGAGGGAGGTGACGGCGCGGGTGAGGACGACGTAGAGGCGGGCGAGGCCGCGGGCCTCGGCGTCGACGATGTCCGCCGGTTCCGCGACGACCACGTGGTCGTACTCCAGGCCCTTGGCCAGGGACGCGGGGATGACCGAGACCCGCTGCTCGGGGGAGGAGTCGGGCCCGAGCACGTCGTGCGGGATGCCCGCCGTCGCCAGGGCGGCGGCCAGCGTGGCGATGGAGGCGTCGGCCGCGATCACGCCGATGGAGCCCTCGTGTGCGATCGCCTCGTTAACGGCCTCCGTGACGGCTCCGGCCAGGTCGGTCGCCGGCCGTACGGACAGCGAGCCGGCGCCCGGGCGCAGGGAGCGCGGGGCGGCCAGCGTGGGGGCCACCGACGGCAGCAGGCGGGCCGCGAAGTCGAGCACCTCGCGCGGGACGCGGAACCCCAGGGTCAACTCAGTGACCGCGCCCTCGGTGAAGCCGAGATGTTCGAGCACCTCGACCCAGGACCTCGCCGACCACGGGGTGGTGCCCTGGGCCAGGTCGCCGAGGACGGTGGCCGAGCCCGTACGGCAGCGCCGTCCGAGCGCGCGCAACTGCATGGCGGAGAGGTCCTGCGCCTCGTCCACGACCACGTGCCCGAGCATGGGGGTGCGCTCGACGCAGTCGGCCAGCTCGTCCAGCAGCGCGGCGTCCGCGGCGGACCACTTGGCGGACTTCCACGACCGCGGAGGCCTGGTCCAGAGCAGGGTCTCGCGTTCCTCGGGGGTCAGGTCGTCCTTGGCGGCGCGGGCGAGGAAGTCGGCGTCGGACAGGAGCCGGAACAGCACCTGCTGGGGAGACACGCGCGGCCATACCTGGTCGACGAGCTGCTTGACCGGCTTGGACCTGGCGACCGCGTCCTGCACGCGGTCGTCGGGCGACTCGCCACGCTGCTCCATGCGTACGAGGGTCGCGTGGGCCAGGCGCTGGGCGAGCGCCGCGCGGCCAGGGCCGTACCGCGTGGTGCCGCGCAGGGAGGCGACCATCTCGCGGACCTCGTGGTCGGGCACGCGGTAGCGGTTGACGCCGCGAGTGATCAGCAGACCCTCTTCGGGCTTGCTGATGTGCATCCAGAGGGCCCGGTGGAGGACCGGCGCCATGCGGGCGTCGCCCTTGATGGTGGCGACGGCGGTGTCCTCGGGGGCCGAGTGGTCGCCGACGATGCCCGCGACGGTGGTCTGGTCGACCTTCACCTCGCCGAGGGCGGGCAGGACCGAGGAGATGTAGGACAGGAAGGCGCGGTTCGGCCCGACGATCATCACGCCCGACCGCGCCAGCTTCTCGCGGTGGGTGAAGAGGAGGTAGGCGGCCCGGTGCAGGCCGACGGCGGTCTTCCCGGTGCCGGGGGCGCCCTGGACGCAGACGGTCTGGCCGAGGTCCGCGCGCACGATCTCGTCCTGGTCGGGCTGGATCGTGGCGACGATGTCGCGCATGGGGCCGGTGCGGGGCCGCTCGATCTCCTCGGTGAGGATCCTCGACTCCTTTCGGGGCGCCGTGCCCTGGTCGAGCGGCTCGTCCTCGTACGCGGTCAGCTCGCCGCCGTGGAAACCGAAGCGCCGGCGCCGCCGCACGCTCATCGGGTCGGACGGGCGGGCCTGGTAGAACGCCCGGGACACCGGTGCACGCCAGTCGATCACCAGGGGACGGCTGCTGTCGTCGTGCACGTGCCTGCGCCCGACGTGGATGGTGACGGGAAGGTCGTCGTCGCCCGCCCTGTCGAGCCGGCCGAAGAACAGCGGGGTGTCCGCGTGGTCGGCGAGCGCGGCCACGCGCTGGTCGAGCAGGCCCTGCAGCACCTGCTGCGAGACCCAGTCGCCCGCGGCGTCGGCCGACAGCGACTGGGCGTGCTCGCGCATCGCGCGCAGCGCGGCCCGGGACGCGGCCAGGTGGGCGCGCTCGGCCTGGAGGACCTGAGCGGGGTCGTCCGAAGGGTGCTCGGTGGGGTCTTCTGGGAGGTGAGAGGGGTCGTTCTCCGGGGTGCCGGGGTCCTCTCCGGATATGTCAGGGGCCAATTGGTGTCCGGGCATGCTGAAGGACTCCTTGGGGGACGGGGGCGGTGGACAAAGGCAGCGAACCAACAAGCCTATATGCTTACGCCACGTCCATCGGCATGCCGCTATGTCGCGTGTCCACAGATGGACGTACGATGTATTGCTTGTCCGGAGTTTGCCGACTCTTGACCTTTGGGTACAGCCGTCAGGGTGACGACGCGTACCCAGGTGCCGGTCTCTCCGGTAATTCCCGCCATGGCCAATCTGCTCCTCGGCGGGCTGTGGACGCTGTCGGTCTTCGCGGGGTGGGGGCTGGCCGCGTTCTGTGGAAACGGAGAGTCGTTCGACTCGTGCATGGACCGGCTGACCGTGGTGTCCACCCTCTCAGGGGTGTTCGCACTCGTGGCCGCGAGTGGCACGGTGGGCGGCCTATTGCCACCGATAATGCGTAGATATCCGGAAAAGTCTTTGATGGTAGTCGGGATCGCGACGGCTTCCTGGCTAATCGCGCTGGGTGTGCTTTACGTCGGCGGGTTAGTCGGTCGGTGATCTGACGAACACGTTGCGTTAACGTATACCAAAATCGCGAAAAACCAGGACAACCCTTGTGATTTAGTTAGATCATCGGGTATGTCGCAGTTGGCGCCGTGGGAGCCAATAGGCGAGGGGGTGATGCGGTTGTACAGGACCGACGGTATTTCGTGGACCTGAATGCCTGTCCCCTAGGCGAAGCTTTTCCTGGGACAGGTTTGGGGGGGACCGGCGGCGTGCCGCTCAGCGAAGCGAAGTGGAAGTGTCACTCGCTGGCGAGCACGTCGTCCGCGTCGATGATTTGATAGGCATAACCCTGCTCGGCGAGAAAGCGTTGCCGGTGCGCCGCGAAATCCTGGTCGACCGTGTCCCTGCTGACGACCGAATAGAACCGCGCACCGCCGCCGTCCGCCTTGGGACGCAGCACCCGGCCAAGCCTTTGCGCCTCTTCCTGACGCGAGCCGAAGGTGCCCGACACCTGGATCGCTACCGAGGCCTCCGGCAGGTCGATCGAGAAGTTCGCGACCTTCGAGACCACCAGCACCTGGATCTCCTTGTCGCGGAAGGCCTGGAACAGCCGCTCGCGCTCCTTGATCCGCGTCTCGCCCTTGATGACGGGCGCGTTGAGATGCTCGGCCAGCTCGTCGAGCTGGTCGATGTACTGCCCGATGACCAGCACCTGCTCGCCCGCGTGCCGCCTGACCAGCGTCTCGGTGACCCGCGTCTTGGACGGCGTCGTCGCGCAGAAGCGGTAGCGCTCCTCCGCCTCGGCCATCGCGTAGGCGAGCCGCTCCTGGTCGGTCAGGGTGACCCGTACCTCGACGCAGTCGGCGGGCGCGATCCAGCCCTGGTTCTCCATCTCCTTCCACGGCGCGTCGTAGCGCTTGGGGCCGATGAGCGAGAAGACGTCGCCCTCGCGGCCGTCCTCGCGTACCAGCGTCGCGGTGAGCCCTACCCGCCGCCTGGCCTGGAGGTCGGCGGTCATCCGGAAGATCGGCGCGGGCAGCAGGTGGACCTCGTCGTAGATCACGAGGCCCCAGTCACGGGCGTCGAAGAGCTCCAGATGCCGGTAGACGCCCTGCCGCCGGGTGGTCATCACCTGGTAGGTGGCGATGGTGACCGGGCGGATCTCCTTCTTGGTGCCGGTGTACTCGCCGATCTCGTCCTCGGTGAGCGAGGTGCGCTTGAGCAGCTCCTGCTTCCACTGGTGGGCGGAGACGGTGTTGGTGACCAGGATGAGCGTGGTGGCCTTGGCGTGCGCCATCGCCGCCGCGCCCACGATCGTCTTGCCGGCGCCGCAGGGCAGCACCACCACGCCCGACCCGCCGTGCCAGAACGAGTCGGCCGCCTCGCGCTGGTAGGGCCGCAGCTTCCAGGTGTCCTCGGCCAGCGTGATCGGGTGGTGCTCGCCGTCGACGTACCCCGCGAGGTCCTCGGCCGGCCAGCCGAGCTTCAGCAGGGCCTGCTTGATGTTGCCCCGCTCGCTCGGGTGCACGGTCACCGTGTCGTCGCCGATGCGCTCGCCCAGCATCGGCTGGATCTTCCTGGCCCTGAGCACCTCCTCCAGCACGGCCTTGTCCGTACTGGTCAGCGTCAGCCCAAAGTGCTCGCTCTTCTCCAGCCTGAGCCTGCCGTACCTGGACATCGTCTCGGCGATGTCCACGAGCAGCGCGTGCGGCACGGGGTAGCGGCTGAAGCTGATCAGCGCGTCGATGACCTGCTCGGCGTCGTGCCCGGCGGCCCTGGCGTTCCACAGCGCCAGCGGGGTCACCCGGTAGGTGTGGACGTGCTCGGGAGCCCGCTCCAACTCGGCGAAGGGCGCGATCGCCTTACGGCAGTCGTCGGCCCTGGGGTGCTCCACCTCAAGTAGCAACGTCTTGTCCGACTGAACGATCAGCGGGCCATCAGACACGATTTCTTCTCCCGTTCGCATACGGCCACCGTGCTGGCGGTCCCGTCCGCTTATCCAACAAGAGAACGAGCCGGATCAGTCCCGCTTTCCCGCGGCTTGCCGCCGCGACCTGCTCCTTTAGGAGCTGGCGCTGACGACGATGGCGGCCACGATGCCGAGGAAGAGCAGGCCGATGTTGATCCCGATGCTGATCCAGCACCATTTGAGCAGGGATCTGGCCCGGGCGGGCTCGGTGTCCACCTTACCGAGCGCGATGCCGGCCAGGATGGCCCCGGCGATGCCGCCCAGCGTGACGTAGCAGCTCAGCGCCATCACGATGCTGATGACGAGGGCGACGATCGCGTGGGTGCGCGGGCCGTCGCCGCCGGGCCTTGGCGGGTACCCGTACGGCTGCCCGTAACCGGGCTGACCGTAACCCGGTTGGCCGTAGCCGGGCTGCCCATAGCCCGGCTGGCCATACCCGGGCTGCCCGTAACCCGGCTGGCCGTATCCCTGCTGGTCATACCCGGGCTGGCCATAGGCCGGTTGGCCGTATCCCTGCTGGTCGTATCCCGGCTGGCCGTACGGGGCCTGGGCGGGCGTGCCGTACGGGGGCTGGGCCGGTGCGTCGTAGGGGCCCTGCGCCGGTGAACCGTACTGGTCGTAGCCAGGCTGCCCGTACTGCTGGTCGTGGGGCGGCTGGTCGTCGTACGGCGTAGTGCGGGCGGGGTTGGCGTAGGGATCGCCGTGCGCCGGCTGGGCGCCGTAGGCGTCGTGCCCCCCGGACGATCCGTAGGGACTTTGCCAGTCCTGGGGGTTCTGGCCGGAGGATTCGGGAGGGCCGCTGCTCACGTTTTCTCACTTCCATGGCTTTCCGGGCAGATCAACACTTACCACGTCGCGCGCGGCCCCGCGCCGCCTATCAGCCGAACCGGGAGCGCAGCACCTTCCTGTCGAGCTTCATCACGCTGGTCACCGGGATCGACTCCACGAAGTGCACCTCGCGCGGGTACCTCACCCTGCCGACCCGCTCCCTGGCCCATTCCATCAGGCTCTCGGCCGTGGCCGTGCCTCCCGGGTTGAGCTGGACGAAGGCGACGACCTCCTCGCCGAGCCTCGCGTCGGGACGGCCCACCACTCCCGACATCGCGACGTCGGGATGCCTGTTCAGCGCGTCCTCGACGTCGCGTGGGAAGACGTTGAAGCCGCCCCTGATGATGAGGTCCTTCTTGCGGTCGACGACGTACAGATAGCCGTCGTCGTCGGTGCATCCGATGTCCCCGGTGCGCAGCTCGCCGTCGACCAGGGCGTGGCCGCTCGCGTCCGGGGACCGCCAGTACCCCCGCATGATCGCCTCTCCCCGTACGCAGATCTCGCCGAGGTCGCCGGGCTCCACCTGCTCACCGTCGTCATCCCTGATCGTGATCGTGTACCCGGGCAGCGGCAGCCCGGCGCTTCCGGCCTTCCTGCGGTCCAGCGGGTTGAACGTGGTCACCGCGCTCGTCTCCGTCAGGCCGTACCCCTCGACGACGCGCACCCCGGGCACACGCTGCTCGAAGGCGGTGAGCACCTCGCGCCCGAGTGGCGCCGCGCCGCACGTCAGGTACAGCAGCTCGGGCAGCGGAGTGTCCTCAAGGGGCTCCGCCAGCAGCTCCTTGAGCATCGTCGGCACCACCGCGCCGTACTGGACGCGGTGCTCGGCGGCGAGCCGCAGGAACGCCTTCGGGTCGAACCACCGCATGAGCACCGTGTGGAGGGGCTCGGGGGCGTGCATCGCGGTGATCGTGATGATCAGCCCGTACGAGTGCGAGAGCGGCACGGGGACGATGGCCCGGTCGACCCCGTGCCGGTGGGTGAGATCATGGGCGGCCCGGGAGACGTGCCACAGGCCCGCGTGGCTGAGCATCACGCCTTTGGCGCGGCCCGTCGTGCCGCCGGTGTACATCAGCGCCGCCAGGTCGTTCTCGTCCCTGCCCGCGGCCCCGGCCTCGGGCGCCCGCTCCAGCTCGGCGAAGCCGCTGACCCGCCGCGTGCCGCCGTGTGCGCCTTCGGGGACCTCGCCCACCGAGACCACCGCGACGTCCAGGCCGTCCGTCGCCGCGAGCACGGCCGGCAGCAGCTCGGCGGAGGCGATCACGGCGCGGGGCTCGCTGTCGGCGACGATGTGCCGCAGCTCCTCTGCGGAGACCAGGAACAGCACGGGGGTGACGACCGCGCCCGCCGCCCACAACGCCTGGTAGGCGACCTGGACCTCGGGGCGGTTCACCATCATCACGACGACGCGGTCACCGGGCCCCACGCCGAGCGCCTTCAGCCCGCCGGTGACACGCCTCGTGCGCTCCGCCAGATCGTGGCCGCGATGCCAGGCCCCCTCGAAGTGGAGCGCGTCGAAGTCTCCCAGCCTGTTCCACGACTCCTCCGCCAACCGGCCAAGCGTCCGCTCCGTGCCCATCGCGCTCACCTTCTCCCACGAGGAATTACGCCTTCGCACGCCAAACTGATGCGGCCGGTGAGGGTCGTCAACCCTTACGGCGTCGGGGAACCCGGTCAGTTGACGTCCGCGACGCCGGTGATGCGGTGGAGCGCGAAGCGGTGGATGGCCGCGCGCGTCTCGTCGTAGGCGGTGAGATAGCCGCCCTCCATGCGGGCGGGCTCCAGGATGCGGCTGGTGGCGTGGCCCTGCGAGTCGAGATAGCCGATCCAGACGCGCGAACCCTGCCGGATGGCATCCTGCAGGGCCACGATCGTGCCCGTCGAGGGCGAGCGCGGCACCTGACCGTCGGGCGCCGCGACCGGGTGCCTGCGCGCCAGGTGCGCCTCGTCGCCCGCCCTGATGGCACGTACGGCCGCAGCCGCCAGGTCGGCGTCGGGACCGGTCGAGCTGACCGCCGGCCGCGCGGTGGGAGGACGTTCGGTACGCCGCGCGTCGGCCCGGGTCACCAGCACGTCGCCCTCGGACGACTCGGCGACGGGGGAGTAGCCGATCGCGCGCAGCGAGTCGACCACGAGCGCGCGGGAGCTCCGTGAGGCCACGACGGTGGGAGCCAGCCGCCGCAGGCGCAGCGGGACCGCCCGCTTGTCGGCCATCACCTCGTCCAGCACCGAAGGGTCGTCACAGCGGACGTAGGCGCCGGCGGTGCCCACCCGGAGGCGGCCGTGCCTGCGGGCCACGTCGGTCACCAGGTAGCGCAGCGGCTGGGGGACCGAGGTCGTCGAGTGCTTCTCCAGAATGGCCACCAGCTCGTCCGCGCTGGACCCGGCGTCCAGCGCCCGCCTGATCGAGCCGTCGCCGAACCGGTAGACGGTGGCGCCGCCCTTGGACTCGATGTCGGCGGCGAGCGATAGCCAGCGCCCGAGCTCGCTGGTCAGCGGGCCGGGGGCCACGGCGGTGAGGTCGGCCTGGAGCACCACGTGGTCGACCGGCTCGGGCAGCAGCGGCGCCAGCAGCTCGGCGGGGGTGGCCGGCGCGAGGGCCCTGGCCTTGCTCTTGGCCGCCGCCGCCGCCTCCGCGGCCGCCCCGGGCAGCAGCCTGCGGCCGAAGACGGACATGGCGCCGAGCCCGGTGAGCCCGAGCTGCTCGGCCTCGCGCAGCGTGTAGTCGACCAGCCGGTCGCGGTAGGTGCCGCGGCGGCGGGGCTGCTCGAAGGCCAGCCGCCCGCGCACCGACTCCGCCGACGGGGCCAGGCCGGGACCCGCGGAGGCCAGCACCCGCAACGTGCGCAGGCGTACCTCGGCAGCCGCCGGGCGGCGAAGCTCGGGATGCAGGACGTTCATCAGGCGGTCGCGGTCGTCCCGCTCGCCGACGAGGCCGGGCACGCGGTCGCTGGTCAGCCAGGCCGCCGCCAGGGCCTCCCAGCGGTCCTCGGTGGCCTTCACGCGCCAGCCGTCGTAGGCCGTGGTGGGAAGCCACTCGCCGTCCACGGGCGCGCTCGACGCGATGAGCCCCGCCGCGTGGACCACCTCGACCACCAGCGCGGCGGTCCACTCGGGAAGGTCGAGGAGCTGCGAGGTCTTCTTCCAGTCGCGCACCGACAGCCCGCCCGTGCGCAACGTGCCGGGAGGGTCGACGCCCCAGTGCTCGCACAGCTCCTCGGCCGTGCGCACGAAGGAGAACGCCTGCCCGGCGGCCGTGCGGTCGGCCAGGGCCTGGTCGCGCGCGGCTCCGTCGAGCGGCGGCGCCCCGGGACGCAGCTCGCGATGGACCCGGCCGTCGCGCAGGACCAGCGCCACCTCGCGGGGCAGCACGACGGTCTCGTCGCCGGTGGCGGCCAGCAGGCCACGGGCGAGAAGCTGCTCGATCGGCGACTGCGCGGTGGCCACGCTCACCTCGCGCCGGGCGTTGGGAAGGCGGCCGGCGGGCGGGCCCCAGGCGAGCTCGTCGAGGGCGGCCCGCGCCTGGGGGGCGATGTCGTCCAGCAGGCGCCCGACGACGCCCTCCTCGGCCAGCAGGGCGGCGAAGCGCTCCGGCACCGCCTCCCCTGAGGCGGCCCGGCCGCCGCGGGCGGCACCGATCAGCTCCGCGAGGCGCTCGGGCGGGTGGTGCCGGAAGGCCTCGGTGGCCGGCGGCCCGAGCCCGGCCGGGGTCTCGGACACGTCGCGGACGCCGGGCGCGAGCCGCAGCCCGCTGTCGGGGCCGTAGACCAGGGCCATCATCTGGAGCAGGTCGATCGCCTCGCGCAGCGGCTCGTCCAGGCGCGCGGCGTCCTCCCGGGGGACGGACCTGGCCACGGTGTCGCGAAGATCCTTGTAGGGCTGACCCGGCCCGTCCTCCGTGGTCATGACGAGAAGGGTCTCGACCACCGCGAGGGCGAAGCGGTCGAGCCGGTCGAGCGCCCTGCCGGTGGCCGAGGGGCTGGTGGCCCGGATCACGAGCCCTTCGAGGTGCGCGGGAACGGGGGTGATGAGCTCGGGGCGCGCGGCCACCAGGGCGCGCAGCCGGTCGTCGGCGAGGCCGCGCAGCCACTCAGTGAACTCGGTGTTCATCACGCTCCACCGAACCCCCTGTCAAGCGATCACCGCACGCGCGTCCCACGCCGTGGAACCGTCCCCTCCATCGTAGGAGCCCACGGGCCATCGCACGCCAGTTGCCCGATCACCGGCACTTCCGGAACGGACCGTCGATCCGCCAAGCGTACGGAGCGTCATCGCTCGGGCGCGGTGCGCGGTCATCGGCCGTAGAAATAGCCGTTTCCCCGAAAGGGTGCGCGGGCCGGTGGGCTCGGGCAGTATGGCGAGCGTGATCGAGCGCGCCGACCAGCTCGTCCTGGAATACGTCAGCAAGGTGGCGGACGCCGCCCACGGCGTGCTCCGCACCGACCAGCGCCTCGATTTCGTGGGGCGGCTGCGCGTCCGCATCGAGGAGGAGCGTCGCGGCAGCGCCGATCTCGCGACCGTCCGCAAGGTGATCGCCAGGTTCGGCGATCCCGGGGTGCTGCTCCAGCGAGAGGTCCAGCGGCTGGCCGCCGGCGAGCAGGAGGCCGCGCGGCATTCCCGCGAGCGTCCGGCTCCCGGGCCGTCTCGCGCGCCCCGGCCGGCTTCGAGGGGTGGCCCGCCCGCCGGCCGTCCCGCGGCGGCGGACGACTTCGGCGACTCGGCCACGGAGGTCTTCCCCGCCGTGGTCGACGACGCCACCCTGATCACCCCGGTCACCAACGTCACCCCGCTCCGGCCGGTCACTTCTTCCAGGCCGCCCCGCCCGCCGAGGCCCGCGAGGCCGCTGCCGCGTGGCGCGGTTCCGGGCTCCTTCGGGCCCCCTCCCGGCGCCGTCAGGGCTCCGCTGGCGGCACGCCTGCGCCGCGTGAACCCCACCTCCGCCGACGGGCGCGACATCTCGACCATCCTGCGCAACGACCGCCGCGAGGTGGTTGGGATGGGCCTGCTCATCCTCGCCGGGCTGCTGATCCCGTTCCCCCTGCCGTACGTCGCGATCTTCCCGTTCCCGGTGCTGGTGTGGGCGGCGGGCGCGCTGACGGTGCTGGCGAGCGAGGGCTGGATCTTCCAGGATCGCCTGACCGGGCTGGTGGCGCCGATCGCCGCCTACCTGGCCGGGGGTGTGCTGCTCGGCGCCCTCAGGTCGTCCGAGGAGCCCGCCGTGGGGCTTCAGGCGTTCGTCGACTCGTTCTGGCACGTCAGCGGGCTGATGTTCATGCTCGGAGCGGTGGGCGGGGTGCTGTGGCTGGCCTACCGCCTGCTCAACCCGCCACCTCCGCCACCCCGGCGGCAGCCGCTCGGGACGGTGCGCTGAGCAGGCCGTCGCGGGATCGTGGGCTGGGGCGTGGAAACCCGCGTAAGCGGGGCCGGAAGGTGAACCGCCAAGCAACAGCGTCGCGACCATGCGCAGAGCCGCACGGTTGGGACGGCTGGAATCCCCCGGATTCATCCGTGGGGAGCGCTTCAAAAGTGAGCCCTTTCTCGCCGCCCAGGTTGCCATAACGTGCTCGGGTACGCGTCACCCCCTCGGGTTTGGCATCCTTCAAGGGTGTATTCGGTAGGTTTCGATCTTGATCTGACGCTCGCGGACACCCGGGCGGGAATCGCGGCGGTGTACGACGAGGTGGCGCGCCGGCTCGGCGTGGTCATCGACAGCACCGTCGTGATCAGCCGGCTCGGCCCGCCGCTGGAGCACGAGCTGACCTACTGGCTGCCTCCTGAGGAGATCCCGGGCGCCGCCGCCCTCTATCGCTCCCTCTATCCCGGCACCGCCGTTCCGATGACCACTCTCATGGCCGGCGCGCTGGAGGCCGTCGCCGAGGTTCGCCGCCATGGCGGGCGGGTGATCGTCGTCACCGGCAAGCACGGCGACACTGCCCGCCAGACCGTCGAGTTCCTCGGTCTGGACGTGGACGAGGTCGTCGGGTCGGTGTTCGGGGCGGCCAAGGGCGCGGCCATCGCGAACTTCGGAGCGGCCGTCTACGTTGGAGATCACGTAGGCGACATCGACGCGGCCAGGGCCGGGCGCGCGGTGAGCGTCACCGTGGCGACCGGTCCGTACTCGGAGGAGGCTCTGCGCGATCACGGAGCCGACTTCGTCCTGCCGGATCTGACGGGGTTCGCAGGGTGGTACGACGCCTGGCGCGTCTAGGAAATCGGGGCCGTTTCGACGGTCATGTGATGCCCCGGGTGGGCATAACCTACATCCATTACCATTCATGACAGTCTGAACGAGGTCACCCCTGTGCCTACTGGCAAGGTCAAGTGGTACGACGCTGACAAGGGCTTCGGTTTCCTCACCCGCGACGACGGCGGTGAGGTATTCGTGCATTCCTCAGCGCTTCCCAAGGGCGTGGAAGCGCTCAAGCCCGGTCAGAAGGTCGAGTTCGGTGTGGCCGAGGGTCGCCGTGGCCAGCAGGCGCTCTCTGTCCACGTGCTGGAGCAGCCGCCGACGCTCGCCAAGACGGTGAAGCCGAAGGGCAAGCGCAAGAAGCCCGATGAGCTCGTCGTCATCGTCGAGGACCTGATCAAGCTGCTTGACGACGTCTCCAACTCGTACCAGCGGGGCAAGCACCCGGATGCCGCCCACGCCAAGAAGATCGCGACCGTGCTGAGAGCCGTCGCCGACGACATAGACGCCTGACCGCCCTTCCCCGGAGCCCCTTTCCCCAAGGCCCGTACGGCTGCCGGCCTGTCCTGGCCGGGGGGAGCCGGGCTCCGGGATCAGCCGTGCGGGTTGGTCAGGGGTTTGGTCGCGTCCGACCTCGGCTTGGCGGCCTCGGGCCTCGGGCGTTCCGCGTACGGGCCCGGGGGGTCCTCGCGCGGTACGGGAGTCCTGTGGACGTCGGTGAACGGCTTGGGCGCGGCCGTCCCAGTGGCGGGCCGTCCCGAGGGCGTCGATGGGGAGGGCGGTCCCGAAGGCGTCTCTGGGGAGGGCGGTGCCGAGGCCCGCGCGGTGCGGATGCGTTCGGAACGGTGGCGCAGCCTGCGGCGGCGGGCGACGAGAAGCCAGGCGAGCGCTGCGACGAGCGCCACCGCGACCACGGCCAGCCCGACCGGCCCCGCCGAGCGGCCCGTCAGCAGGGACAGCAGCAGCCCGGCGAGGCCGCCGGCCACCCAGGCGATCTGCAGCAGCGCCTCCACCACGCCGAAGGTCGAGGAGCGCACCTCCTCGCCGATCTCCCGCTGGACGATCGCGTCGAGCGCCAGCTTGCCGACCTCCTGCGCGAACCCCGCGACCACGGCGACCAGGACGGCCGCCCACAGCGAGAAGAGGAACGCGCTGGCCGTCGCCGTCGCGGTGGCGAGCGCCAGCGTGGACAGCACGATGATCTGGGGAGAACGGCCGCGCACCCACGACGTGACCACCGCGCCGATCAGGCCGCCCGCTCCGGCCCCGCCCGCGAGGATCGCGATCACCACCTGCTCGGGGATGCCGTTGCCCCGGAGATGCCCTTCCTGCACGAGGAAGAGCAGGAAGAACAGCAGGAATCCCGACAGCAGCCGGATCGCGGCGTTCGCCCGCATGGCCTCGGCCACCACCGGGCCGACGTTCAGCAGGGTGCGCCAGCGGGGCCTCGCCTCGCCCGCGCCGTCCTCCTCCTCGAAGTCCAGGTCAGGGGCGTCGACGTGGCGCGGCAGCCGTACGGCGACCACGCCCGCGGTCAGGAAGATCACCATGGTGCCGCGCAGCACCCAGTCGGCTCCCACCCACGCGGTCAGCCCGACCGCTACCGGGGCGGCCAGCGCCGCGGACACCAGCGCGAACAGGGCGACCCTGGCGTTCGCGGTCACCAGCGTGATGTCGGCGGGCAGGACGCTCGGCATCGTGGCCGCCCGCGAGACGTTGTAGGCCTTGGACAGCACGAGGACGGCGAGCGCGGCGGGGAAGAGCGTCAGCCCGTCGGCCGGGCCGATCGCCGCCGCCATGGCCCAGCACAGCAGCCCCCGCGCGAACAGCGTGCCGGCCATGATGTAGCGGCGGCCCGAGCGGAACCGGTCGAGCACGGGACCGACGAAGGGCGCCACGACGGTGAAGGGCACCATCGTGATCAGCAGGTAGAGGGCGACCTGGCCGCGCGCCTGGTCCACGGGCAGGCCGAAGAGCAGGGTGCCCGCCAGGCTGACGGTGATGAGCGCGTCCCCGGCGCTGTGGGCGGCGGTGAGCTCGATCAGGCGCCCGAGCCCGGTGCGGTCGGCGCCCTGGGCGTGGGTCAGCCTGCGGCTGGCATGTCCGATGCCCCGGCCCGCGCGCACCGTACCCCTGGCGGCCGTGCGCCCGGCGCCCGCGGTCTTCTTGGCGGCCTTACGGCCGGCGCGGACCGTGCCGCGGCTCGCCCCGGCGGTGGCCCGTGCCGCACGCGACAGCGAATCTCGAGCTCTATCCCAGGAACCCGCCATCACGCGCGCGTGGGCGGGGCACCGGAGCCGGTGGCCTGGTGTCCCACGCTTCCTCCCTCAGTGCTCTCGACCATGGTCGTTCTTGGTGATGGATCTCCGAAATCCCGTGCGCGGCTTTGGTTTACAGTCTTACCCGACCCATACGAGTGATGTCCGCTCGTAGCATGGGTGAGAATTGACGTGTGAGCCGCACTCGTTCCCGCACCTTTGCAGTCGACCAAGCCTGCGCCGCCGCTGTGGAGCCGGCCAGGGCCGCAGCCGAGGAGATCGCCCGGCCCGGCGAGGTGGGCGAGCATCTCGGCTTCGAGAGCGAGGCCGAGCGGGTCGTCACGCACTACTTCGCGTGCCTCGACCGCGCCTACCGCGGATGGCGCTGGGCCATCACCGTCACCCGCGCCTCCCGGGCCCGCAACGTCACCGTGAGCGAGACCGTGCTGCTGCCGGGTGGCGGCGCGCTCCTTCCCCCGGCGTGGGTGCCGTGGAGCGAGCGGCTTCTCCCCGGTGACCTCGGCGTCGGCGACCTGCTCCCGACCTCGGACGACGACGACCGCCTCGCCCCCGGGTTCACCGAGACCGACGACGACTCCGACCGTCAGATGATCTTCGAATACGGGCTCGGCCGGGCGCGAGTGCTCTCGGCGATCGGGCGCGACCGTGCCGTCCACCGCTGGCACGCGGGCGACTCCGGTCCCCACACCCCGCTCGCCCACGCCGCGCCCGCACAGTGCTCCACCTGCGGTTTCTACTGGCCGCTCGCCGGCGCGCTCCGCCTCGGCTTCGGCGTCTGCGCCAACGAGTACGCCCCCGACGACGGCAAGGTCGTCGCGGCCGACCATGGCTGCGGGGCGCACTCCGAGGCGGCCGTGGTGGCGCCGGCCGGTGTCGAGCAGGCCATGCCCATCCTCGACGACCTCGGCTACGACCTGATGGAAGAGGGCACTCCGGCCGTCGGGTCCGTCGAAGAGGAAGTCTCCGAGCCGCTCGGCCATTCCTGAGCCGATTTACCTTTCGAGTTTTACGGCCGAAGGCTCCCGTGGGGCTCGGGGGTCCGGAGATGCTTCCGGGCCAGAAGCTTTGCGAACCTTTCGTACGGCAGCCGGCCCACCTCCTCCACCCTTGGGACATGACTGGTGACTGACATCTTTGGCACCGAACGCATGCGCACCACCGTCCTCGCCGCCTGGACGGCCTCGCCCGCGAGGTTCCGCGAGGACGCCAACGCCGAGGAGGACTTCGCCCTCGGCGGCTACCGCGACCGCCTGATCGTCGAGCTGGCGCAGAACGCCGCCGACGCGGCCCTGCGCACCGGTGTCCCCGGCCGGCTCCGGCTCACCCTGGAGAACGGCGTCCTGAGCGCCGCCAACACCGGCGCCCCCCTGGACGCGACCGGCGTCGAGGGGCTGGCCACGCTCCGCGTGTCGGGAAAGCGCGACGAGGTCGGCTCGATCGGCCGGTTCGGCGTGGGTTTCGCGGCCGTCGTGTCGGTCTGCGACGAGCCGCTGATCGCCTCGCGCGCGACCGGGGCCGTCCGCTGGTCGCGGTCCGAGACCGCCGCGCTCGTCGCCGCCGAGCCCGCGCTGGCCGCGGAGCTCGCCACCCGTGGCGGGCACGTGCCGCTGCTGCGCCTGCCGTTCGAGGCCGGGCCGGTGGACGTGCCGGCCGGGTTCGACACCGTCGTACGCCTGCCGCTGCGTGACAAGGCCGTCGAGCAGGCCGTACGGCAGCTGCTCGACGAGACCGGCCCGGCGCTGCCCCTGGCCATGCCCGCGCTCACCGCGATCGAGATCGAGATCGACGGCGAGGTCCGCACGGTCATGGCCGGCGACTGGCAGGTGGTGGAGGAGTCCGGGAGCTTCACGGCCGAGCAGGTGGCCGAGCTGTTCGCCGACCGGCCCACCGAGGAGCGCAACCGGCCTTACTGGCTGGTCCGCTGGGCCGTGCCTGCCGACCACGGACGCCTCCCCAAGGACGTCGCCCCCGTCGTGCACGCGCCGACCCCGAGCGACGAGCCCCTGGACCTGCCCGCGCTGCTCATCGCGAGCTTCCCGCTGGCCACCGACCGGCGGCACGTGGCCCCGGGGCCGCTGGCCGACTTCCTGATCGAGCGGGCCGCCGAGACCTACCTCGACCTGCTCAGGTCGCTGCCGAAGACTCCCCGGCTGCTCGACCTGGTGCCGGGCCTGATGGGCAAGGGCGAGCTGGACGCCGCCATCCGCCGGGCCATCCTGCGCCGGCTTCCCGACACGCCCCTGCTGCCCGCGATATCCCCGCCCGCCGACGTTCCCGATGGCTCCCAGGACGCGGACGCCGATGGGTCGTTCGTCGTGTCCGGCCGCGAGGCCTCCGTGGTCGCGGGCCCGGCCGAGTTCCTGACCATGATCGCCGACATGGTGCCCGGCCTGCTGCCCGCCGGGTGGGCGTCGAGGCATCCCGCCCTCACCACCCTCGGGGTCACCCGCGTGGAGCTGTCCGACGTCGTCGACATGCTGTCGGGCGACGCCGTCGACGACAAGACCGCCGCCTGGTGGCACTCGCTGTACGACGTGGTGCCCGGCGACGACCGTGAGGCCCTCGGCGCCGTTCCGGTCCCGCTGGCCGACGGGCGTCTCGTGCGCGGTCCGCGCGGCACCCTCCTGCTCACCGACGGCTCGTCCCTGGACCCGGCGCTGCTCGGCCCGCTCGGGCTGCGCGTCGTGCACCCCGAGGCCGCCCACCCCCTGCTGCTGCGGCTGGGCGCGGCCGAGGCCAGCCCGCGGAGCGTCCTTGAGGACCCGCTCACCCGCGCGACCGTCTCCGAGTCGCTCGACAGCGCGGACCCCGAGCCGGTGGCCCAGGCCGTGCTGGCGCTGGTCGACGCGGCGGGGCTGACGGCGGGGGAGGCTCCCTGGCTGTCGGCGCTGGCGCTGCGCGGAGCCGACGGCGAGCTGTATCCCGCGGGCGAGCTGCTGCTGGGCGAGGGCTCCCTGGCCAAGCTCATCGACCAGGACGTGCCGTTCGGCGTCGCCGCCCCCGACCTCGTCGAGCGATACGGCTCGCGCGTCCTGTCGGCGGCGGGCGTGCTCGACGGCTTCGCCGTGGTCAACGACTCCGACGTGCTGCTCGACCCCGACGAGTGCGACCACGACCTCGACGCCGAGGACGAGTGGCTCGAAGCCGTGCTGGACGTGCTGCCCGAGGCCGGCGTCCCCCCGGTCGCGCGGGAGTTCACCGCGATCCGCGACCTGGAGTACGTCGCCGACTGGCCGCACGCGCTGGCCCTGCTGTCCCGGCCGCCATTGCGTGCCGCGCTCCAGCCGCTCCGCGCGCTGGTCAACGGCGAGATCGCCGAGGCTCCGTCGTACACCTCCTGGTGGCTGTCGCACCACCCCGTGCTCGGCGGCAAGCGCCCGACGGCGCTGCGCCTGGCCACGGGAGATCCCCTGCTGTACGGCCTGTACGGCGACGCGCCTGAGGGCGTCGACGAGACGGCGCTGGCGATGATCGGCGTGCGGACGACGCTCGCCGAGCTCCTCGCCTCGCACGGCGGGCCCGACGAGCTGCTCGACCTGCTGGCCGATCCCTCGCTGGAGGTCGACCGGGCCCAGCTACGGGCGCTGTGGATCGCGCTGGCCGCGGTGGAGCCCTCGCGTGTGGCGCCCCCCACGGCCGTACGGGCGGTGCTGAACGGCGAGATCGTCGTCGCGGACGCCGAGGACGGCCATCCCATCGGCGGCAACGGCCACGCCGTGGTCGAGGGCCTGGTCGCCACGGGCGGGCCGGTCGTGGTCGAGGCGCCCGACCTGCTGCCGCTGGTCGCCTCGCGTCCGCTCGTGCTCGCCCCCTTCGACCTCGCCGAGGCGCTGTCGGAGCTGCTCGACCTGCCCGTCATCGGCGAGGAGGTCACCGGGGAGGTCACCTCGTCCGGCCAGCAGCGGCCGGTGCCCGCCCAGGTGCGCTCGCTGCTGCCCTCGGCCCCGGCGAGCTACGTCGAGCACGCCGATCTGGAGGTCGACGGCGTCAAGGTGCAGTGGCGCTTCTTCGAGGGCGCCGTCCACGCCGCCGGGGTCGAAGGGCTGGCCAGGGGCCTGGCCTGGGCGAGCGGCCAGTGGGGAGACCGGCTCGCGGTCGCCGCCCTGCTGCGCGACCCGGAGGCCGTGCCCCTGCTCCTGGCCGAGGCCGACCTCGACAGCTGACCGTCGGCCCGCGGCACAGGGGCTGCCCTGTGCCGCGTCGCCGGTCGGCTCACGACCGGACGGACTCGTCCTTCTGCTCGCCGGTGCTCGACGGGTCGCCGCCGCCACGCCGGTCACGGCGCCGTACGAACCAGCAGCCGAAGAGCCCGAACGCGATGCCGGCCACGCACGTCCAGATCCACCAACGGTGGTCGGGCGAGGGGTTCATGATCAGGAGCACGATGAGCGCCACCACCCACAGGCCCGTGCCCGCGAGGATGGTCGCGGTGTCGTTGGTCTCCAACGGGGCGGGATCCGGGGGGCGCGGCTCGTTCACGCACTCCAGCCTAGGCGAGAACCTTTCTGACGGTGCCGCTCGGGTCGGCTAACCTCCTGCAGGATCCGAACCGTACACAAGTTGGTCTCATTCGGACCACGAGCGCCTCAGGGGTCTTCCCGGCTGTAATAGCGCCTGTCAATCTGCCCGCGTGAGCGAGATAACTGCCCCCACATCCCAGGGCCTTGTCGGCTGGCTTGACCGCTTTTTCCGCATCTCCGAGCGACAGTCCACGCTCAACCGTGAGATCCGTGGCGGCTTGGCCACCTTCTTCACGATGGCGTACATCGTCGTCCTGAACCCGCTGATCATGGGCGGGGTCAAGGACGCGGACGGCCAGTACCTCGGTGACGGAAGCACCCCCAACTACGCCATGATCGCCGCGGCCACCGCGCTGACGGCGGGGATCCTGACGATCCTCATGGGCGTCGTCGCCAGGGTGCCCTTCGCCCTGGCCGCCGGCCTCGGCCTGAACGCGTTCGTCGCCTTCGGCATCGCCTCCAGCATGTCGTGGGAAGACGCGATGGGCCTGATCGTGCTGGAAGGCATCGTCATCACGATCCTGGTGCTGACGGGGTTCCGTACGGCCGTGTTCCACGCGATCCCGAACCAGCTGAAGACCGCGATCAGCGTGGGCATCGGCCTGTTCATCGCGTTGATCGGCTTCGTCGACTCCGGGTTCGTCCGCAAGGCCGCGGGGACGCCGCTCGAACTCGGCATCGGCGGCGCGCTGACCAGCTGGCCCATCTTCGTCTTCGTGATCGGCCTGCTGCTCACCGTGCTGCTGGTCGCCCGCAAGGTAAAGGGGGCGATCCTCCTCGGCATCGTCGGCACGACCATCCTGGCGGTCATCGTCGAGGCGGTCGCCAAGGTCGGCCCGTCCAACGGCGGCAAGAACCCGCTGGGCTGGAGCCTGGTCGTCCCGACCTTCCCCGAGAAGATCGTCGGGTCGCCCGACCTCAGCCTGATCGGCCAGTTCAGCCTGTTCGGCTCGTTCAGCAAGGTCAGCGTGGTGCTGGCCGTGCTTCTGGTGTTCACCCTGCTCATCACGGACTTCTTCGACACGATGGGCACGGTCGTGGGCGTCGGCCGCCAGGCCGGTCTGGTGGCCGAGGATGGCACGCTGCCCCGTACGCGGGAGATCCTGCTGGTCGACTCGATCGCGGCCGCGGCCGGCGGCGCGGCGTCGACCTCCTCGAACACCACCTACATCGAGTCGGCGGCCGGCGTCGGCGAGGGCGCCCGCACGGGCTTCGCCAGCGTGGTCACCGGGATCCTCTTCCTGCTGGCGGTCTTCCTGTCGCCGCTGGTCGACATCGTCCCCTATGAGGCCGCGGCGCCCGCCCTGGTCGTGGTCGGCTTCCTGATGATGACCGCCATCAGGGACATCGACTTCAACGACTACGAGATCGCCATCCCCGCCTTCCTCACCATCGTCCTGATGCCCTTCACCTACTCCATCTCGAACGGCATCGGCGCGGGCTTCATCACGTACGTCCTGATCAAGCTCGTGAAGGGCAAGGCCCGCGAGGTCCACCCCCTGCTCTGGGTCGTGACGGCCCTCTTCGTGATCTACTTCGCGATCGGTCCCATCAAGGTCCTCCTCGGCCTGTCCTGATCAACTGGTCTTCCCTGGTCTTCGCTGGGATCCACGTCGGAGGCCGCCACGCGGTACACGGAAGTGGACTTCGTGGCGGTCTCCTCCTGCTCAGTGGCGCCGTTTCGAACCGTTCAGCGCACTGGCGCTCTTCCATTGATGATCAAGATGCAGCATGCTGCTGACTCCGAGGTCGCGGTGGTTGACGGTGTTCCGAAAGCAGCGGATGCGTGAGACTGCCGAGATCGAGAGGGCGTGGCGGGCCATGCGGCGATGCGTCGCAGAGGCGCACACGGCAGATGCGGAGTGAGCGAGATGGGCGAGCGCAAGGCGTGGGCCGAGAAGCGAACCGAGATCATGAACCGTCCCGGTGCTGGAGCCGCTTACGAGTCTGTCCGGATTCGCTTCGAGCTGGGGGAAGCTGTCCGGCTTCGCCGTGAGGAACTGGGGCTGACCCAGGCGGAGTTGGCCCGGCGCACAGGACTCAAGCAGCCAGCGGTCGCACGGTTCGAGGCGGGTGGCACCATGCCCACCATCCCGATGCTCGAACGCCTGGCAGAGGCGCTGGAGATGCGGCTCAACGTCCAATTCGAGCCACACCGCCAGGCGAGTTGATCCAGCCCGTTCGACCGAACAGACCGGCGAGGTCCACCCTCTGCTCTGGGTTGTGACGGCCCTCTTCGTGGTCTACTTCGCGATCGGTATCAAGATCCTCCTGGGCCTGGGCTGACGTCCCCGGCCGTTCCGGAGCCCACGCGCTCCGGACTGGCCGGCACGCTCGCCGAAATGGTCCTCGCTTCGCTCGGGCAGTGTTCCAAAGGGCCTCCGGCCCTCTCGCGACCCGTTAGCCGCTCGCAATGTGGCTGCGAGACATCCAGATGACGTCCTGATCTCGTTCCGGCCTACGCGGTCCCAAGCTGCACGAGAACCCTCGGGTAAAATCTGTCGTGCGAGCCGGCGACATTCCTTCTGGTCAGGAGGGGCTGACGGGTGAACAGCGCAAGTGATCCTGAAGCCGATATCCGGGCTCGGCTCCAGCAGCACTGGGAGGCGTCCGAACGCGGGGACGTCGACGCTGAGCACGCGATCTACGCTGCAGACGCGATCCTGGACTACCCGCAGTCGGGCGAGCGCTTCAGAGGCCGGTCAAGGATCCAAGCGCAACGCGGTGGGCACCCGGCTGAACGCCACTTCACCATCCGCCGGATCCTGGGCGGCGGCGACCTTTGGGTGAGCGAGTGCGTGATCACCTATGACGGCGTGCCCACGTACTCGCTCAGCGTCATGGAGATCACCGATGGTCTCGTCACGCACGAGACCCAGTACTTCGCCGACCCCTTCCCCGCGCCTCCCGGGCGCGCCGCGCTAGCTGAGCCGATTCCGGTCCGCGACCGATAAGCCAATTGAGCTGTCGGGTCGGTGGACGACAGCGACCGGACGTTGCCGGATCTCCATCTGGAGGACTTCTACGCGGACCACAGCCTCGGTGCTCCGGGACGGTTGGCTCGGTAGGTAGTTGTGCTCAGGGGCGCCTGAGTAGGGCGGCGCATGCGAACGGTGACCTGAAGGGAGCATTGTTCTCCCATGCGCGGAGATGTGCGGTGCCCGGACTGCGATGCGGCGTTAGCCGGAGTCGGCCCCCCTGTGCCGGATTCGGCACCCAAGTGCCCTGAGTGTGCGCTTCCACTGTGGGGACCTGACGCGCACGAGCTGTGGCGGGTGGATGAGGCGCTCGCCGGGCTGCGGATCCAGGAGACCCGGCTGCTGGCCCGCCGCGAGGAACTGCTGGGCATCCTGCGCGACGGGCGCACGCGGGCGGCCCGGGAACCGGTCGGCCCGACGGCTCAAGGGCGTGCCGGCGCGGAAGCCCAGGGGCAGGCCGGCGCGCCGGCCCGGGGGCAGGCCGATGCGGCGGGGCAGGGGCAAGGCGGTGCGGCGGCTCAGGGGCAGGCCGGTGCGGCGAGGCAGGGGCAAGGTAGTGCGGCGGGGCAGGGGCCGGTCGGGGTTGGAGCGGCGGGGCCGTACTCGGGGGCGGGTGGTGAGGGTCGGACGCGGGAGGTTTCGGCGGGGGCCGTGCAGAACGTGCTGCTCGTGCTCGGGGGGCTGCTGCTGACGGTGGCCGCGGTGGTGTTCACCGTGGTGAGCTGGGGGCGGTTGGGCATCGGCGGGCGCGCGGGGGTGCTGGCGGGGTTCACCGCGCTGGCCATGCTGGCGCCGGCGGTGCTGGTCAGGCGCGGGCTCACCGCGACGGCCGAGACCGTGGCCGGATTCACGGTCGCACTGCTGCTGCTGGACGGTTACGCGGCCAGGCGGGTGGGGTTCCTCGGGGCCGACGCCGTCGAGGTGCTGGACTACACGGCCGGGGTGTTGGGGGTCGTCGCGCTGATCCTGGTGGTCTATGCCCGGGTCGTGCCGCTTCGTGGGCCCGTCCCGGTCGCCGTGGTGCTGGCGCAGCCGGTCCTTCCGCTGCTGGCCGGAGACGCGTCGGCGACCTGGGTGCTGGCCATGCTGGTGGCCACGGCGGCGCTGGACGTCGCCCTGGTGCGGTACGTCCGGGCGGGGTATGAGCGGGCGCGGTACGTCCGGGCGGGGTATGAGCGGGCGGGGTACGTCCGGGCTGGGTACGTCCGGGCGGGGTATGAGCGGGCGGGGTACGTCCGGGCAGGGTACGGCCGGGCGGGGTACGGCCCGGTGTGGACGACGGCCGTGCTCTGCGGTAGCGCGGTCGCGACCCTCGCACTGCTGGGCGGCGCGCCGTACGCGCTCGACGCCGGCTCCGTCGGGCAGGCGCTGGGCAGGTCGGCGCCGCTGGCCGGGCTGGTGCTGCTCGGCGCGTTCGTGGCGTGGAGCCTGGCCGGACGGGACAAGACCGAGGGGCAGGTCTTGGCCTCCCTGGTCACCGTGGGAACCACGCTCGCGCTGATCGCCGCCCTGGCCGCGCCGGCGAAGTCGGCGCTGGGCATGCTCAGCCTGGACTGGAGCCCGCTGGCGTACCTGGTTCCGGCGCTCGTGGTGGTGCTCGCCGCCACCTGGCTGCCCTGGCGCGGGGTACGGTCGGCGGGCATGGTCACCGGCGGGCTGGTGGCGCTGCTGACGGCGCTTACGCTCCTGCCCTGGGTCGTGGTCACCCTCGCGGCGCCGCTGGCCTGGTTCGACACGCTCTGGACGGGCACCTGGGACGGCGGCTTGTGGCCGACCGGGGTGACGTCGCCGGTGGACGTGGTGGCGCTCGGCGTCCTCGCGGCCTGCCTCCTGGTGCCTGCCGTACGCGGAACCGGCGGGTGGCCGGTGAAGGCGGCGGTGATCGGCGCGCTGGCGTCCGGGGCGCTCATGGTCGCGGTCGCGCCCGATGCCCTCGCGATGGCCTACCCGGCGGCGGTGGCGGTGCAGGTGGCGCTGGTCGCGGTGCCGGCGGTGTCCGCCACGCTGGGCCGGACGCCCTGGTGGGCGGTGGCCTGTGCGCTCACCGCCGGTCTGGCCTCGGTGGAGGCGGCGGCGTACGCGTTCGGCGGCAGGACCGCGACCCTGATCGCGCTGCCGATCCTGGCGGTGGCGGCCGCCGCCGTGGCGCTGGCGGCCAGGGTGACGGCATTGCGGATGTGGGGGCTGGGCGTCGCCGTGCTGTTCCTCGGCCTGGAAGCGGTCGCGGTGGGGCTGGCGGTGGGGCTGCAGGTCAGGGTGGCCGCGAGCGTGGGGTGCGCGGTGGCCGGGGTGCTCCTGCTGGGCAGGTCGCTGTGGGCGGGCCGGTCCGGCCGGGACGGGCTCAGGTACACGGGCACCGCCCTGCTGCTCCTGGCCTCGTGGTTGCGGCTGTGGGCAGGCGAGGTCACCGTCGTCGAGGCGTACACGGTGCCGTGCTCGCTGGTCCTGCTGGGATTCGGCTGGTGGCGGCGGCGGAGCACGCACGTTTCGTCGTGGGCGGCCTACGGTGCCGGGCTCTCCTCCACGATGCTGCCGAGCCTGGTGGCGGTCTACGCGGACACGGAATGGCGGCGGTCGATGGTGCTCGGCGTGCTGGCGCTGGCGGTGCTGCTCGCTGGAGCCCGGTTCCGGCTCCAGGCGCCCACGATGATCGGAGGCGTCGTGCTCGCCGGGGTCGCGGTGCGGGAACTCGCCCCGTACGTGTCGGAGATGCTGCTCGCGGTGCCGCGCTGGGTGCCGATCGCGGTGGGCGGGCTGCTCCTCGTGGTGCTCGGGGCGACGTACGAAGCGCGCAAGCGGGACCTGCGACGGTTGCGGGGCACCCTGGCCACGATGGACTGACCCCTCACCTTCGGGCGGGGGTCAGTGGCGCGTTCGCCGGATGCGCGCGACGGCCGCGCGCACGCTTTCGGATGCCCCGAGAGGGGGCGGCGTGAGGGTGAGGCTAAGCGGACGTGGTCCAGTGGCCGACGAGGGACTGGTACATGTCGCATCCGGCCAGCAGTTCGTCGTGGGTGCCGAGATCGGGGCCCGGCCTGCCGAGTACGAGGATGCGGTCGGCGCGGCGGGCCGAGGAGATGCGGTGGGCGATGACGATCAGCGTGCCGGGCCTGGCCCGGAAGGCGGCCTCGACGCGGGCTTCCGCCACGGGGTCGAGGTGGGCCGTGGCCTCGTCGAGGATCACCACCGGCGCGGGCGCGAGGTAGGCGCGGGTGAGCTCGACGAGCTGCTTCTCTCCCGCGGACAGCGGCGAACCCCCGGCGCCCAGCTCCGCGTCGAGCCCGCCCAGCCTGTGGACGACGGCCGCGAGCCCGGTGACGCCGGCGGCCTCCCACAGGCGGGCCTCGTCCACCGCGGGGGCGAGGCAGGTGAGGTTCTCCCTGACCGTCCCGGCGAACACGTACGCGTCCTGGGAGACGAGAACGACCACGCCGCGCGGCAGATCCGCGACGGGAACGCCGCCAAGCAGCACGTGCCCGGTGCTGGGGCGGCACACGCCGGTGAGGAGGTCGGCCAGGGTCGACTTGCCCGCACCGCTCGGACCGACGATCGCCAGGTGGCCTCCTTCCGGCACGCTCAGACGCAGGCCGTCGATCACGGGTTCGGCGCCGGGGGCATACGCGTAGCCCACCCCGGCGAGCTCGATCGCGGTGCCGTCGGCCCGGTGATCGGCCGGGGCGTCCGGACGTACGGGTGCGTGGGTCACCAGGTCGGAGAGCCGCCCGAGGACCGCGGCCAGCCGTGTGCCCCAGGAGGCGACGGTCTCCAGCCCCGCCCGCAGGGCCGGTTCCAGCGTGGTCGAGACGTAGGTGACGGCGCCCGCGACGGCGCCGGCGGTCATGCCGTTCCGCAGGAGCGTGGGCGTGCCGATCAGCAGGAAGACCAGCGGAAGCTGACCGCCGAGCATGGCCAGGGCGGGCCGTACGGCGTCGAGCCTGGCGAGCGCTCGGCTCAGTGCCGCCTGCCGGTCGATGACGGCCGCGGCGTCGCGGTCGGCGCGTGACTGGGCGCCGCACGCGGTGATGTCGCGCGTGGCGCCGAACAGCTCGCCGACGTGCCCGGCGGTCCGCTCCTCCGCGCGCATCAGCTCCCGTTGCCGCCGGGCGACGCGCCGCAGCAGCGGCACGGTGAGCAGCATCGACGCGACGACGGGCGGGAGGATCACGAGCAGGGCGCCGGGAGCGAGCGTGGCGAGGCCGCCGAGCGCCGCGAGGAGCCCGGTGACGGTCTGGCGGGCGCTGCGCAGCAGTACGGAGAGCAGGGTGCGCACCGTCTCCACCTGCTGGGTGAGGCGGGCGACACCGGCCTGGTCGGGCCGGTCGACACCGGCGGTCACACGGTCGAGCGTCGCGCCGACCACCGACCGCATGATGGCGTCCCGGATCCGCTCGACGAGGTCCGCGACGTACGGGGTGACGGCTCGGGTCGCGGCGGCCTTGAGCAGCATCGCCGCGCCGAACAGCGCCAGCCAGGCGCCCCCTGCCATCGGACGCCCTACCAGGAAACCCCGGTCGAGAGCCTGGGCCACGAGAATCCCGGAGGCGAGCGCGGGCAGGGCCTCGACGGCGGACCACCAGGCGATCCAGCGGAGTGGTCGGGCATAGCCGGTCAGATCCGGTACGAGCCGGCGGACCGGGCGGGCATAGCCGGTCAGATCTACGAGCCGGCGGAGCGTGCCGGTCATCACGAGGTCTCCCCGTCGGACTCGGCGGGCTGGAACAGCGCGCGGTACTCGGGCAGGGTCCACAGCTTCTCGTGCGGCGCCAGGGCGCGGATCTTCCCTTCGTGCAGCCAGGCGACCAGGTCGCAGCGGGCCGCCGTGGCGGCGCGGTGGGCGACGAAGAACCGGGTGCGCCCGGCCAGAGCCGCGTCGATGGCGGTGCTGACCTCGGCCTCGGTCACGGTGTCGAGGCTGGAGGTGGCGTCGTCGAGCACGGTCACGTCGGCGTCGCGGACCAGCGCGCGCGCCAGCCCGAGCCGCTGTGCCTCGCCGCCGGAGCGCGGGGCGTCGGCGAGCGGTGTGTCGTAACCCCGGGACGACCGGCGGACCCAGCCGTCGATGCGGGCCCGCTCGGCCGCCCGTACGACGTCGGCTCTGTCCACCGGCCCGAGCCCGTAGGTCAGGCCGTCGTGCACGGAGGCGCCGAGCAGGTGGGGGTGGGCGAACGCGTAGGCCACCAGGCGTCGCAGCTCGGCGGGCCCGATCGCGGAGACGGGCACACCGTCGAGGAGCACGGTGCCGTGGTCCGGGTCGCGCAGGCGCCCGACGAGCGCGACGAGGGCCGACTTGCCGGAGCCCGACCGGCCGACGACGGCGACGCTCGTGCCCGCGGGAACGGTGAGATCGAGCCGGTCGAGCACCGGGGTGCCGTCCACGAGGACCGTGATGTCGCGGAACTCCACGTCGGCTCGTACGGCCGGCAGGGTGGCGGTTCCCGAGCGGTCGGGCGGCTCGGTGGAGAGCACCTCGCCGAGGCGACCGGAGCCGGCGCGGGCGCGGGCTATGCCGAGCATCACCTCGACCAGGGCGATGCCCTGTAACGCGAGGCCCGCGTAGGCGACGGCGGCGAGGAGCTGCCCGGGGGACACGCGTCCGGCGGCGACACCGTACCCCGCGATGCCCAGGGTGAGCATGCGCAGGGCCGGGATGATCAGGTCGAGATGGAACAGCACGGAGCGCTGCATCCGCCACATCGCCCGGCCCGCCTCCGCCATGCGGGGCAGTGGCTGGAGCACCCGGTGTTTCTCCCGGTCGACCATCCCGCAGGCCCGTACGGTGCGGACGCCCGCCATGACGTCGGCGAGCCGGGCGGCGAGGTCGCCCTGCGCCTTCTGGTAGTCGCCGGCCAGCGTGGTGGTGGCAGAGACGAACCGGTGGACCAGCAGCAGCGTCAGCCCGACGCCGAGGAGCAGTACCGCGGCGGTGACGGCGTCGATGTACCACAGGACCAGCCCGCCGCCGATCGCGGTGAGCGTCGTGGTCACGGCCGTGACCACCAGGGGGCCGATCATCGCCGTCTCGGTGGTGGCCGTCAGCAGCCTGCTCGTCAGGTCGCCGGGCGCGAAGCGCTGAAGCCCGCTGGTGAGGGAAAGGGTGTGGGTGACCAGCCGTCGCCGCAGGTCGGCGGTGGTGCCGGCCGACCAGCCGCCCATCATGCGCGCCTGCGCCATCGCGAGCAGCGTCCCGGCGCCGTACAGACCCCCGAGCTGGAGGAGCGGGCCGGCGGTCGGCCGCCCGGCGAGCGCGGCGTCGACGGCGGCGGCGACGGCCAGCGGCCCGGTGAGGGTGACCGCCGTACCGGCGAGAGCCACCGCGGTGATCACGGCGAGTCCTCGGCCGCGGTGCCCGGCCAGGGCGCCGGCGGTGACGGAGGAAGTGGTCATGGAGTTCTCCCAAGCGGTGACCGGGCCGGGCACGTCATGACGTGCCCGGCCCGGTGCGTGCGGGTTCAGGACCTGATCGTGGTGGTGCGGAGAGTCTCGAAAGCGGAGGTGGGGAACGGCGCCAGGCCGTTCACCCCGCCGGGTTCCGCTCGGGCGAACGCCGCAGAGCGCCGGCCTCGAGACTCATGACGAACGGTCCTTTCCGATCGCGGGTTTTACAGCCAGCCGGTGAAGACCCACGTGCAGGTCCAGGTGAAGGTGGGCGGCGGGATCAGCCCGTCGGCCGCCGGGTTCTGCTCGGGCAGTCGCTGGAGGGCGTCGGTGTCGAGGCTCATGGTGAACATTCCTTTCTGATCGGGTCGTTGGATCGGTGCGTGCGGGTGTTACATCCAGGTGCTGGTCAGGTCGGTCAGGAACATCGTGCAGGTCCAGGTGGGCGGCGGCCGCAGGCCGTTGGCCGCCGGGTTCTGCTCGGGCAGTCGCTGGAGGGCGTCGGTGTCGAAGCTCATGGTGAACAGTCCTTTCTGGTCGGATCGTCGGACGGTGGTGGCGCTCACCACGTCGCGGTGGACGTGATCGCGGTGGACGAGTGGCACTGGAAGATCGTGGTCACCTCGCTCACCTGCTTCCGGGCCATGCCGGTCTGGTGGCCGGCGTGCTCGGGCAGCCTCTGCAGTTCCGCTACGTCGAAGCGCATGGCGGTTCTCTCTCGATCGACAAGCGGGGCTTGTCAGTTGGCGGTGTACACGCCGCAGATCGTCCACCAGATGATGTCGGTGAGCGTGCGGGACTCGTTTGCGGCCAGCCCCTTGGTCTCCGGCTCTCTCAGCGGCAGTCGCTGGAGGGCGTCGACGTCGAAGTTCATGGCATTCACCCCCTCTGTCGGTCCGGTGGCCGGAGTGCCGGTCACGTGGTGAAGATCGTCCAGACGATGATCGAGATGATCGACTCGCCGGCGGCGAGCCCCTTCATCTCGGGCTCGCGCAGCGGCATCCGCTGCAGGGCCTCCAGGTCGAAGGTCATGGTGTTCACCTCCTTTCTTCGGTCGCCGGGTCCCGCCGGCGAGTTCGCCGGGGGAGGTCTGAGGCGGTCAGGCCGGGTCCCGCAGGAGGAACCGGATCATCGCGTCGGCGAGCGCCGCGCCGCCCGGCTCGCCGACGGGGAAATGGCCGCCGCCGGGCACCTCGACGTAGTCGAGGTCGTCCGAGCGACCGGCGCGGCGCAGGAGGCCGACCAGCTCGCGGGACTGCTCGACCGGAACCACCTGGTCGCCGGTGCCGTGGATGATGTGCAACGGGACGGCCAGGCGCCGGTGCAGGTCGCCGAGATCGCGCGGGCCCAGCGCGTCGACGTGCACGTGGTCGCCGCCGAGTCGCGCGACGAGCCGCCTGGTCGGGTGCGACGCCTGCCGGTGCAGGCGCTGCCCCGACAGGAAGGGGGCGACCACGGCGACTCTGCCGAACAGCTCGGGGGCGGTGGCCGCGGCCAGCAGCGCGAGGAACGCCCCGTAGCTCGCGCCGTACAGCATCGGCGGCGGGAGCCCGGCGCCGGCGCGGGCCTCGGCAAGGTCGCGGGCGAGGGCGTGGACGTCGTCCAGGTCGGCGCCGCCCCAGGCGCCGTCGATGCGGGCACGGTACGGCTCTCCGTAGCCGGTGCTGCCCTGCTGGTTGGGGGCGACGACGGCGATGCCCGCCTGCGCGAACCACTGGAACTGCGGCTCGAACTCGAGCCGCCAGTGCGCCTCCGGGCCGCCGTGCAGCGCGATGAGCAGATGCCGGGCATGCCGCCAGTCGTCGCCGTACACCACGGCCTCCATCGGTTCCCCGGCGCCGGTCAGCCAGACGGCGCGGCCGGGGACCCACGGCGTGGGCCGGGGCGTCGCGGGGTCCCCGGCGCGCACGAGCTCGCCGGGGATCGTGGGCGTGCTGACCGACACGTACAGGCCCGCCGGGTTCCACACGGCCTCCCGGTTGATGATCCCCACGGGAGTCGTGAGACTCTCGGCCCGGTCGGTGTCCACGTGGTAGCCGAGCAGCCGGCTGGTCGCCCCCTGCTGCACCCGCAGCGCGAGACGTTCCCCGGTGGGGTCGATCGCGATCGGGGCCACGGTGCCGTCGATGGCGTTGAGCCCGGCGGGGAAGGTGACGTCGCCGCCCGGCGTGGCGCAGGCGACGCCGAAGTGGCCGGGGGCGTCGCTGGCGAGCACGAGGCGACCGCTGACGGGCGAGGCGAGCAGCAGGTGCTCGCGTGCCCGGGCGGACGCGCCCGGCAGGGGCGTGACGCCGCCGCCCAGCGTGTCCACGGCGATCGGCCGGGCGGTGTCGCCGGTGAGGTGGGTCATGCCGAGGCGGCGCCCGGCGGCGTCGAGCGGGAACCCGCCGGCGAGCATCCCCTCGACGGTCGCGACGTGACTCACCCACGGCTCGTGGGGGAGCACCAGGAACAGGTGGCTCCTGACCAGCGCGTCGTCGAAGACCACGGCGTACGCGAGGACCTGCCTGGGTGGTGCCGCCAGCAACTTGGCCGACGTCCAGTCCAGGGTCCGCACGTGCCGGTCGGCGGCCGGGGACAGCAGGTGCAGGCGGTAGTCGCCCGGTGCGCCGCGCAACACGGCGATCTGGTCCCCCGCCACGGGCACGGCACGGGTGTAGGCGGTCTCGTCGTCGCTGAGCAGCCGCCACCTGCCGCCGGGCAGCCGCCGGACTTCGAGGGCGAGCCGCTCCTCGCCGTACGGGGCCGTCAGGCAGGTCACCGTCCGGCCGTCGGGCGAGGCCTGGAACGCGGTACGGAAGCGCATGCGGTCCACCAGGGCGGTGGCCGGAGCGATCGTGGGCGCGGTCACCTGGCTCCCTCTCCTTGCGGGATCGCGGGGAGCCACATGCGCGGGCCACCGTGGTGCAGCCGCGTCAGCAGCGCGAGCAGCCCGCTCAGCCCGGTGTTGTAGCCGGCGCTGACCCCTCGGCCCGGCGCGTCGGCGACGAGCAGGCGGCCTGCTTGGCGTACGGGACGGGCGAGCGCGCAGGAGGCGAGCTCCGCGGCCTGGTCCCGATAGCGGGGCTCGTCGAGTGCCTCGGCCAGGTCCAGCAGGAAGTCGGCGTCTCCGGCGAGGCCGTGGCAGGCGGCGGGAAGTGCCCGCCAGCGGTTGCGGTACACGGCCACCGCGGCCTCGCGCGCGAGCCCGGCGAAGCGGTCCTCACCGGTGACGGTCGCGAGGCGCAGCAGGAAGGTGCCGATGCCCGAGGAGCCGCTGCACCAGTGCGCGAGAGGAGTCGCGTCGTGCGGACCCGCGGGCCACCACGCGGCCCCGTCCTCTCGGACGGCCAGGCCCGCGAGGGTGGCGCCGGCCTCGACGGCGAGCGCGACCAGGTCCGCGCGTCCGCCGGCCGCCCCGGCGGTGAGCAGGAACGTTCCGATCCCGGCCACGCCGTGGGCGAAGCCGTAGTGGGTGGCGCCGGCCAGCTCCGAGCGGAGGCTCGCGGGGATCGGCCAGTACACGCCGCCGTCACGGCGGGTCACGGCGGCCGCCAGCCCGTCGGCGCAGGCCAGGGCGCGCTCGCGGAAGGTCTCCACGCCGGTGGCCCGCCACAGGTGAAGCTGGGTGAGGCCGGCACCGGCAGCGCCGTGGCACACGTCCGGGTTCGGCCAGACCAGCGGCACGGCCTTGGCCTGGGCGAGCGCCACGGCGGCCAGATCGTCGTCGTCGAGCGCGCGGGCGGCGTCGTGCAGCGCCCACGCGGCACCGGAGCGGCCGAAGTACAGGCCGGGCAGCACGCGGTCGTCGCCCGCGAGCCTGTCGCGGATCCACCCGGCGGCCCGCCGCAGCGGGTCTTCCAGGCCACCGCCGAGAAGGGTGTGGGCGCGGGCGAGCACTCCCAGCGTCCCGGCCGCGCCGTGCTGGACGTTGAGCGGGTCGCTGTCCGCGTCGTAGTGCCACAGCCGGGCCTTGTCAGGGGTCATCGTCTCGGCGACGAACGCGAGCCCGTCGCGCAGCACCGACTCGTGCCGGACGGCCGGCACGCGGGCGTCGCCGACGCGGGCCGGCGGGGCGGCGGGCGGGTCGACGTCCCGGAGGAAGTCACGCACGCGGCGCAGAGACCAGCGCGCGCCGGGATCGTCCGCGAGCAGCCCGAGCAGCAGCGGCTGGAGCCGCCGCACCGCGCCGTTGGTCACCGCGGCGATCCTGACCAGCTCCTCCGCGGGGCCGGCACCGGGGTGTCGCGGCCTGCCGTCCACGAGGTCGTACGAGGACGCGGGCGGGGTGCCCCCGGTCAGCAGCGAGAACAGCAGTGCGCCGAGCGCGTATCTGTCGACCGCGAAGTCGGGGGCCGGTCCGGGACGCATGGCGTCGATCTGTTCCGGCGCGGCGAACCCCGGGGTGTAGGCGGGCTGGACGAGATCGCCGGGCCTGGCCGCCATCTCCAGGTCGATCACGCGGACCTCGCCGCCGGGTTCGACGATGACGTTGGTCGCCGTGAAGTCGCGCAGTGCGTACCCCGCGCCGTGCACGCGTTCGAGGGCGCCGGTCAGGCGGCGCGCCATGTCGAGCACCACCGGCCAGGCCGGTTCGAGCGTGTCCAGGCCCTTGTGCGAGATCTGCTCGTGGCTCCAGGCGGCGAAGGTGGATCCCGTGACCTGTTCCTCGGCGAGGAAGAGGTCGTCGTCCTGCCGGAACAGCTTCACCGGACGCGGGGTGACGCCGAGGCCGGCGAGATCGGCCAGCACCTCCGCCTCGTAGCGCAGGCGGTCCTGCGCGTCGTTGCCGGAGAGCCCGGAGTCCACGTGCCGCCGGGCCTGCTTGACGACCACGGTGGCGCCGGTCTCGGTGTCGGTGGCGAGGTACACGCCGCCGCGGTTGGCGTGCCGGATCGCCTCGTAGACCTTGAAGCGGCCGTCGAGGAGCACCGCTTCCGGCGCGTCGCCCGCGGGCGGTTTCGCGGGGTCAGGCAGGGGCGCGGTCGCCCACGGCGGCGGCGTGAACCACGGATCGCGCCGGTCCTCGACGAGATCGCCGGCCGGGGAGACGATCACGTGCCGGATCCGCCCGTCGTCGTCGCGCTGGGGGAGCCCGCGGAACGCGCCGTACCGGTAGTGCACGAGGCTGCCGGGCAGGTACGGCCGGTCGGACAGGATCTGCGGGCCGGGAAGGCCCACGGTGGCCTCGTGCAGGCCGGCGGCGACGCGGCGGAAATGGTCGTCGTCGAGCGGGTAGGCCGTGATGAACTTGCCCGCGCCGCCGCGCGGGGTGTGCGCGCCGCCGAGTTCCAGCACGCGGGCGAGCGTGGGGGCGAACTTGAAGGCGCAGCCGTGGCGCACGAGCACCTGTGCGGCACGCCGCAGCACCAGTGGGGCCGCCAGCGCCGTCGTCGACACGTGCAGCTTCCAGCCCTGCGTACGGTAGCGGTACCCGTGCGGTTCGACCGCGCACCACACGTCGCGGTCCCGCGTGACCCAGCCGTCCGCGCCCTCGCGGTCGAGGATCGTGCGTACCACTTCCGCGAGCGGGAACCCGTCGTCCGGTTGAGATTCGGCTGCCGCGCTGCCCATGACGCCCCCCAGAGCTCTTTCGTGTCCGTCGCACAGGGGTAAGGCTGTCCGGCGGGACCACCGGGGCACATCCGTACGCTCCACCCGGTTTGCGGCGGGGGCGTGGCGGCGGGCGGGTAGGGGCGGCGGCCGTGACCGCCCGGCGCCCGGATCACCCGGCGGCTCGGCGGTTCACCGGCTGGGCGGTGGAAGTGCGCTGGTCAGCGGGTTGAGCGCAAATATGGGTACTCAGCACCCATGTCCGGCTGATCGCGGCCTGGCACAGTCGTCGCCATGCCCGGAACGCCGACTCTCGCCCCGTCACCGGTGATCGCACCCGCCTGGTGGACGCCCGGTCTCAACCTCGCCGAGCGTGCCGTGTCGCCGGTCGCCCCCGACGCGGCCGAGGCGCCCGAGTGGGCCACCGTCACGGAGCGGGTGCTGGCAATGGACCCCGGCGCTCGGACGGCTCCGGACGGCTTCGGGTCGATCGTGCGGCCGTTCGCCACGCACGCCGAGCGCGAGCTGGCCGAACGGCTGCCACCCTCGCGGGGCACGGTGGAGGTCGAGGCCGTCCTCGACGCCTTCGTCCAGCAGTTGAGCGCCCGGCTGGTCCGTACGGCGAGCCGTACGCTGGTCCTCGAACTCCACCGGGCCAGGAAGGCAGGCCGGCTCGGCGGGGCCACGCCCGAGCAGCGGTTCGCCGACTTCGTGCGCCTGCGCTCGACCCCCTCGGGCCTCACCGGCCTGATGTCCGAGTACCCCGTGCTCGCCCGGCTGCTGGCGCGGATGAGCGGGCAGGCCGTCGACGCCACCGCCGAGCTGCTGGAACGCTTCACCGCGGACCGCGGTGCGATCGTGGACCGGCTGCTCGGCGGCCGGGATCCCGGCCCTCTCACCCGCCTCGCCGAGTCCGGCGACCGTCACAGGGGCGGCCGTGCCGTGGCCGTGCTGCACTTCGCCACCGAGGCACGCGCCGTGTACAAGCCGCGCGCCGTCGCCGTACACGAGCACTTCAACGAGGTCGTCCGCTGGCTCAACTCCCTGGTGCCCGGGCTCGAGCTGCGCACCGTCGCCCTTGTCGACCGGTCGGCGTACGGCTGGGCGGAGTTCGTCCACCCTCGGCCCTGCGAGAGGCCGGCCGACGTCGAACGCTTCTACCACCGGCAGGGCGCCCTGCTCGCCCTGCTGTACGCCCTCAACGGCACCGACATGCACTACGAGAACGTGATCGCCTGCGCGGACCAGCCGGTGCCCGTCGACGTGGAGACGCTGCTGCACCCGGCGCTTTCCACGGTGACCGATCCCGCCGCCGCGGCCCTGTCCGCGTCGGTGATGGAGACCATGCTGCTGCCGTTGTCCCTGGTCGGCGATCGAGGGGCGGCCGACATGTCCGGGCTCGGCGGCGACCACAGCGCCGTGTTCCCCGTCGACGTCGTGGAGTGGGACGCGCCGGGCACAGACGAGATGAGGCTGGTGCGCCGGCCCGCCCGGTTCACCGGCGGAGCCAACCGGCCGAGGCTCGACGGGGACTCGCCGGACCCGGCCGACCACCGTGACGCTCTGCTGTCGGGGTTCCGGGCCGCGTACGACGCGATCGTCGCGCACCGGGCCGATCTCGCCGGCCCGCGCGGCCTGCTGCACCGGTTCGCGGACGACGAGGTGCGCGTGCTGACGCGGCCGACCCACGTGTACGCGTCGCTCCTCGACGAGTCGACCCATCCCGACGTGCTGCGCGACGGGGTGGAGCGGGACCGTGTGCTGGACTACCTCGCCCCGGCGACCGCCGAACCCGTGCACGACCTGACGCTCGGCCACGAGCTCACCGAGCTGTGGAACGGCGACGTGCCGCTGTTCGGCACCCGGCCGGGGAGCCGGGACCTGTGGACCGGGTCGGGCGAGGTCGTGAAGGGAGTGCTCAGGAGGTCCGCCCTCGACGCGACCATCCAGAAGATCCAGAGCATGGGCCCGAGCGATCGGTGCGACCAGGAATGGATCATCAGGGCCTCGCTCTCGACGCGCCGTGCCGACGCCGGCCACGAGAGCGGAGAGCCGGTCCGGACCGTCCCGTCAGGCGCCGTCCCCGATCGCTGGCGTCTGCTCGCCGCGGCCTGTGGCTTGGCGGACCAGATCATCGGCCGTGGCTACCGGGACGGCACACGGGTCAACTGGCTGGGGCTCGAACCCGCGGGCGGGCACCGGTGGACGCTCATGCCGCTCGGCGCGGGACTGGCCACCGGCTACAGCGGCACCGCCCTGTTCCTCACCGAACTGGCCCACGTGACCGGGATCCAGCGGTACGCCACCGCGGCCCGCCGGGCACTTGCGCCGTTGCCCGATCTGCTCGCCGCCCTGGCCGCCCGGCCTGAACATGTCCCGGCCATCGGCTGTGGTGGTTTCTCCGGATTCGGGGGGATCGCCTACGCGCTGGCGCGACTGGCCGATCTGCTGGACGACGCGGTTCTGTCCGACTCTGCCGAGACCGCCGTACGGCTCGCGGCACTGGCCGTGGAGACCGACGACGATCTCGATCTCGGCGTCGCCGACGGCAGCGCGGGATGCCTCGCGGCGATGCTCTCCGTTCACGAGCTCACCGGGTCGCCCGCCGCGCGGCGTACGGCCACGGCCTGCGCGGACCATCTGCTCACGCACCCCGCCACCTCCGGCCTCCCCTCCGGCTTCGCCGCGGGAACGGCCGGTGCCGGCTGGGCGCTGCTGCGGTTCGCCGCGTCCGGCGGCGGTGACCGCTACGCCGAGCATGGCCGCGAGCTGCTGACCCGCTCGGCTTCTGAGCTACTGACCGGCTCGGCTTCTGAGCTGGTGACCCGCTCGGCTTCTGAGCTGGTGACCGGCTCTGCTTCTGAGCTGGAGACCGGCTCGGCTGCGAGCCTCACCTCGGCACCCTCCTGGTGCCGTGGCGCTCCCGGCGTGGCACTGGCCCTCGCTGACAGCCCCGCGCTGCTCGCCGACCCCGCGATCTCCGCGCTCGTCGACCGGGTCGTCACCGGCATCCCACGAGGGGGGCTGCTGTCCGACCACAGCCTGTGCCACGGCGAGGCGGGCCGTCTCGACCTGCTCGCGGTCGCGGCGGAACGCGGGAGCACGCCGGCCGTGATCGCGCTGCTCCAGCAGGGGGGCGCCCTGCTGGCGGCCCTGGAGAGGTACGGCCCGAGATGCGGCACCGCCGACGTCGCCGGCCCCGGCCTGTTGCACGGCCTCGCCGGAATCGGGTTCGCGCTGCTCAGGCTGGGCGCGCCGCACCAAGTTCCCTCGGTGCTGCTTCTTCGGGCACCGGGGCGTCAGAGGGGCACCTGAAGATCGGGCGCCCATGTTCCTAAAGGGGGAGAAGGCAGTATGGAGAACAGTGATGCCGTTCCGTCGACGGCCGAGCGCGGTGCCGACGACGCGAACGCGGGGGAGCACCCTGCGGGGGAGATCAAGATCAGCGTGCTGAGGCGCGCGACGCTTCGAGCGGGGCTGCTCGCCGGGGCGATCGGGCTGGGGGGCGGCACCACGGTGGATCCGGGTAACAGCACCCATTCAACCGTGTTCATGTGATCTGGTGACGAGGGCGCCGGGCCGTCACCCGGCGCCCTCGTCGCGCGGATGCAATCGCGAATCGATCGTTCGTCAACATCCCTGATCAAGCCTCGGATCATGCGCGTTTTCTCACCTGTCCTTGTCGGTCGTGATGACGAGCTGGAATTGATCGGCGATCGGCTGGCCGCCGCCCGCGACCGGCGCGGTGACACCGTCTTCGTCCTCGGAGACGCCGGCATCGGCAAGACACGGCTCGTGGGAGAGAGCGCCCAGCACGCCGCGGAGAAGGGCATGGTGGTGCTTCGCGGTCGCGGGAGCGCGGTCGGCCCGGCGGTGCCGTTCCGGGCGGTCACCGAGGCGCTGCTCTCGCTGCCCCGCGCGGGCGGCATACCGCTCGACGACCCCGATCTCGCGCCCTACCGCCCCGCTCTCGGCCGCCTCGTCCCCGACTGGCGCGAGCACGCGGCACCCGGCACAGGGGAGTCGGTGATCGTGCTCGCGGAGGCCGTGCTCCGCCTGCTCGCGGTCGTCGGCCGCGACCGCGGCTGCCTCCTGATCCTCGACGACCTGCACGACGCCGACGCCGAGACCCTGGCCGTCGCCGAGTACCTCGCCGACAACCTCGCCGACCAGCCGGCCCTCCTGCTCGCCACCCTGCAACCTGGCTCGCACGCCGCGGGGGACGTGAGCCGCGCCGCGGTCGTCCGGCGGGCCGCGACGGCCGTCACCCTGCGCCCCCTCGGCACGGAGCACGTGAGGGCTCTTGCCGCCGCCTGCCTCGGCATCGAGGCCGGCGCACTGCCAGGCCCCGTCTCCGACCGGCTCACCCGCGACGCCGACGGCATCCCCTTCATGGTCGAGGAGCTGCTCGGCGACCTGCTCGACCGGCGTGTCCTGGTCCGGGACGGCAGCGCGTGGCGCCTGACCGCGGCGCCCGGCAACGACGTGCCCTCGAACGTCACCCGCGGCGTCGCGCAACGGGCGACGGGTCTCGGTCCCGAGACGCAGGAGGTGCTGCACCTGGCCGCCGTGCTCGGACGCCAGTTCCCCCTGGAGGCCGTCCGCGCCGTCCTCGGGCTCGACGAACGCGCGCTCTTCGGCCACCTGCGCGCCGGCGTCGACGCCCAGCTCCTGGTTCCCGATCCGGCCGTGCCCGACTGGTACGCCTTCCGCCACTCCCTGATCGCCGACGCGCTGCTGGCGGTGCTCCCCGCGGCGGAACGCGCCTCGCTGGCCCGGCGGGCGGCCGACGCCATCAGCGCCGCGCACCCCGGGCTGCCGGACGACTGGTGCCAGTTCGTCGCGGGACTACGCCTGACGGCCGGCGACGCGCACGCCGCCGCGCTGCTGCTGGCGGAGGCGGGCAGGCGCGCCCTGGCCACGGGCGCCACCGCGTCCGCGGCGACCCTCCTCGAACGTTCCTACGAGCTCGCCGACGGCACCTGCGCCGACGACCGCGCCCGGATACTCGAATCATTCCTCCAGGCCCTGGCCGAGGCGGGTCAGGCCGACCGGGCCTTCTCCGTGGCCGCCCGGGCCACCTGGGCCAACGTCGCGACGCTGAGCGCGGAACCGCACGTGGCGCTGCACGCCAGGCTGGCCTGGGTCGCCGTCGTGACCGGACGCTGGGCCGAGGGCGCCGCCTCGGTGAAGACCGCGCGCGCCGTGCTCGGATCCGCGCCGGAGCCGGGGCTCATCGCTCGCATCGACGTGGTCGAGGCCCACCTGATCCTGAACGACGGCCTGGGCCACGACCGCGCCGTCGAGGCGGAGCGACTCGCCCGCCACGCCGTCTCGTCCGCCATGGAGGCGGGGCTGCCCGAGGTGGCCTGCCAGGCCCTGCAACTGCTGGCCATGATCGCCCGGCAGCGCGGCTTCGACGAGGCGGACGCCCATCTGCGCCGCATGCTCGCCGTCGCGGAACAACATGATCTCCGCATGTGGCAGATCAACGCGCTGTTCCGGCTCGGGGTCAACGAGAGCATGCGCACGGGCGAGCAGGTCCGCCTCGAACAGGCCCAGCAGGCGGCCAGGCAGACGGGCGCGATCATGCTCGGGTACAGCATCGACGCGGTCTTCGCGATACGGGCGGTCATGCACGCCGAGTTCGACGTGGCGCGGGCGCTCGCCGATCGTTGCGCGGCGGCCACCGCCCGGCTGCGCAACGCCGACGACCACCAGTTCGCGGTGCTGACCGCCGCGGCCGCCGCCGCCCACCAGGCCAGGCGGCAGGAGATGGAGTTCATGCTCGGTGAGTTCGGCCGGCTGGGCGGCGCGCGCACCCAGCAGGCCCCGCTCGTCTCCGGTTTCTGCCAGGCGACGTGCGCCCTCCTTGAGGAGGACAGGCAACGGGCGATCGACGAGCTCGACCTGGCGTGGGCCTGGGAGGAGGACAACCCGCCGGTCTTCTTCCTGACGGGGCGCTACGGTCTGCGGCCGTTGCTCGCGGCGCTGCGATCCGCCACGGACCTCGCGGAGTACGAGGCCGTGGCCGGTGATGCGGCGGCGGAGCTGCGATGGAACCGGCAGTTCCTCCACCTGACACAGGCGGTCCTCCTCGGCAGGTCAGGCCGCCACGACGCCGCCGCCTCGGCGGTCGCGGAAGGGATGCGGGCCGCGGCTCCGTACCCCATGGCCGGCCACCTCGGGCTCAGGCTCGTCGCCGAGGCCGCCCTCGCCGACGGCTGGGGCGACCCGGTGACCTGGCTGCACACCGCCGAGGAGTACTTCCACAAGGTCGACGTCCCCGCCGTCGCGGCCGCGTGCAGAGGGTTGCTCCGCAAGGCGGGCATCACCGTGGCGCAACGCCGCACCGGCCATGACCGCATCCCGGCCGAACTCCGCAAGCAGGGCGTCACCGTGCGTGAGTACCAGGTGCTCGAACTGCTCATCGACCGCCACACCAACCACGACATCGCCCACCGCCTGCACCTGTCCCCCCGCACTGTCGAGAAGCACGTCGCGAGCCTCCTCGCGAAGACCGGGCACCCCAACCGCGTCGACCTGGCCCTCTACGCGGCCGACCTTCACTAACCGCAAGGACCACCGGCGACGCGGGACAGATACAGCGGTAGTAGTCAGCGGCGTCGGCCCCCGGCCGTGCCGTCGAGGGCGTCTCCTTAGCCGTAGAAGCGGAGATCGTGTTGCCGGGTACCGTGTGCCCGCACAAGATGAGGTGGTGGATGGTCTCGCCGGGGTCGTCTCCCCGGAGGCGTGGGGGAGTCTGGTCTCGGCGGGTGCGCCGCGGACGTACGAGCCGGGTTCGACGGTGCTTCGCCAGGGTGACACGGCGACGCATGTGCTGCTGCTCCTTGCCGGTCGCGTCCGGGTGTCCAGGGTGGCCGCCGACGGCACCGTGCTGGTGCTCGCCGTACGCGGCCCGGGCGAGCTGCTCGGCGAGATGGCGGTCCTCGGCGACGACGACCGTTCGGCCACGGTGACGGCGATAGACAGGTGCGGGACGCGGTCGATTCCGGCGGCCCGGTTCGTCGGGCTCGTCCGTTCGCTCGGGCTGGAGGGCGAGCTGCTGCGCCATGCCATGAGGCGGATACGTGAGGGGGAGGAGCTGCGCGCCGAGCTGGCGGCGTTGCCCGCCGGGCAGCGCATCGTGCACGCTCTGATGAGGCTCGGCGTTCCGCTGACGGACGCCCGCGTCTCGGTGGACGTGGGCCTCGACCAGACCGAGCTGGGGCAGGCGACCGGGCTGTCCCGCAGTACGGTCGCGGCCGAGCTCGCGCGGCTGAGAGAACAGGGTTTGATCGTCACGGCGAGGCGCCGGATCGTCGTCACCGATGTCCGTGCGCTCCGCGAGCTTGCCGGTGGGTGACGCTTGCATTCCCAAATCGGGCCAATGTCTGGTTTCCGACAGATGGCTGCCATTCGGTATCGCACAGTGTGCCCCAGATGACAGGAGGATCTTCAATGTCCGAGATGAGCCCGTACCGCGCGCTTCTGACGGTGGACGCGTCGGGTTACGGCCGGCAGCCAGATGCCCTGCTTCCGTTCATCCACCACGAGATCCACACGGCCCTGACGAACGCCTGTGAGCGCAGCTCGCTGAGCGAGCCGTGGGAGTCGGTGTCGCTGTTGCAGAGGCCGGGGGACGAGCTGGTCGCCCTGCTCCCCGTGGAGACGCTTCCCCTGCTCGTGCACCCTTTCCTCGACAACCTGCAGGACGAGCTGGCGCGCACCGACCAGAGGGTCTTCGAGCAGGACCATGGCCCCCGGTTGCGGCTGCGGGCGGCCGTGCATGTGGGGTCGCTGGAGGAGGACGGCTCGGTCACGACGGGCATCGCGAGGGCGGTGAACGACATCCACCGGCTGCTCAACTGCGAGCCGCTGATAGACGCGCTGTGCGACAGCGACCCCGACGTCACCTTCGTCGCGGCGATCATCTCGTCGGAGGCGTTCAGCAGGTACGTGGAGGAAGGGCGGACGAGCCTGGATCCGTCCCGCTTCACGAAGGTCCGGGCGCGGGTGAAGAAGTTCGACCGCCCGGCCTGGCTGTACGTCCCCCGGCCGTCCCAGGCCCCAGGGCAGGCGGCTCCACCCGCACCCCAGGAAGGCGTGGTCGGCAACTAGCGTCAGGTCACCGCGTCCTTGACCGATAGCGGGCGCGAGGGGTGGATTGGCACCCGCAGTGCTGCGGATCTTGACAAAGCTCTCCGCCGAAAGATCATTGATCTATAGCGACAACTGCTATCTCAGATTAAAAGTCACAATTTGCACTGATATCGGATGTCCGCTACCTGTTAAGGGAAGCGGCGAGGCCGATCTTTGCGTGTCACCCTTGTCGAAACTTGAGTGTGCCGTGTATTCGTCATGGTGCGAGACGTCTCTTCCCCCGCGTCGACAGGATCACGGCAAATGACCTCAAATGAGGACTTCTTCCGAGAAAAGCGCGCTGCAGCTGTGTTCAAGCACGGCATCCTGAAGCGATATCCGCCGGTGTTTGCCTCGAAGGCCGGGTTCAAAGTAAAAGACCATCGAGTGGTGTTCGTGGACGGCTACGCCGGTCGGGGGCGGTACGACGACGGTTCCCCCGGATCGCCGCTGCTCCTCGCGCAAGCTGCGGACTTCGTCAGAAAATACCGAAACGTCACAGGGATTTTCGTGGAGAAGAATCCCCTGCACTACGCCCATCTGACGCGCCTGCTTGCCGAAGAGGGGCGTGGGCTCCAGCATGCGACCCTTCAAGGTGACCTGGGAGAGCGCCTGCCTGAGGTGCTCTCCCAGGCGCGTGAGGCGGCGCTTTTCGTGTTCCTCGACCCATTCGGAACGGCACTCGACCGTGAACAGCTCGGTCAGATCCTCCTGAGGAAGGATTCCGCGCCGACGGAGGTTCTCCTCCACTTCAGCGTCAGCGCGGTGGCGCGGCTCGGGCCTGCTGTCAGGCAGATGCGTGACCAGGAAAGCCCGCCGGCGGAAGACGTGAAGAAGATCGAACGACTGAACCGCTTCCTCGGCGGAGTCTGGTGGCAGCCATATTTCGCGAGCGTTGCGGACGCCGAAGACCTCGGCAGCGCTACCGACGCGGCCCTCACCGTGAGTGACAGATACCGCGAGATCATCGAGAACGAGTCCGGCTTCGGATCCGTGAGCATGCCTGTCCGACCGCACCCCGACAACCAGCCAAGGTACGTTCTCGTCCTGTTCACCACCCACGTGGAAGGCAAGTGGCACTTCGCTGACGCCCTAGGGAAGTCGGGTATGGACTGGCACGAGGCATGGCGAAACGACATAGCGGCCAGAGAACGCCGAAAGCGCGAAGCCTTCGGGCAGACATCGATCTTCGACGACGAAGGAGAGCCGCCGGTCTTCGATCGCGCAAGACACCAGAAGGATCAGGAACCGAAGTGGATCGCGGCGATCGAAAACAATCTTCAGAAGTTGCTGGCCCAACATGGAACGTTCCGCATCGCCGACCATGTGGCGGACGTTTATGGCACCACCCTTGGATCAGCCTGGATACCACATATCAGAAATGCGGTGAAGCGCCTGAACGGCGCTGGAGTCATTGATAATAGCGGCAAAGGTGACTTTCACCTGGAGATGATCACTCGATCTAAGCCGTCATAGGGCGAGCGGAGTGTGGGGCGGCTGGGCGGCGTGATGGCATCTCATCCCAGGTGCGTCCGTCCAGCATGCGTCCACCGGCCTTTGGGGTCCTCCCCCCCCATTGCTTGAAGAAGAAGGCGACGTCGTCCTGAAGACACCGATCGCGGAGTTCGCGTACCCAATCGGGATCGACACGCCGGGCACCGGAACCGCTCTCGCCACCGGCGATCAACCAGTAGATTTCCGTGAGGTCGAGACCGCTCAACGAGCCTAGAAGTGGCTCCGCGGATATGAACCGTACGGCGGCTGGCACCCGCCGTAGAGAGTCGACTCGCGCTATCACCTGCTGGTTCTCGACGCTGACTCCCATCCAGACATTGTCCGGCCACGGGAGCTGGTGGGCGATGCGCGCGAGCCGAGTGGCACGCTTTGTCAGCACTTGGTAGGTGTGCTGAGGCGTTGCTGCCATGACGTCGAAGACTTGGCGGACGAAGGCGATGGGGACACGCGCATGGAACAGGTCGCTCATGGAGTTCACGAAAACGAGTCGCGGTTCACGCCAGCGTAGTGGCGTTGCCAACGTGTCTTCATGCATGGTCACCCCGAAGCCCGGTCCGCTAGTGCGAGGATCGCCATCATGCTGGTACTTCGCGGCGCCCATGGCTTTAAGCCGCTTTGCAAGCGTAAGTGCATAACAATTATCACAACCGGCCGAAACGCGATCGCATCCGGTCGTCGGGTTCCATGTGACCTCGGTCCATTCGATCCGGCTTCGATCTGCCATTGGTCGTTCCCTCCGCTCGGGTGACCCCGCTGAGTGCACGGATATCGACGTGACTATTAATACACCATAGCAGCGTCAATTTCTCTGCAACGTCCAGAATTAAGGATCCCCGGGGTCATCCCTTTGCGCTCTGATCTGGCAAAGCTCGCAAAATCGGGATTGAAGCGACGCCCCATACCTGTCAGAGGCAGGGGGCTGATGGCGGCGTCCCAGACGTCGGCGCTCACCACGCGAGGTGCCTGCGTGTCGGCATCAGTGTCCCGCAGACAACCCTGCCGCCGAACAGGGGCGTGACCTCTAGCGTTCCAGAGATCGAAAAGAACTTACTTCGTCAGATCAAGAGGAGACGTCGAAACAGTCGAGAGGGCCGACCGGGTCGCAAGGCAATGGTGCTGTCCCACAGGCCGGCGACTGGCCTGCCGCAGAGGTCTCGTTCGCACACCGGGAAGCCCTCGGCTGCGGCCGAGGGCTTCCCGTGCTTCCGAGGGTCGGGGTCAGAAGTCGAACTCGCCCTTCTTCGCGCCGTCGATGAAGGCGTCCCAGACGCCGGCGCTCACCACGAAGGGCGCGCGCTCGGGAGCCTCGGTGTCCCGCAACCCCACCCGACCACCGGACAGCGGCGCGACCTCCAGGCAGTTTCCCTGGTTGGGCCCGCTCTTGGCGGCCTTGCGCCAGGCCGCGTTCTGCAGCTCGTCACTCAGGTCCATAGCTTCTCGGCCTCCCTGATCAAGTCGATCGACACAGAGTGCGGCTGTGCCTGAGCTCGTACGGTGTCGTAGCTGCTCTGAACCATTTTGACGTCTTCAGGCCGGTTTGACACGTGCCCATGAGTCGCGGATTCGATGTACACGGTATCCGGACTATCCGGAAGCTGCGCGATGACGAATCCTCCCAGCAGCCCCGTAGTGACGCCGAGAGCTGTAGGCACGACTTGGATGCCGATATGCGGGGACTCGGCCGCTTCCAGAAGTCGCTGGACCTGGCGTCGCATGACCTCTTTGCCGCCGATCGGCCGCGCCAGCACTCCCTGATCTATCACAGCCCAGAGCATCGGCGGGGAGTCGCGAATGAATATTTCCTGGCGTTCCAAACGAGTGACCACAGCCTTCTCGACCTGCGCGGCGGTTATTCCGGCTTCGCCGCGAATGACCATTCGCGCGTACTCTTCGGTCTGGAGCAGACCTGGAATGACCAACGGTTCCCACGTGTGGAGCGTGTGAGCCTCCTGTTCTATGTCGAGCCATCCACGGAACCACCGAGGACTTGCGTCGCGGGTGAGCTGTGCCCACAGGCGGACGATCTCCCCTCCTGCCTCTAGGGCGTCGTCGCACCGTTGTGCCAGGTTACGGCTGGGCGTGCGCTCGCCTCGTTCGACGAAGCCCAGCAGACTCCGGCTGAACTGCGTTATTTCGGCCAGTCGCCCTTGGGTGACATCGGCCCGTCTGCGGCGCTCGCGAAGCTCGGCACCGAAAACGGCTAGGGGCTTCTCGGCTGGGTCGTGCTCCAACAACATGGACATTTCGGCTCCGTCCGGCGAGGGAAGACTGCGCGGCCACGGAAATGGCACACCCAAGACACAAACTGTCTCAGTGGTGTGCCTGGGATTTCGCTTCAAAACGTAGCCGGGTGAAGGCACCCTGTGAGGGGATTCGGGAAATCGTGAATCCGTACGAGGAGCTTGCGCCTACCCATCGAAGTGCGCCTCTGTTGCCATCACAAGAATCACCGGATATGTCCGGATAAGAGGGGTGAGAAATGAAGGTCGAGTCGCAAGGAGGTGTAGCCCTCATGGGTGATCGGCGTATCTCGCGGATACCGGCTTGTCACCGGTTGGAAAGCCGGTTCGTGGTCGCGATCCACCTACGTGCGCCGGGTCGCCCGCCGTACACCGGCGCCGACTTCACCGCCCAACGACTCGCCGACCCGGCGCCGTACACGACACGTGACGGCGGTGCGGTGAACCCCCCGTTCGTGGTCGCGATCCATCTACGTGCGCCGAGGTCACCCGCCGTACACGACGCCGACTTCACCGCACGTGACGGCGGTGCGGTGAACGCCGGCACGGCTCCGCAGAGTCGCCGTGGCTGGCCGCACCCGCCCGTACACACCCACCCCCGAGGAGTGACCATGCTCAACATGCCGGACGGCTCGCGTCGCGTCTGCTGGGACGTGCCCCACGATCTGTCGATGGTCGGCAAGACCCGGGGCATGGTCAACGAGATCCTCACCGCCTGGGCCCTCCGGCATCTCGCCGACGACGTCATCCTGGTGGCAGGCGAGCTTCTCGCCAACGCGATCACCTACGGCGAACCCCCGGTACGGCTCACCATGAGCGCCGGGACCGGCGAGCTCCACCTCCAGGTCACCGATCACGGCCCCGAACAGCCCCGCCACCTCCACCTCAGCCTCGAAGCCGTTCACGGCCGCGGCCTGACCATCGTCGAAGCCCTCGCCCACCAATCGGGTGTCACCCAGCTCCCCGGCACCCAAGGCAAGACCGTCTGGGCCCACTGGCGCCTTCCTCCTCGATCGGCGCCACCCCGGTCACACTGCGGTGCAATTTGATGACAATCGGTGTGCCATCGCCGCCTTCGAGACTTGAGCACAGCCCGCGTGACGGAGCGCGGCCGAGGGAGGGGAGCACGGCGATGCCGGACATCAGCGTGACGCTCACGAGATGGGCGACGATCAACACCGCGGGTCTGGGACTGAACTCCATCACATTCGGTGTCCCGGGATCCAACTACGGCAGGAAGCAGGACGGGGCGTGGGTGTACCTCGAAGGCTTCGTGTTCACCCAGGACGGCGAGGACTACACGGCCCACATCACCATCACGAAGCCGCCCTCGTCGTCCAATGACAGCCTGAACTGGACCTACTGTCACCTGACGGTGGACAGGGCGGGAAAGAACCACGTGTTCTATGAGGTCGCCGGCAACGGCTCCTTCCGCCTCACGAGCACCCTGCTCGACGCCGACGGCAAGGTGCGCAACGGCAAGGCGCACTACTCCAAGGACCAGATCAACGACGGCAAGCTGGCGAACGCCCTCGAACACGACATGCGCCTCATCTTCGCCTACCTCGCCTGAGCGAAGCCGTCCGCGCAGGGGCGCTGTTCGGCGGGCGCGAGCCGTACCGAGCGGAGACGGCGGCATGAACCAGCCTGGCACCCCGATTGTTCACCAGGGTCTGCGATGATTTGTCCTGGTTTGTGATCACGTATCGGGGAGGGGTGCTCAGGTGGCCGTCGTGCACGGTGCCCTGGATCATCGCTATCGGGGCGAGCATCCTCTGCGGACGCTGGCGTACCTGTTCCGCGAGGACCGGAACAGCATCGCGATCGCGTGCGGCGCGTTCATGGTCAAGCACAGCCCGACATGGCTGCTGCCGCTGATCACCGCGAACATCATCGATGTCGTGGTGGGGCACCTGCCCATCTGGCAGCTGTGGGTCAACACCGGCGTCCTGCTCGTGCTCCTGATCCTGAACTACCCGTTCCACCTCGCCTACGTCCGCCACCTCAGCGGGGCGATCCGCCGGATGGGGACGAGCCTGCGGTCGTCGCTGTGCCGCCGCATGCAGCAGCTCTCCATCGGCTACCACTCCCGCGTCAGCGCCGGGGTGCTCCAGACCAAGGTCATCCGCGATGTGGAGAGCGTCGAGCAGATGCTCCAGCAGGCGGGCGACCAGGGCCTGGCGGCGCTGTGGATGCTCGGCGGCGGGCTGGTCGTGATCGCCGTGCGGGTGCCGGCCGCGCTGCCGGTCTTCCTCCTCGTCGTCCCGGCGGCGGCCCTCCTCGTGATGCGGATGCGGGACCGGCTGCGCACCAACAACGAGAGCTTCCGCCAGGAGGTGGAGCAGCTCTCCTCGCGGGTGACCGAGATGACCCACCTCATTCCGATCACCCGCGCGCACGGCCTGGAGCAGGACGCGCTCAACCGGGTCGACGGGACGCTGTCCAAGGTGCTCCGCACGGGCCTGCGGCTGGACCTGCTCAACGGGCGGTTCGGCGCGCTGGCGTGGATCACCCTCAACGCCCTCGGCGTCGGCTTCCTCGCCACGTCGGCGTGGGTCGCGTACTACCAGGTTCTGCCCATCACCCCGGGCGACGTGGTGATGCTGAGCACGTTCTTCGCGACGCTGACCTCCTCGGTGACCACGCTGATGAGCCTGACCCCGGTGATCAGCAAGGGCCTGGAGGCCGTACGGTCCATCGGCGAGGTCCTCCAGGCGCCCGACCTGGAGAACAACGCGGGCAAGGCCGAGATCGACTCCGTCCGCGGCGTGGTGGAGTTCCAGGACGTGGCCTACGCGTACGAGGGGAACCGGCAGGCGGTCTGCGACTTCAACCTGACCGTTTCGCCGGGTGAGACCGTGGCGCTCGTCGGGGCCTCGGGCGCGGGCAAGTCGACCATACTCAACCTGGTCATCGGCTTCCTGCGGCCCACCTCGGGACGCATCCTGCTGGACGGCCGCGACATGGAGACGCTCGACCTGCGCACCTACCGCCGGTTCGTCTCGGTCGTGCCCCAGGAGTCGATCCTGTTCGAGGGGAGCATCCGGGACAACGTCCTGTACGGCATGCGGGACGTCTCCGACGAGACGCTCAGGATCGCCCTGCGGGACGCCAACGCGCTGGAGTTCGTCGACCGGCTTCCCGACGGGCTCGACACGGTGGTGGGCGAGCGCGGCGCGCGGCTGTCCGGGGGGCAGAAGCAGCGCCTCGCGATCGCCCGCGCGCTCATCCGCGACCCCCGGGTGCTCATCCTCGACGAGGCGACGTCCGCACTTGACACCAGGTCCGAGGCGCTCATCCAGCAGGCGCTGGCGCGGCTGGTCGCCGGTCGCACGGTCTTCGTGGTGGCCCACCGCCTGTCGACCATCCGTACGGCGGACCGCATCGTCGTCATGGAGGACGGCCGCGTCGCCGAGGCCGGCACGCACGACGAGCTGGTCCGGCGGCGCGGCCTCTACTCGGGACTCCAGGCCGCCCAGCTCGGATGAGGGCGGCCGGAAAACGGATTGCCTGTTCGGGGGCCGCCTCACTACCGTCGAAGTCCTCTGCCCCGCGTTCGATCGGAAGATAGTCATGCTGTGGCGCGCCCTAGCCCGCCGCTTCCCGGTGCTCGCCATCCGCGACTTCCGGCTGTTGCTCGCCGATCGCCTGCTCGCACCGGCCGCGTTCGCGTTCTCGCTGGTCGGCGTGTCGTTCGCGGTGCTGGACATCACCGGGTCCACCGCCGACCTGTCGTACGTGCTGGCGGCGCAGATCGCGCCGTCGCTGGTGTTCACGCTGATCAGCGGGGTCATCGCCGACCGCATCCCCCCGCAGCGGGTCATCGTCGCGGCCAACATCATGATCGCGGTGGGTGAGGGCACCCTCGGGATCCTGGTGCTCACCGGTCAGGCCGTCATGTGGCAGATGATCGTGCTGGAGACGCTGACCGGCGTGGGCATGGCCGTCTTCTGGCCTGCGTCGCAGGCCCTGCTGCCCAAGATCGTGCCTGACACGCTGCTCCAGCAGGCAAACGCCCTCAGCAGGCTCGCGATGAACGGCGCCCAGATGGGCGGGGCCGCCGTCGCCGGAGTGGTCGTCGCGGCCGTCGGGCCGGGATGGGCCCTGTCCGTCTGCGGCGTCGGCCTGCTCGGCACGATCCCCATGCTGCTCGCCATCCGGGTGACCGGCCACGAGCGGGCTCGCGACGCCGGCATGCTCGGGGAGCTGCGCGACGGCTGGTCGGAGTTCGTCTCCCACACCTGGCTGTGGGCGATCGTCGCCCAGTTCTGCGTCATCATGATGGCCTGGTACGGGGGCTTCCAGGTGCTCGGCCCCGCGGTGGCCAAGGCCCATCTCGGCGGTGCGGCCGCATGGGGCGCGATCGCCTCGGCGGAGGCCCTCGGCCTGATCATCGGGGGTGTGCTCTCCCTGCGCTTCACCCCGAGCAGGCCCATGCTGTTCGTGGTCTGCATCGGCGCCGCCATGGCGATCTCGCCGCTGTCGCTCGCCATGCACTGGCCCCTTCCCGCGCTCTGCCTGGCCGCGGTGTTCCTCGGGGTGATCATGGAGATCATGATGGTCCAGTGGAGTGTCGCACTGACCCGCAACGTGGCGCCGGGCAAGCTGGCCCGCGTCTCGGCATACGACGCGTTCGGCTCCGTCATGGCCATGCCGCTCGGCGCGCTGGTCGCGGGGCCGATCGCCGCGAAGGTCGGGCTCTCGGCCACGCAGTACGGCGCGGCGGCGCTGATCGTGGCGGCGTCCGCGCTCACCCTGCTGTCGCGCGAGGTGCGCACCATGCGTTCGCCCGTGGACGCCGGCACGGCCGGCGAGCTGTCGGAGACGCACGCCTGACCCGCGAGGCCTCGCGGGGTGTGTACGCGGATCTTACGTGCTGTGCGCGAACGTCTCGGGGGTCGCGCACGTTCGGCATGTCAGAGAAGGTCGTACGCCGAGAAAAACATCGAGCCATCTGGAATCATGACATGTCCTATATAGTTAGCAAAGGTAATGACTCATGCTAACGAACACTCCAAAGACGGGGCGCCTGTCGGACCTACGCAGCGACGCCGGGCTGGCGTCCGCGCTGCGCGTCTCCCTGGCGCGGCTGACCAGACGGCTGCGGCGACAGGCCGGAGCCCACACACTGACCCCCACCCAGCTCGCGACGCTCGCCGCCGTCGAACGGCACTCAGGGATAACCCCTGGCGAATTGGCCGAGCTGGAAAAGATGCAACCCCCCTCGATGACCCGGGTGATCGCCGCGCTGGCGGAGCGGGGGCTGCTCGCCCGTACCCCGCACCCGACCGACAGGCGCCAGGTGACCGTCAGCGTGACGGAGCACGGCCGAGGGCTCCTGAAGGAGGAGCGCCGGGGCAAGGAGGCGTGGCTCGCCCAGCGGTTGAAGGAGCTGACTCCCGAGGAGCGGTCGACGCTGCGGGCGGCGGCGCCGATCCTGGAGAAGCTTTCCCAGATGTGACCCGTCCACAGGCTGTGGACGAGGACGCCGGAGACCCTCCCGAACCCGTGGCGCGAGCCGTGGAAGCGCTGGCGGAGATCGAGGAGGCCGAGCTCCGTGAGGTGCAGGCCGACGAGACCAGGGGCGTGCAGGCCGAGGAGGCGCCGGCCGCCCGGTCGGGCGGCGGGATGTTCCGCTCGTTGCGCAACTACAACTATCGCCTGTTCGTCTCCGGCAGCGTCGTGTCGAACGTCGGCACCTGGATGCAACGCACCGCCCAGGACTGGCTGGTCCTGGAGCTCACCCATGGCAGCTCGGCCGCCCTCGGCATCACGACCGCCCTGCAGTTCCTGCCGGTGGTCCTGTTCGGCCTCTGGGGCGGCATGCTGGCCGACCGGTACCCGAAGAGGCCGCTGCTCATGGGCGCCCAGTCGCTCATGGGCCTGCTCGCGCTCACGATGGGCCTGCTGACGGTCACCGGGCACGCCCAGACGTGGCACGTCTACGTGATGGCGTTCATGCTCGGGCTGGTCGCGTGCGTCGAGGTGCCCACGCGTCAGTCGTTCGTCGTCGAGATGGTCGGCCGTTCCGACCTGTCCAACGCGATCGCCCTGAACAGCTCCACCTTCAACCTCGCGCGCGTCGTCGGCCCCGCCGTCGCCGGCCTGCTGATCTACGCCCTGGGCGGCACCGGTCCGATCTTCCTGCTGAACGCGGTGTCGTTCGCGGCCGTGATCACCGGTCTGTTCCTGATGCGCTCGTCGGAGCTGCGCACCCCGGAGCCGCTGGCCCGGGCCAAGGGACAGCTGCGCGAGGGCCTGCGGTACGTGTGGCAGCGCCCCGAGCTGCTGATGCCGATCCTGCTCGTGGCGTTCGCGGCGATGTTCGCGACCAGCTTCTCGATGAGCATCGCACTGATGGCCAAGCAGGTGTTCGGCCAGGACGCGTCGTCGTTCGGCGTGGCGTCCAGCGTGTTCGCGGTCGGGGCACTGGGCGGGGCACTGCTCGCCGCCCGCCGGGCGCGCCCGACACGCCGCCTGCTGGTCGGCGGGGGCGTCTGCTTCGGCGTCGCGCAGATCGCCGCCGGGTTCGCGCCCGCGTACCCGATCTTCCTGATCCTGCTGGTCCCCGCGGGCATGGCGATGATCACGACGAACACCGCCGCGAACTCCGCCGTCCAGCTCGCGGCGTCACCCGAGATGCGTGGCCGCGTCATGGGAATCTATGTTCTGGTGTTCACGGGTGGAGCCCCCATCGGCGCGCCGCTGATCGGGTGGGCCGGCGAGCTCGCCGGGCCCCGCCTCGGAGTGGTGATCTGCGGTGTGATGTGCCTGGTGGGCGTCGGTCTCGCGATCCTGCTCACCAGGTTCGCGGCGGGAAGGACACGCGGTGCGGTTGTTCGTGGCGTTGTCGCCTCCCCCGGAGGTGCTCGCTGAGGTGGCGCGGGTCGTCGCCTCCCACAGCGAGGCGTGGCCGGAGCTGCGGTGGGTGGCGCCGGAGACCTGGCACGTCACGATGACGTTCCTCGGCGAGGTCGCCGAGGAGGTGCTGCCGCGCCTTGAGGTACGGCTGGCGCGGGCGGCGGGCCGCTATCCCCCGATGACGCTGGCCTTCGGGGGAGCGGGCGCCTTCTCCTCCGCCGCCCGCGCCCGGGTCGTCTGGCTCGGCCTTTCCGGCGGAGGCACCGCCCTGCCCCGGCTGGCCGCCTCGCTGGCCGCGGGCGCGCAGCGCGCCGGGGCCGTCCACACCGACAGGAAGCCGTTCCATCCCCATCTCACCCTCGCCCGCTCCCGCGCCCGTACGGGCACCGACGCGCGGGGGCTGGTCGAGTCGCTGGGTTCTTTCGGCGGTACGCCCTGGCGCGCGGACTCCGTGCACCTGATGCGCAGCCACCTCGGGCCGTCCGTGCGTTACGAGACTCTCGGGTCATGGCCACTGGCAGGACGCGACTAGGCTCCTGTGCGTGGACCGTCCCCGTCGCTGGCTGCTGCCCACGGTGCTCGCCCTGCTGGTGATCATCGTGGTGATCGGCGCGCTGCTCTCGTAGAGCCGCTCCGGCCCGATGAGGGCGGAGCCGCGGCCCTCGCTGGGAGCAACCACGGCTCCGCGTCCCCGGTCATGGCCTCTACCAGGCGTACGCCTCGGGAGCCGGGCCGCCGGGGCCGGGGAAGATCTCCTCCAGGCGGGCGAGCGCCTTCTCGTCCAGCTCGATCTCCAGCGCGCGGAGGCTGCCTTCGAGCTGCTCGACGGTGCGGGGGCCGATGATCGGGCCGGTCACGGCCTGCTGCTCCAGGAGCCAGGCCAGCGCGACGTTGGCGGGGTCCTCGCCCAGCTCATCGCAGAACGCCTCGTACTGCTCGATCTGCTCCCTGTGCTTCTCCAGCTCGGAGAGCATGTGCTCCGAGGCGGAACGCCCCTTGTCGATCTTGCGGAGCACGCCGCCGAGCAGGCCGCCCGCGAGCGGGCTCCACGGGATCACCCCGAGCCCGTAGTCGTCGCAGGCCGGCAGGACTTCCAGCTCCACGGTGCGGGTGAGCAGGTTGTAGTGCGACTGCTCGGAGACCAGGCCCAGGAAGTGGCGCCGCTTGGCCTCCTCCTGCGCCTTGGCGATGTGCCACGCCGCGAAGTTGGACGACCCGACGTAGATGATCTTGCCCTGCTGGCGGAGGACCTCCATCGCCTCCCAGATCTCGTCGACCGGGGTGTTCCTGTCGACGTGGTGCATCTGGTACAGGTCGATGTAGTCCGTCTGCAGCCGCTTGAGCGAGGCGTCACAGGCCCGGCGGATGTTCAGGGCGGAGAGGTGCTTCTCGTTCGGCCAGTCGCCCATGGCGCCGTTGAGCTTCGTGGCGATGACCGTCTTCTCCCGGCGTCCACCGCCCTTGGCGAACCACCGCCCGACGATCTTCTCGGTTACTCCCTCGCCCTTCTTCCAGCCGTAGACGTTCGCCGTGTCGAAGAAGTTGATCCCCAGCTCGTGGGCCCGGTCCATGATGGCGTGCGAGTCCTCTTCCGAGGTCGAGGGGCCGAAGTTCATGGTGCCCAGGCAGAGGCGGCTCACGGAGAGACCGGCGCGTCCAAGGTATGCGTAATCCATGTCTTCACCCTAAGCACCTGGAGTGCACTCCAGCCCAGCCTGGGTTGGGCGGAAGGCCCGTTCCGGCCACGACGCCCCGTCCAGAGGAGCCCCAAGTCCAGCCCAGGCCCGGTGCGGCTCCGGCGCGGTGCCTTCGAGAGCGGGGCATGATGAGCGGATGGGGAGCAGACGGGTGGTCGCGGCGGCAGGGATCCTTACGGCGGTCGGGCTGGTGATGGCCGGTCCCGTGTCGGCGTCCGCCGGCGGGGGTGCGGCGCACGGCCAGGTCCGGCCGCACGGCGAGGGCAAGGAGCCGGGCAAGGGCGACGAGCGGCTGCTGTTCCGCTTCAAGGACCCGCGGATCTCGGAGTCCAGCGGCCTCGCCGTCTCGCCCACGCACAAGGGTGTGATCTACACCCACAACGACAGCGGCGCCGGCCCGCAGTTCTACGCGGTCGGGCCGGACGGCCGCACCCTGGCGGTGTTCACGCTGGCCGGGGCCGCCGCGAGGGACTGGGAGGCGATGGCCGCCTCCGTCGACCCGGCGACCGGCGAGAGCTTCCTGTGGTTCGCCGACATCGGGGACAACTTCAACGGCGCCTGGCCCGACTACTCCATCTACAAGGTGACCGAGCCGAAGACCATGCGCGACCAGACCCTCCAGGCGACCCGCTACCGCTTCCGGTACAAGGACGGCGGGCGCAACGCCGAGGGCATCATGGTGCACCCGGTCACCGGGCGGCTCTACGTCGTGAGCAAGGAGTTCGCCGGGTCGATCTACGCGGCCCCGGCCAAGCTGCGCACCGACAAGGTCAACATCCTGCGCCGGGTCGGCCCCGCGCCCATCATGGCGACGGACGCCGCCTACGCCCCCGACGGGTCGAGCTTCGTGATCCGCACGTACTTCTCCGCGTCGCTCTACCGGGCCCCGGGCGAGCTGATCAGCCGGGTCTCCATGCCGCCACTCCAGCAGGCCGAGTCGATCACCTACACCCGCGACGGCAAGGCCCTGCTGACCGGGTCCGAGGGCGTCAACAGCCCCGTGTACCTGGTGCCGCTCCCGGTTGCCGCCGCGGCGAGGACGGCGACCGGCACCCCGACACGTACGGGCACCGCGCCGTCCAGGGTCGCCGGGGTGCCCGACGCGTCGGCCTCGAACGCCGCCGCGGGCGACGGCGACTCAGGGGTGCCGGCCGGGGTCATCGCCCTGTGGCTCGGCGTCGCCCTCGGTGCCACCGGCATCATCGCCGCCATCGCCCGCCGCGTCAGCTGAGCCGCCGTCAGCTGAGCCGCCGTCAGCTGAGTCCCGTCGGCTGAGCCCGGTCAGCGGGCCCGTCAGTTTGGCCGGCTGAGCGCCGTCAGCGCGTCATCGTCTCCGCCGGAGGGAGGACGATCGGCTCCGCCCCGGCGCCGGGCGGCGTGGTCCCGCCGGGCGGTGCCGGCGGCGTGACGGGAAGGGGCGCCAGCGGGAGCCCCAGCGAGTCGCACGACCGGCGGGTGAACTTCACCTTCGGGCAGGCGCCGGTGCAGCCGATCTCCACGGAGTCCAGGAGGTTGCCGGAGGTCGGCGACCCCGAGGCGGCGGAGACCGACTCGATGGAGATACGGGTCACCTTCTGCCGCTTGGGGACGCGGTAGATGCCCATGTAGTGACCCCAGGCCATGCCGCCGTCGGCGATGGCGCCCGTGGTCTGGCCCAGCGGCACCTGGACCGTGGTGGCGCCCGGCGCGCCGATCTTGACGCGGATGACGTCCTTCTGCTCGGGGCTCGCGCTCCGCGCGCGGTGGGCCAGCCGCCACACCAGCAGGGTCTTGGGCCTGGTCGTGAGGTCCTGGTGCAAGGTGGAGGCCTGTGTCCCGTTCAGCTCGGCGAACTGGATGCCCGAGTCCGCGGGGATCTCGACGCCGGTCGCGCTCGCGTTGCCCCGTCCCCAGATCTTGATGAGGCCGTCGGCCGAGTTGGTGTGCCAGCTCGGCACGTCCTTCTTCAGCGTGCCCGCGCCGTCGACGCCGGGGGGCTCCTCGAAGCCCCCGTTGCCCGGCAGGCAGGCGATGGGAGGCGAGGTGTGCGGGCCCTTGGGAGACGGGTGCGCCGAGGCAGGGGAGGCCCCGAGGCCGGCGGCGGGGATGGTGAGGAGTGAGGCGGTGACGCCCAGGAGGAGGACACGCCGTGGCAGGGATGCCAGAGCATGGGGTTGATTCATGGACTTCCCCTCGATCGGATGAGCGCCCCGGGAGGCCGGGGCGAGGAGGACGCGCCCTGAACACCAGTGCGGATCATGCGACGCGCCTGTCGAGGTATGCCCTGGTGAAACGCGAAACCGCGGGAGGCCGGAGACTCTTGGGCCCTCCCGCCCCATGCTTTTACCTGGGCGGTCTTCTTTGCCCTGAGGTGTCCATGCGGGCGACGAAGGGCTCGCCGCGGAGGGCCTGCTCGACCAGTTCGACCGAGGCGGCCAGCCGCACCAGCCGTGGGCCCTCACGGCGGTAGGCCTCAAGAACTGCCTCGATGGCGTGGGGCGGCAGGTGCCCCTTGAGGTCGACCGCCGCGCCCCGGTAGCCGGTGCGCGCGGCCTCGACCATGGCGTTCACGTGGTGGCGGGCCATGCGCGCCAGCGCGAGCGGGTGGCGCCGGAGCACTCCGTACGCGCGGTAGTCGGGGGGCACGGCGTCGAGCAGCCAGGCCACCGCCGAGGACTCCCAGTCGGGGCTCCCCGGCGGGAGGACCTCCGATGGCCACCCGGGCGGAACGTACACGCCAGGCAGTGTATCGAATGTCTGTTCGATGGCTATGTGGGGTGTTATGGCCTCTTTCCAGGCAGTCTGCCGAGCGCTAGCTTGCGTTCATGCGCGTTGTGGTCACCGGGGCCTCCGGATACGTCGGCTGCCACGCGGTGGCCGCGTTACGGGCCGCCGGACACGAACCCGTCCTGCTCGTTCGCAACCCCAAAAGGGCGGTGAAAGTCCTTTCAACTCTTGGCATCACCGACCCGGTGGAGACCTACGAGGCCGACATCCGGAACGCCCGGGCCGTACGGGAGGGGCTCGCACACGCGGAGGCCGTGCTGCACACCGCCGCCGAGGTCGGGGTGACGGGGCACGGCGGAGACCTGGCGGGCACCAACGTCACGGGCCTCAGGAACGTCCTCGGCCAGGCCGTCGAGCTGGGCCTCGACCCGGTGGTCCACGTCTCCACGACCGCGGTCTTCGTACCGCCGCGCGACCCCGTCATCACGCTCGACAGCCCCCTGGCGTCCCCCAGGACGGCCTACGGCAGGACGAAGGTCGAGGGGGAACGGTACGCGCGGGCGCTCCAGGACGAGGGCCACCCGGTCACGATCGTCTACCCGTCGGCGGTCATCGGCCCGCACCAGCCGACCCTGGACTCGATGGTCGAGGGCCTGCGCGGCGGTCTCACCCAGGGATGGCCGATCACCTCGGGCGGCGTCGCCCTGATCGACGTGCGCGACCTCGCCACCGTGCTCACCCGCTGCGCCGAGCCGGGCAGGGGGCCGAGGCGGTTCCTGCTCGGCGGCCACTTCCTGCGCTGGGCGGAGCTCGCCGACGTGTGCGACGAGGTCACTGGCGGTCGGTGCCGCCGCTTCCCCGCTCCCGCGCCGCTGCTCAGGGCCGCGGGGAGCATGCTGGACGGCCTCAAGAGGATCAGGCGCATCGACTACCCCCTGACCCGGGACGCCGCCGACATCATCGTGTCGATGGTCCCCGTCGACGACACCGCGACGCTGGAAGCCCTGGACATGCGCCTCCGGCCCGTACAGGAGAGCGTGGCAGACACGCTGCGCTGGCTCGCCGAGGCGGGGCACCTGGCCCCCCGCCGCGTCGGCCGTCTGGCGCGGCCGGCGCAAAGCGAGGAAGATATCGCTCTGTGAGTGAGCGAATCGGGGTCGTCGGTGCGGGCATCCTGGGGCTGGCGGTGGCCAGGGAGCTGGCGTCGCGCGGCGCCACGGTGACCGTTCTCGACAAGGAGGACCGCGTCGCCGCCCACCAGACCGGCCACAACAGCGGGGTCGTCCACGCCGGCATCTACTACACCCCCGGCTCGCTCAAGGCCAGGCTCTGCCGGGACGGCGTCGCGCTGCTGCGGGAGTACTGCGCGGAGCACCACATCCCGTACGAAGAGGTCGGCAAGCTGGTCATCGCCTCGACCTCGGCCGAGCGCGCCGGGCTCAAGCGCATCGCCGGCCGGGCCAGGGAGAACGGCGTGCCCGGCATCGCCGAGCTGGACGCCCTCGGGCTCCGCGAGATCGAGCCGCACGCGGTCGGGGTGGGCGCCGTCCACTCCCCGCACACGGCGATCGTCGACTTCCCCGCCGTCGCCCGCCGCCTCGCCCTCGACGTCGCCGACCTGGGCGGGTCCGTACGGCTCGGGCATCCCGTACGCGCGCTGCGCGAGACCGCGAGCGGCGTGGAGGTGCTGGCGGGGACCACGCGGTTCGCCTTCGACCGGCTGGTCTCCTGCGCCGGGCTGCGGTCCGACGCCGTCGCCGCGATGAGCGGGCACGCGGGCGACGTGCGCATCGTCCCCTTCCGGGGTGAGTACTACAAGCTCGCCGGCTCCGCCAAGGACCTTGTACGCGGGCTCGTCTACCCGGTGCCCGACCCGCGCTATCCCTTCCTCGGGGTGCACCTGACCCGGCGCATCGACGGCGAGGTACTGGTCGGGCCCAACGCCGTGCTGGCGCTGTCCCGCGAGGGCTACTCCTGGGGCCAGGTGTCGCCGCGCGACCTGCGTGAGATCGCGGCCTGGCCCGGCACCCGCCGGATGGCCGCTGCGCACTGGAGGACCGGCATCGCCGAGGTCTACGGCTCGCTCGCGAAGAGGTCGTTCCTCAGGGCCGCCCGCCGCTACGTGCCCACCCTCACCGCGCAGGACCTCGTGCGCACCCCCGGTGGGGTGCGGGCCCAGGCCGTCGCCCGGGACGGGAGCCTGGTCGACGACTTCGTGGTGGACGTGCACGGCCGGGTGATCCTGGTGCGCAACGCCCCGTCACCTGCCGCCACATCAAGCCTCGCGATCGCCCGCCACATCCTTTCTTTCATCCCAGCTTAAGGAAATCAGGCCACTATAGGGGCGTGACCGATTCGCCTGAAGCCCGACTGCTGGTCGTCGAGGACGACCCGAACATCCTCGAACTGCTGGCGGCCAGCCTGCGGTTCGCCGGGTTCGAGGTGACCCCCGCCGGAAGCGGGGCCCAAGCGGTCGAGGCCGCCCAGCGCCGCCGCCCGGACCTGATCGTCCTGGACGTCATGCTGCCCGACATGGATGGCTTCGATGTCGTACGGCGCCTGCGCGGCGGCGGCACGCACACTCCTGTGGTCTTCCTCACGGCGAGAGACGCCACCGAGGACAAGATCAGGGGTCTCACGCTCGGCGGCGACGACTACGTGACCAAGCCGTTCAGCCTCGAAGAGGTGATCGCCCGCATCCGCGCCGTCCTCCGCCGTACGGCCGGCGACCCCATGGCCCCGCCGCCCCGCATGACCTTCGCCGACATCGAGCTGGACGAGGAGAGCCACGAGGTGTGGCGGCACGGCGCGGTCATCCCGCTGTCGCCCACCGAGTTCAAGCTGCTCCGCTACTTCATGGCGAACGCCGGGCGGGTGCTGTCCAAGGCGCAGATCCTCGACCACGTGTGGGACTACGACTTCCGGGGCGACGCGGGCATCGTCGAGTCGTACGTGTCCGTCCTGCGCAGGAAGATCGACAATTCGAGCCCCCGGCTGATCCACACCCTGCGGGGCGTCGGCTACGTGCTGCGCACCCCTCCCACGTGAACGGCGCCGCGCCCGTGAACACCACCCCGCGATCGGCCCTGTCGTCCGTCTTCGCGCGGACACCGCTGCGCATCAAGCTGATCGCCACGATGCTGGCGCTGGTCGCGATCGCGCTGGCGGGCATCGGCGTGAGCAGTGTGTCCGTGCTCCGCGGCTACCTCGTCGACCGCATGGACCAGCAGCTGGCGACCTTCGCCCAGGACGTCGCCCGGCGCCTGCAGCGCGGTCCTGGCCTCGGCAACCGGGTGCCCCCTGACGGGCTCATACAGCTCCGCGACCGTGACGGGAAGGTCGTCGCCACGCTGGCCGGGCTGGAGACCGAGAACCGGCCCGGGCCCGTGCTGCCGGACCTGAGCGAGGTGTCGGCCTGGGAGCCCGAGACGGTGCCCGCGGCCTCGGGCGGGGGCGAGTGGCGCGTCCGTGTGGTGTCCGTGGTGGGGGTGGGAAGCGTCGTCATCGCGATCGACCTGTCGTCGGTCGACCAGATCACCGCGCGCCTCGCCCTGACCGAGCTGCTCGGGGGCGGGGTCGTCATGGTCGTCCTCGCCCTGTTCGGCGTGGTGATCGTGCGCAGGAGCCTCCGGCCGCTGGTGGAGATGGAGCACACCGCGGCGGCGATCGCCGCGGGCGACCTCGGCAGGCGGGTGCCCGACCGCGACCCGCGCACCGAGGTGGGCAGCCTCGCGGCCTCGCTGAACGGCATGCTCGCCCAGATCGAGACCGCCTTCCGCGCCCGCGAGATCTCCGAGGCGGCGGCCCGTACGTCCGAGGAGCGCATGCGGCGGTTCGTCGCCGACGCCTCGCACGAGTTGCGCACCCCGCTGACCTCGATCCGGGGCTTCGCCGAGTTCTACCGGCAGAACCCCGCGGGCGATCCGGTGAGGCTCATGCGGCGCGTGGAGGACGCCGCGGCCCGCATGGGAGTCCTGGTCGAGGACCTGCTGCTGCTCGCCCGCCTCGACCAGCAACGGCCGCTCACGATGGGGCCCGTCGACCTGCTCGCCCTGGCCGCCGACGCCGTCCAGGACGCGCGCATCCTCGCGGGCGACCGTGACATCGCCCTGGAGGTCGCGGGCGAGGTGGCCCCGATCGTCTCCGGCGACGAGGTACGGCTGCGCCAGATCGTCGGCAACCTGATGAGCAACGCGCTCACGCACACCCCACCTGGCACCCCGATCAGGGTCCGAGCGGGAACCGGCGGCGCCACGGCGTTCCTCGAAGTCATCGACAAAGGCCCGGGACTGGCCCCCGACCAGGCGGAACGCGTCTTCGAACGCTTCTACCGCGCCGACCCATCAAGATCCCGCGCCACACCCCGCCCTCCCGAGACAACGAACCCGCAGGCCACCGCAGGCCCCCAGCCACGCACCACCGGAGCGACGGAGCCACGCATCGCCGGAGCGGCGGAGCCACGCACCGCTGGAGCGGCGGAGCCACGCCCGGCCCGAGCGGCGGGGTCGCGTTTCACCGGTACGGCAGGGGAGGCGGGCGTGTCCACCTCCGGAGGCAGCGGCCTGGGGCTCGCCATCGTGGCCGGCCTCGTCGCCGCCCACGGGGGCACCGTCACCCTCGAAACCTCCCCCGGCGCCGGCGCCACCTTCCGAGTGAACCTCCCCCTGGCTCCCGACGTCCTGCCGTCACCGGTCTGACTTCTGCCGGGTACGGATGATCTGCACCTGCTCCGTCCGCAACGGTCACTTGGCTCAGCTTTCGTCATCCCGGGGCTTCCGGCTGCGGCTACCTTGCCTCTGCGCCAGCCGTACTACCCGGTAAATGATGTAAAGCACGATCATTCCGAAGAACAGATTCAGAGCAATGAGCTCGAGTTCTGCCAGTGCCAAGGTTCCTGCCTCCCGTTTGTGAGCTGTCAGGTCGGTCATGCCCACGGCGGGCGCACGCCGCTGTCAGACGATCAAGCATGGCAGAGCGTGCATCACTCACTCCCAAAATGCCAACTCGGTGTGCGGCGCGTGCTTGTGATTATCGAACCTTCTTGCTACTGGGGGTGGAGGCGTGAAAACGGAAGGATTCGAAGTCGTTTGCTCGGCACGTACTGGCGCGCGCAAGAAACCGATCCTGGAGTACCGGCCATATCAATAACGCCTGGCGGGAACCTTGTCGTCATGCACTCGTCTTTTCGTTCGCCGGTAAATGCCGGACGACTTGAAGCCTTCGCCTTATCGGAATGGCGACAGCGAGCTACGATCGATAGCGATCTTCGCGCACACCCTAAGCACAGTCCGGGTTAGCAGACGCATTAAATGGCAAAATCACCCATTCGGACGGTAGGTGAGAATTGTCCCCCAGTAATGCCCTCGATCCTTACGAGTCCCCACGTGCCCTTTTCGCCTTCGAGCTGCGCCAGCGCCGGGCCGCCGCGAACCTCAGCCAAAGGCGGCTCGCTCAACGCCTGGGGTACTCCGACGCCATGGTGGCCATGGTGGAGTCGGCCAAGCGTCCCCCATCCCGACGCTTCGCAGAGCTGTGCGATCAGGTCTTCGGGCTCGACGGCACCATGGTGAGGCTCTACACGGCCACAACCTGGAACAAGGCGCCGGAACATCTCCGACCGTGGTTGGAGGAAGAAGAGGACGCCACCACCCTGCGGAGCTGGGATCCCACGGTGGTGCCCGGCCTGCTCCAGACACCGGCGTATGCCCGTGAAATCCTCGCGATCTCGCCAGGCATCACGAGTCAAGAACTGGAAGAACGGCTGGCGGGACGCATGCGGCGACAGGCGATCCTCCACCGAGACAAGCCGCCCACTCTCACCGTCATCATGGATGAGGCCGTGATCCGCGACACGATCGGGAACACGGAGATCATGCGGGAGCAACTCGACCACCTGCTTGAGATGGCCCACCATCCCCAGGTGACGATCCAACTCGTGCCGAACACCGCTCGGCCGCACTGCGGGCTGGCCGGCGGCTTCATCATCGCCGAACGAAACGGCTCCGCCTACGCCGCGTACGCAGAGGCACAGCCCTTCGGACGCACCTTCGACGACCGCCGGCTGATCGCCGAGCTGATCCGCCGGTATGACGCGATCAGAGCTGACGCCGTACCGTTCAAACAGTCACTCCGGCTTATCGAGGAAGCGGTGAACCAAGTTGGCGCATGATCTTCAGGGCGCACAGTGGCACAAGAGCAGCTTCAGCACCGACCAGGGCACCTGTGTCGAAGTCGCGTCGAACCTGCCCGGCATCATCGGAGTCAGAGACAGCAAGAACCCGACCGGCCCAGCACTGATCTTCATCCCCACCGAGTGGGCGGCGTTCGTGGGCGGCATCAAGGGCGACGCATTCGACTCTTGAGGGCTACAACTCGGCTCGTCTCTCTACTTGCCTGGCTAAGACTGAGAGCCCTCGCTGCGGCGGGGGCTCTTCAAGAAGGAGCCGGGGTGGGGTGGAGGCCGGGGAAGGTTCCGTCGGGGAAGCCGCCTGAGGTGGTGCTGGTCGGGAGCTGGATCTGGTCTCCTTCGGAGAGGCCGGAGCGGATCTCGACGTACTGGTCGCCGCGCACTCCGACCTCCACCGTGCGCTCGACGCTCTGCCCTCCGTTGCGGGCGAGAACGGTCGCCAAACCGTCCGCCCTGGTCCGTACGGCCTGCACCGGCACGTAGACGGCGTCCTCCGCCTCGTCGAGCGTGACCTGGACGGTCGCCGACTGGCCCAGCATGAGCCCTGCGGGCTGCCGGTCGAAGGCGATCATCACCCCGTACTGGACGAGTCGGTCGCTGCTGGTCGCCATCACGTCGATGTGCGTCACCTCGCCGTTGTAGGTCCTGCCGGCGCGGGTGGCGAGAGACACCGCCGCGGTCTGGCCGATCTTCAGGCGTCCGACGTCGGTCTGCGAGAACATCGCCTTGACCTGCAGTTCGTCCAGGTTGCCGAGGGTCACGAACGCCGAGCCGGCGCTCGCCTCCGTGCCGACCGTGCCGGCGATGGTGAGGATCGTGCCCTTGGCGGGTGCCTTGATCTTCACCCCGGCCAGCGCGTCCTCGGCGTTCCGCAGCGTGGTCTTGGCCCTGGCGATGTTCGCCTCGGCCTGCGCCACAGTGGTGATCGCCTGGCCGCCCTGACCTCGGCCCGAGCCCTGGCCTTGTCCGCTCCGGCCCCCCTGTCCGCCCTGACCACCCCGGCCGCCCTGGCCTGACCTGTCCTGGGGCTGTCGCTGGGTGGGCTTGCCGCTCGGGTCCACGTTTTCGTGCCCGTCGGGGGCTCCGCAGGTCGGGGACGGTCCGGCGGTGGGCGTCCGGGTGGGCCTGGGGCCGCTGGGGTCCGGGACGTCACTCTGCCCGCCCGGCGGCGGCACGACGACGACCGGAGTCCGGGACGGCCGCGCCGTGGGCCGGCTCGGGTGCGTAGGCGTCGGCGAGGCGCTGGGGGTGGCCGACGGCGAGGGGCTGGGCGTACGGGAGGCGGTGGGGGTGTGGGTGGGCTTCGGGTTCGGTGTACGGGAGGCGGTGGGGGTGGGTTTGGGGGTTGGTGTGCGGGAGGGGGTGGGGGTGGGTTTCGGGGTTGATGTGTGCCGGGGGGTGGGGGTCTGGTAGGGCATGCGGGTTGTGCTGTGCCCGGTGACGGGGGTGCGTGTGGGTCTCTTGACCGGCGGCTTCGACTCGGTGGGGGCCTGAGACGGCGTCGGGGTCGGCGTGGGAGTCGGGGTGGGGGTCGGTGTCTCCGGCGCCGCTGGAGAGGGGGCGTCGGCGGCCGGGGAGCGGTCACCAGTGATGGAGACCTCCGCCGCCGCCAGCACGGCCGCGTGCGGCGTGATCGTGAAGCCAACCGTGGGCTCGGGCATGGGGGACGCGTCCGGCCTTCCCGAGGCCGAGGCCGAGGCCGACGGACGGGGGCTACCGGACGTCCCGGGCGGACACGACGGCGAATCGGATGGGCCGCTCGACGGTTGTCCGGAGGGCCGGGTGGAGGGGCCGTTCGACGGTCGTCCGGAGGGCCGGGTGGAGGGTTCGCTCGATGGTCGTCCGGAGGGCCGGGTGGAGGGCTGGGCCGAGGGGCCGGTGGTCGGTTGTGCGGAGGGGCGTCCGCTCGGGCCGGTGGACGGTTGTCCGGAGGGGGTGCCTGACGGTTGTCCGGACGGGCCTGTGGAGGGTTGGGCCGGGGGGCGGCCTATTGGGGCGGTGCCGCCGGAGCTGCCCGAACCGGAGCCGGTGCTCTGGGCCTCTTCGAGTTTGTCGAGCGTCTCCTCGGCGGCGGCCAGCGACGCCTTCGCGGCCGTGTAGTCCTCGCGCGCGATCGTGTCGTCGACGCGCGCCAGGACCTGGCCCTTCTTCACCTTCTGCCCCACGGTCACGTACACCTTCTCGACCGTGCCGGACGCGCCGAAGGCCAGGTCGCGGATGTTGGCGTCCACGGTGTTCCCCGCGGCGGAGACGCCGCTCACGACCGTGCCCCGCTTGGCCGACGCGAGCTCGATCCGCGTTCCCGTGGCGGCCTCTCCGCCGCCGAGGTAGATCATTCCGGCGCTCACCAGGACGATCCCCGCGAGCGCGAGTCCTCCAACTCGTACGGCGGCCGGCGGAGTGCTCGATCTCATGCGGGCCATCCTGGTCAGCCGACGTCACTCCCAGCTCAGCCGGGCCTGAGAGTTTCCTGTGTATCGGCGGCAGGAAAGCCCCGGTCGAGCCGTACTTCGGCCGGGGTCTGATCTGGGCTCCACCTGCTCCGCGTTGTCAGGAAACCTTCAGGGACGACGGAGGTTCGCCCAAGCGGGGTGGGCCAGGCTCAGGGGTCGTGAAGCTGTCGACGAAGCGCAGAGCGCTGATCGTGAACGGCGCCCTCGGGGTGCTGTTGCTGGGCGGCGCGGGCATCGCCTACGCATCCCTGAACGGGGGTTCCTCCGGAGGGGCGGCGCCGCTGACCACGCGTGTCACCCGAGGCACCGTCCTCGCCTCGGTGTCGGCCTCGGGCTCGGTGGAGAGCGGCAGGACCAGGTCGCTGGGCTTCAGCACCAGTGGCACGGTCGAGAAGATCTACGTCGAGGCCGGTGACAAGGTGTCCAAGGGCCAGATCCTCGCCAGGATCGACGACACGGCCGCGCAGGAGAGCCTGGACGCCGCGGCGGCGAGCCTCGACGCGGCGAACGACGCCGACACCACCACGGCTTCCGGTTACTCGCAGTACGTCCAGGCCAGGAACGCCTACCGGGACGCCAAGCGGACGGTCGACGGGACGGTGATCAAGGCCCCGTTCGCCGGCACGGTGACCGCCGTGAACGGGACGGTCGGCGGCTCCTCGTCCGGTTCTGGGTCGTCGGGTTCCGGCGGCTCCAGCGGCTCAGGGGCCTCCGGCGCCGGTAGCGGGGCCGGAGCCTCCGGCGCCTCGTCCGGCTCCGGTTCGTCCGGCGGCTTCGTCGACATCGCCGACACCAAGCGCCTCCAGGTCGTGGGCGACTTCACCGAGTCCGACGTGACCAAGCTGAAGGTCGGCCAGCCCGCGACCGTCACCTTCGACGCGCTGCCCGGCGTCACGGCGTCCGGCAAGGTGACGCTGATCGATCCGGTGGCCCAGACCAGCAACAACGTCGTGCAGTACTCCGCGACGATCTCGCTGAGCGACGTGCCGAAGACGGTGAGGCTGGGCCAGACGACCAGTGTGCAGGTCATCGTGGCCAAGGCCGACGACGTGCTGACGGTGGCCAGTTCGGCGATCACGACCGCCGGTGGCCAGAATACGGTCACCGTCCTGGAGGGCCAGAAGCAGGTCACCAGGCGGGTCGAGATCGGCGTCAAGGGCGACTCGACCACCGAGATCAAGTCGGGGCTCAACGAGGGCGACCAGGTGGTGCGCGCCACGGCGGGCACGGGCGGCAACCTGCAGGGAGGCTTCCCCGGCGGTGGATTCCCCGGCGGTGGCGGCGGCATCCGCCTCGGCGGCGGCGGTGGCGGGGGCGGGGGCGGACGGTGACCCCCTGGGACCGCGGAGACCGCACGGAAGGCGGCGCGCGGCTCGCGGCGAGTCGTACGGCCCCCGTCCTCGACGTGCGCGAGGTCAGCAAGATCTACGGCACCGGTGACGCCACCGTGCACGCGTTGCGCGGGGTGTCGCTGGCGGTCGACAGGGGCGACTACCTGGCGATCATGGGCGCCTCCGGCTCCGGCAAGTCGACGCTGATGAACATCCTCGGATGCCTGGACGTGCCGAGCACCGGTCGCTACCTCGTGGACGGCACCGACGTGGGGGCGCTCGACGACCGGCAACTGGCCATCCTGCGCAACAGGAAGATCGGCTTCGTGTTCCAGTCGTTCAACCTGATCCCGCGCATGAGCGCGCTGGCCAACGTGGAGCTTCCCCTGGCGTACGGGGGTGTCGGCGCGGGAACGCGCCGCCGGCGGGCGCTCGCGGCGCTGGACCAGGTGGGGCTCTCCGACCGCACCCACCACGATCCGAACGAGCTCTCGGGTGGCCAGCAGCAGCGTGTCGCCGTCGCCCGCGCGCTGGTCACCGCGCCGTCGCTGCTTCTGGCCGACGAGCCGACGGGAAATCTCGACACCAGGTCCACCGCCGACGTGCTGCGGATCCTCGACAGGCTCAACGCGGCCGGGCGGACGATCGTCCTGATCACGCACGAGGATGACGTCGCGAGCCATGCGAAGCGGATCCTCCGCCTGGTCGACGGCCTGATCGTCGAGGACCGCCGCCAGGCCCCCGTGGACGGCCCCCCGCCGAGGCTGCCGAGTGTGACCCCATGAACTGCTGGCCCCATCAACAGCCGGGCACGGAGCGGCTCCGGCTCCGGCGAGGAGCGGTGAGCGATCGATGAACGCCCTGGAGGTCCTGCGCTTCGCCGTACGTGGCCTGACGGCCAACAAGATGCGCAGCGCCCTCACCACGCTGGGCATCCTGATCGGCGTGGCGGCGGTGATCCTGCTGGTCGCGGTGGGTGAGGGCACGTCACAGTCGATCCAGCAGAACATCCAGCGCCTCGGGTCCAACACGCTGACCGTGATGCAGTCCTTCACGGGCGGCGGCGGTGGCGGGCGCGGTGGCGGCGGAGGGTTCGGCGGCGGTGGCGGAGCCCAGCAGCAGGGCGGCACCGGCCCGCGCACCCAGGCCAGGCAGCTGACCCTCGACGACGCCAGGGCCATGGCCGACCCGACCGGCGCGCCCTCGGTGAAGAGCGTGTCCCCGGTGGTCACCGCCTCCGCGCAGACGGCGACGTACGAGGGGGCGAGCCACGCCATCTCGCAGCTCGTGGGCACCTACCCGAGCTACTTCGAGGCGTCGAACAAGCCGGTGGCCAAGGGCTCGTACTTCGTCAACGACGACGTGCTGGCCGCCAGGAAGATCATCGTGATCGGCCAGACCGTGGCGGAGGACCTGTTCGGGACCGTCGACCCGCTCGGCAAGCAGATCAACATCACGGGCGTGCCGTTCACCGTGGTGGGCGTGCTGAAGGAGGCGGGCTCGTCCGGCTTCCAGGACGCCGACGACGTCGCGATCGCGCCGCTGCCCGCCGTACAGCAGAGCCTGACCGGGTTCGGGTCGCTCGGGCAGATCGTGGTGCAGGCCAAGAGCGCGACGGCGGTGGACGCGGCTCAGACGGAGATCACCGAGATCCTCAACCAGCGCCACGGCATCACTGGCACCGCCACGGCGGACTACCGGATACTCAACCAGGCCGCCCTCCAGGAGACGGTCAGCGCGGCGACCGGCACCTTCACGGTGCTGCTCGGCGCCGTCGCCGCGATCAGCCTGCTCGTCGGCGGCATCGGCATCACCAACATCATGCTCGTGACCGTCACCGAGCGGACGCGGGAGATCGGCATCCGCAAGGCCATCGGAGCGCCCCGGGGCGCCATCCTCGGCCAGTTCCTCGCGGAGGCCACGATGCTCAGCCTGGTCGGCGGCCTGCTGGGCGTGGCCATCGGAGTGGCGGGCAGCAGGTTCACGATCGCCGGTGTCCAGCCGGTCATCGTGCCCACCTCGATCGTGCTCGCCCTCGGCGTCTCGGTCGCGATCGGGCTGTTCTTCGGCAGCTATCCGGCGAACCGGGCCGCGAAGCTGCGCCCCATCGAGGCACTGCGGCACGAGTGACGTACGGCTACCGCACCAAGGAGAGATCATGAGTACGAGCAGGCGCAAGTCGTACCCGGCGGACGAACCGGTGACGGCGGGGGAGCTGCTGGAGGCCTCGCCGTTCGAGGGCGACCTCGACGCCGAGCTCGCCGTGCGGCCGGAAGGGCGCCGGATGTCCACCCTCACCCTGGTTCTCGGCGCGGGGGTGCTGCTCGTGGCGGGCATGCTCGCGGGCATCCAGGCGCAGAAGGCGTGGGGGTCGGCCGCCACGGGTGACCGGCAGGCCGCCGTGCAGGCGCTCCTCGGCGGCAACGGCGGGCAGCAGCGGGCCGGCGGCGCGGGCAGGGCCGGTGGCTACCTCGGCGGCGGCCAGGGCCTCGGGCAGGCGGGCCAGGGCGGTCAGGGCCAAGGGCAGGGCCAGGGCGCGTTCGGCAACGTGACGGTCGGCACGGTCAAGCTCGTGGACGGCGACAAGATCTACCTGGAGACGACGGGCGGCGGGGTCGTCATCGTCAGGACCTCGGGCGACACCAAGATCGAGGTCAGCAAGGAGGGCAAGGTCAAGGACCTCAAGCCCGGCGGCATGGCGATCGTCCAGGGTGAGCGGCGCAGCGACGGCAGCGTCAGCGCCAAATCGGTGAGCCAGGGCGGTGCCACCGGCGGCTTCGGCGGCAACCGGGGCGGTGGCTGATGTCGGGGAAACGACCGGTGCCGAGGAAAGCGAAGGCGGTACGGCGAACGGGGACATGTCATGCAGGGTGAGGCGAAACTGCTGGTCGTCGACGACGAGCCGAACATCCGCGAGCTGCTGTCGGCCACGCTCAGGTACGCCGGGTTCGACGTCATGACGGCGGCGGACGGGCGCGAGGCGGTGCAGCTCGCCGAGCGCGTACGGCCCGACCTGGTCGTGCTCGACGTGATGCTGCCCGACATGGACGGCTTCGCGGTGGCGAACCGGCTCCGCTCGGCCGGGAGGCGTACCCCGGTGCTGTTCCTCACGGCCCGCGACGAGACCGAGCACAAGCTCACCGGGCTCGGCCTGGGCGACGACTACGTGACCAAGCCCTTCAGCCTGGAGGAGGTGCTGGCCAGGATCCGGGCCGTGCTGCGCCGCACCCGGGCGGACCTCAACCTGCCCTCGCGGCTCCAGGTGGCGGACCTGGAGCTGGACGAGGAGGGCCACCAGGTCTGGCGCGCGGGCAGGCGGGTGAAGCTGTCGCCCACCGAGTACAAGCTGCTGCACTACTTCATGGTCAACACCGGCCGCGTGCTGTCGAAGGCGCAGATCCTCGACCACGTCTGGAACTACGACTTCGGCGGCGACAGGAACGTGGTCGAGTCGTACGTCTCGTACCTGCGGCGCAAGGTCGACACCGTGGAACCCCGGCTCATCCACACGCTCCGGGGGGTGGGCTACGTCCTTCGCGCACCACGTCAATGAGCCGGCGATGAGACCGAGGCCCGTCCAGGTGCTCAAGCGGCGCCTTGCTCGGTCCCCCCTGTGGCTGCGCCTGGTCGTGGGAACGCTACTCCTGGTCACGCTCGCCATCGCTCTGACCGGCGGGTTCGCCGTCCAGCTGCTCCGCGGCTACCTCGTGGACCGGGTCGACAGGCAGCTCGAACTGGCCAGCCGCCCGAGGCGCGACAACTACATCCCGCCCGCACTGCAGTCGCTGGACATCCCCCGGCCGCAGAGGCAGGTCGGTCTGTTCTACATGGCCATGCTCGGATCCGACGGCGCCGTCGAGCGCACCCTCCAGGAGAACCCGGACACCGACCCGCCCAAGCTCCCCCCGCTCACGCTGGACAAGGTGCGGCGCGCGACGCCGCGCCCGTTCACCGTGGGGTCGGACTCCGGCCTGAGCTGGCGGGTGATCGCCGTGGCCGACGGCACGCACATCCGCGTGATCGCGGTCCGCATGGACGACATCGACGCGACCGTCACCCGGCTCGCGACCATCGTGGCGACCGTGGGCGGCGGCGTGCTGGTCCTGCTCGGCTTCGCCTGCCACTGGCTCGTACGGCGGAGCCTGCGCCCGCTCGGCGAGATCGAAAGGACCGCCGGCGCCATCGCCGGAGGCGACCTGTCCCGCCGGGTGCCGCTGCGGCACCGCCGTACCGAGATGGGACGGCTCGGAAGGGCGATCAACGGCATGCTCGCGCAGATCGAGGCCGCGTTCAGGGACCGTGAGGCCTCGGAGATCGCGGCACGCAAGTCGGCCTTCCAGGCGCGCCGATCAGAGGACCGGATGCGGAGGTTCGTCGCCGACGCCTCCCACGAGCTGCGGACGCCGCTCACCTCCATCAGGGGCTTCGCCGAGCTCTACCGCCACGAGGCCCCCGACCTGGACGAGGCGGCCCGGCTGCTGCGCAGGATCGAGGACGAAGCCACCCGCATGGGCATCCTCGTCGACGACCTGCTGCTGCTCGCCCGGCTCGACCAGCAGCGGCCACTCGAACGCCGTCCCGTCGACGTGCTCAGCCTGGCCGCAGGGGCTGTGCTCGACGCGCAGACGCTCGCCCCCGACCGCGAGATCGACCTGGTGCGGCTGGACGACTCCGAGGATCCCGTCACGGTCAGGGGGGACGAGGCCAGGCTCCACCAGGTGATCGCCAACCTGGTGGACAACGTCCTGCGTCACACCCCGGCGGGCACGGCGTTCCGGGTGGGCGTCGGGGAGGTCGAGGGGAACGTGGTGGTCGAGGTGGCGGACGAGGGCCCGGGGCTGCCGGTCAAGGACGCGGAGCGGGTCTTCGAGCGCTTCTACCGCGCCGACCCCTCGCGCACGCGGAGCGGCTCTGGCGGCGCCGGCCTCGGCCTGTCGATCGCCGCCGCCCTGGCCCAGGCGCACGGGGGCGTGATCACCGTCGACAGCGAGCCCGGCCGGGGAGCGACCTTCCGCGTCACCCTCCCAGCCGACGCCTGACGGACGAAGGATCGACCTCCCTCGTCACTCCCGGCCGGGGCTTGACGGACGAAGGATCGACCGCCAACGTCACTCCCGGCCGACGCCTGACGGGCTAAGGAGCGGCCGCCCACGTCACTCACGGCCGGGGCTTGACGGGCGTCCGGGGGGTTTGACAGGTGAATTTCAGCTTCATCGCATGTGGCGCTGAGCTTGGGGGCCTGTCATGGATATCGCCAAAGTCCCTCGGTTTCCCGATGGAGTCCACCCTGTGATCGCGTTGCCCCGTGTTCTCGGCGTCGCCGCTGTGGCCGCCGTCCTGCTGACCTCCGGGTGTGGCGGAGATTCCAACGCCACGGCCGGTGCCCAGGCTTCGCCCGGCGGGTCCGGTGACCAGCGGGCGGCATTCACCGAGTGCATGCGCAGGAACGGGGTGGAAATGCCCACCCGCCGCCCTGACGCGGCACCCACGGCTCGGCCAAGTGGTACCCCGTCCCCTCGGCCGAGCGGACGACCGGGGGGCTTTGGCACCATGTCACCGGAGATGCAGAAGGCCTTCGAGGCGTGCCGCTCGCTGATGCCGCAGGGCGGTTACGGGCAGGGACGCGGCCCGAGGGGCGGCATGGACGACTCCGCGCTCCAGGCGTTCCGCTCGTGCATGAAGGACAACGGGGCCGAGCTCCCGCAGAACGGCGGCATGCGTGAGCTGAAGACGAGCGACCCCGCCATCGCCAAGGCCCTGGAGAAGTGCCGCCCGCTCCTTCCCACCGGCCGTCCAGGGCAGCCGGGAGACCAGCCCTCCGCGCAACCCACCGCTTAGCGCGGAATGCCCCTCTGAGCAGCGCTTTTCCGCAGGCTGCGGATACCTCGGCTCTCTCGGGGCATGACCGGTCGTATGGCGGGGAACAATGGCCTGCTCGTGGCCCTTTCGACCCTGCGGCGTCAGCTCGATCACGATCTGTTCCCCCTCGCGATCGGCGACGTCGCTTCGCACCGTCGTGCCCTCAAGGAGCTCAGAGGGCAGCTCGACGACTACCTCCTGCCGCGCGTCGCGGCCATGGACGCTCCGTTGCTGGCCGTCGTCGGGGGCTCGACGGGGGCGGGCAAGTCCACCCTGGTCAACTCCCTCGCCAGCGCGGACGTCACCGAGCCGGGAGTTCTGCGGCCCACGACGCTCGCCCCCACCCTGGTGGCCAACCCGGCCGACGAGGTGTGGTTCACCCGGCAGAAGGTGCTGCCCGGCCTGGCCAGGACCACAGGACGGGGTCGCGGCGAGCCGGGCACCCTGCGCATCGTCACGGCCACCACCCTTCCTCCGGGGCTCGCCCTGCTGGACGCCCCCGACATCGACTCGGTCGTCACGGCCAACCGCGAGATCGCGGCGCAGCTCCTCGCGGCGGCCGACCTCTGGCTGTTCGTCACCACGGCCTCCCGTTACGCCGACGAGGTGCCGTGGGGCTTCCTGCGCAGCGCCCGCGAGCGGAGCACGGCGCTGGCGGTGGTCCTCGACCGGGTGCCGCCTGAGGCGCTCGAACCGGTGAGCGCGCACCTGCACCGCCTGCTCGACGCCAACGGCCTCGCCGGCACGCCCCTGTTCAGCGTGCCCGAGGTGGTGCTCCCGGAGGAGAACGCCCGCCTGCCCGAGGAGGCCGTACGGGCCGTGCGCGACTGGCTGGCCGCGATCGCGGCCGATGCCCAGGCGCGGGCCGAGGTCGTGCGCAGGACCCTCTCGGGGGCGCTGGAGAGCATCACCGCCCGGGTTCCGATGCTCGCGGACGAGGCCGACCGGCAGCGGGCCGGGCTCGCCGACCTGCGGGTCTCCGTGGAGTCCGCCTACGGGACGGCCATGGCCACCTTCGACGACGGCATACGCGACGGCTCGCTGCTGCGCGGCGAGGTGCTGGCCCGCTGGCAGGACTTCATCGGCACCGGCGACTTCATGCGCACGCTGGAGTCGCGCATCGGCTGGCTGCGCGAGCGCATCGTCTCGGCGTTCACCGGGCGGCCCGCTCCTGACACCCAGCTCAGGGTGGCCCTGGAGACCGGGGTCGAGGCGCTGATCCGCTCGGCCGCCGACGCCGCCGCCGAGCGCACTCTGGAGGCCTGGTCCGGCATGCCGGCGGGCCGTGACGTCATCGAGCGGGCGGGCGCGGTCTCGGCGGGGCGGCTCGGCCGCGCGTCCGCCACGCTTCCCGAACGCGCCTCCTCGGCCGTGCGGGCCTGGCAGGGGTACGTCCTGGACCTGGTCGCCAAGGAGGGGGCCGAGAAGCGCACGACCGCCAGGCTCGCCTCGTTCAGCGTGAACGGCGCCGGCCTGCTGCTCATGCTCATGGTCTTCGCCTCCACAGGGGGGCTCACCGGCATCGAGGTCGGCATCGCCGGAGGCACGAGCGTGCTGAGCCAGAAGCTCCTGGAGGCCGTCTTCGGGGACCAGGCCGTACGGACGCTCACCCAGGCGGCACGCGAGGACCTCCAGCAGCGGGTGCGCGAGGTGCTCGACGCGGAGGCGTCCCGGTTCACCTCGCTGCTCGAAGGCGTCGGGCCCCCCGAGGACATGTCCGCCGCGCTCAGGCAGGCGGCGCGGACCGTACGGGACCACCGGGGTGAGATCGACGTGCCCGCGATGGAAGCCGGGGTGGACCGGCCGTGAAGGTGCTCCGGCGGTCCGCCGCGGTGTCGCTGGACGACAGGCTGACCGCGCTCGCCGAGGCGGCGGACCTCGCCGAAGGGCGCCTGGACGAGGAGGCGGTCGCCGAGGCCCGCGCCGTGGTCTCCCGGGCGGGGGCGCGGCGGAGCCTCTCGGTGGACCACACGGTCGTGGCGCTCGCCGGGGCGACGGGCAGTGGCAAGTCCTCGCTGTTCAACGCCCTGTCGGGCACCACGCTCGCCGGGGTCGGGGTGACCCGGCCGACGACCTCGACGGCCCAGGCGGCGATGTGGGACCCGGAGGGGGCCGGGCCGCTCCTCGACTGGCTGGAGATCCCGCGCCGCCACATCGTCGACGGCGTCGACGGCTCGCTCTCCGGGCTGATCCTGCTGGACCTGCCCGACCACGACTCCATCGAGCTGGCCCACCGCCTTGAGGTGGATCGCCTGGTCGCGGTGGTCGATCTGCTGGTGTGGGTGCTCGACCCGCAGAAGTACGCCGACGCGGCCGTACACGAGCGCTACCTCCGTTCGCTGGGCAGGCATCGGGACGTCATGGTGGTCGTGCTGAACCAGACCGACCGCCTCACCCCCGCGGCGGCCGACCGCTGCCTGGGCGACCTGCGGCGGCTGCTGGACGAGGACGGGCTGCCGGGCGTGCCCGTCGTCGCCACCTCCGTACCCAGGGACACCGGGATCGCCGACCTGCGCGCGACACTGGCCAAGCGCGTCGCGGAGCGGCGTACGTGGGCCGCGCGGCTGGCGGCGGACGCCGGCACGGCCGCCGACCTGCTGGCGCTCGCGTCGTCGGGCGGGCCCGCCGACGGGACCTCCCTGCCCGAGGGCGGTCCCGACAGGGCGGCCCCGCTGTCCACGGGCGAGCTGGAGAAGCGGGCCAGGGCCGCCGAGGCGGCGCTGTCGGACGAGCTGGCCAGGCCGCTGACCGCCGCGCTCGCGGAGGCGGCGGGCGTCCCGCTCGTGGTGGAGGCGGTCGCCAAGGCCCACAGGCACCGGTCGATCGCGGCCACCGGCTGGCCGGTGACCCGGTGGCTTCGGCGCTTCAGACCCGACCCGCTGCGCCGCCTGCACCTCGGCGTCCCCCTCGCGGACGGCGCGCGCACGTCCCTGCCGCCTGCGGAGCGCGGCGACGAGGGCTCGCCGGCCCGGGCGGAGATCGCGGGACGTACGTCGATCCCGCCCGCGACGGCCGTCCAGCGGTCGCGGATGGACACCGCGATCAGGGACGTCGGCTCGGCCGTCTCCGCCGGTCTGCCGGAGCCGTGGGCGGTGTCCGTACGGCGGTCGGCGCGCTCGCGGGCGGACGATCTCGCCGAGAACCTCGACCGCGCGATGGCGGTGACGTCGGTGGGCAGCGGCAGGCGTCCCCGGTGGTGGCGGGCGGTCGGGCTGCTCCAGTGGCTGCTGTTCGCGACCATGCTGGCCGGCGTGCTCTGGCTGTCGGGGCTGTTCCTGCTCGAATACCTCCGCTTCCCCGAGCTGCCGACGCCGACGCTCGGCGAGGTGCCGTGGCCCACCGTCCTGCTGGGAGGAGGAGCCCTCGCCGGGCTTCTCGTCGCCCTGCTGTCGCGGGTCGCGGCGGCCCTGGGCGCGAGGCGCAGGGCGCGCAAGGCGCGGCGGGCACTGTGGGCGAGCGTGGACACCGTGGGCCGTGAGATGGTCCTCGACCCGGTGCGCGACGAGCTGTCGCGCGTACAACGCTTCGCGGGCCTGCTCACCACCGGCCGGGGCTGACCTCGGCCGGTGGCTCAGCCCCCTGGAGGCGGGGGCTCAGGACTCGTCGGGACGAGGCTCCCTCAGCGCCTCGGCCGGCTGGGGCCGCGCGTTTCCCAGCCCGGACAGGGCGTCGGGGGCGGCCGTCCCGGGGCCGAGGCTGCGGGGGCCGGTCTCCTCCGCGTCGGCGATGGCGTCCTCGGCGGCCTTCGCGGCGATGGCCGCCTCGTCCCTCGCCGAGCTCTTGTGCTCGGTGACCTCGCGGGTGGCGGGGGAGCGGGGCAACGACTCGGTGAACGCCTTGGACACCCCCTGCAGGGCGGAGGTGACCTCGCTGGGGATGACCCAGAAGGTGTTGCCGGAGCCCTGGGCGAGCTGCGGGAGGACCTGGAGGTACTGGTAGGCGAGCAGCTGCGGGTCGGGGTCGTTGCGGTGGACCGCCTGGAACACCTCGTCGATGGCCTGCGACTGGCCCTCGGCCTTGAGGATCGCGGACGCCCGGTCACCCTCGGCGCGCAGGATCGCGCTCTGCTTCTCACCCTCGGCGGTGAGGATCTGCGACTGCCGGAAGCCCTCGGCGGTGAGGATGGCGGCCCGCTTGTCACGCTCGGCGCGCATCTGCTTCTCCATCGCCTCCTTGATGCTCTTGGGCGGGTCGATGGCCTTGATCTCTACCCGGTTGACCCGGATGCCCCACTTGCCGGTGGCCTCGTCGAGCACCCCGCGCAGCTGGCTGTTGATGGTGTCGCGGGAGGTCAGGGTCTTCTCCAGGTCCATGCCGCCGACGACGTTCCTCAGGGTCGTGACCGTGAGCTGCTCGACGCCCTGGATGAAGTTGGCGATCTCGTACGCCGCCGCGCGCGGGTCGGTGACCTGGAAGTACAGCACGGTGTCGATGTCGACGACGAGGTTGTCCTCGGTGATCACCGGCTGGGGCTTGAAGGACACCACCTGCTCGCGCAGGTCGATGAGGGGCTTCACGCGGTCGACCCACGGGATCAGGAAGTTCAGGCCTGGCCCGAGCGTGCGCGAGTAGCGCCCGAGGCGTTCGACGTTGCCCGCCCGCGCCTGGGGGACGATCCGGATCGAGCGCAGCACGGTGAACACCGCCAGCAGGGCGATCAGGATTCCGGCGATCAAAGCGGCGTCCATGTTCACTCCCGGGGATAGACGAGGGCGGTCGCGCCCTCTATTTGTATGACGTCCACGGTCGCGCCCGCCGGGATCACCAGGGTCTCGTCGTAGGCGCGGGCCGACCACTCCTCTCCTCCGATGCGTACCCGGCCGTTCAGGCCGGTGACCTCACGGGTGACGTAGGCGGGCTTTCCGACCAGGGCCGCGACGCCGAACCGCTGCACGGGAGGCAGGGCGACATGTCGCTGCGCGATGGGCCGGAGAACGGCGAGACCGGAGACGGAGGAGAGGATGAAGACCGCGAGCTGGAGGCCGGCAGGCAGGCCGATGGCGGCGACCACCGCCGTCAGGAGCGAGGCGGCACCGAGCAGCCCGAGTGCCGCGGTGAGCGTGAAGAGCTCCGCCACGCCGAGCACCGCCGCCAGTATCAGCCAGAAGATCCATGAGTCCATTTGCCCCGGCCCTCCCTTATAAGGAGAAACGCGTTCTAGGCGTCGGTGGTTCCTTGTTCACCACCGTAGTCCTAAATTTTGGGGTACGGCAGGGCAAGCTCGCCTGCCCCGGCCCCGGAGGAGGTCGAACGGGCACACCGAGTGATCAAGCCCTGAGAGGGGTCAGTTTCGTGCGGGAAGGATCGTGCCCGTCACCTCGCCCAGCGCGATCTCCGTGCCGCCGGGGCCGGGGGCCGTCGCGGTGATGCGCACCGTGTCGCCGTCTTCGAGGAAGGCCCGCGTCTGGCCGTCCGAGAGCTTGACGGACTCGGTGCCGTTCCAGGTGATCTCGATCAGCGACCCCCGCTGACCCTGCTCGGGCCCGGAGACCGTGCCGCTGGCGAACAGGTCGCCCGTGCGCAGGGAGGCGCCGTTGACGCTCATGTGGGCGAGCATCTGGTCGGGCGTCCAGTACATCTCGCGGTACGGCGGGCTGGAGATCGACTCGCCGTTGAGCTCCACGCCGAGCGTGAGGTCGAGACCCCACGGCTCCCGCCTGGCAAGGTAGCCCAGCGGCTCGGGATCCTGCGCCCGTCCGGGCACGCGGGCGTGTTCGAGGGCCTCCAGCGGAGTGATCCACGCGGAGATCGAGGTGGCGAACGACTTGCCGAGGAACGGCCCGAGCGGGACGTACTCCCACGCCTGGATGTCACGGGCGCTCCAGTCGTTCACCAGCGTGACCCCGAAGACGTGATCGGCGAAGTCTCCCGCGCTCTCGCCGAAGCGGGTCGGCGCCCCGACGACGAACCCCAGCTCGGCCTCGATGTCGAGCTTCACGGACGGCCCGAATACCGGCATGTCGCCGTGCGCGGGGGCGCGCTGGCCACGGGGACGGGTGATCGGGGTGCCGGAGACCACGACGGTGCCCGACCGGCCGTGGTACCCGACCGGCAGGTGGCGCCAGTTGGGCTTGAGGGGGTTCTCACCGGGCCTGAACATGCGGCCGAGGTTGGTCGCGTGCTCCAGCGAACAGTAGAAGTCGACGTAGTCGCCGACCTCGATCGGCATGTGGAGCCGCACCTGGTGCAGCGGGATGAGGTGGGGCTCGGTCGCCGCGCGGTTCGCCGACGCCTCACCGGCCTCCGCCGAGAGCAGGCGCTGGATGCGGCGCCGGGTGTCCCGCCAGGCCCTACGGCCCCGGGCCAGGAAGCCGTTGAGGCTCCCGGTGGCGAACACCTCGTCGTGCAGGGCGGGCGCCAGGTCGAGAACGTGGTCGCCGATGCGCGCGCAGGCGCGGGGAGCGTGCCCGGGGCGGGAGAACACGCCGTAGGGCAGGTTCGCCACGGTGTAGGCGGACGCGTCGGCTCCGGGTACCCAGCTGGTGGTCACGATCTCCTCTTTGACGGCCGCCGCCGGCCTCCGGTGGTGGTCGGCCAGGCCGAGCCGGGCCAGGTCGTCGATGGGTGTGAATGTGTTGCACGAGCCGTAGGAGACCAGCAGCTCCCTGGCCCGCCGCGCGGTCTCGTGCGGCACGGCCCGCGCCAGCTCCACCAGCTCGCGCTTGTCCATGAGGTCGAGCACCCGGACGGGGTCACGGCCCTCGACGGCCGCGCACACGGCCATCAGGATGTTGAGGAAGCCGTGCCGGTAGACGCCGAGGCCAGGATCGGGGTGGCGGACCGCGTGGTGCAGGCCGGCGGTCGCCTTGAACGGGATGTTCCGCTCGACGCAGTTGCGGATGAAGACGCCCAGCTCGTGCGTGGAGGGGAACAGCTCGGGCGTGAGCCCCCCGCAGCGGACCTTCAGCCCCACCCCCTCGGGCACCTCGTGGAGGTCGGTGGGCGGCACCTCGACGAACAGCCGCGCGCCGGAGTTCCTCGGACGGACGCGCTCGACCACCTCGGCGATGCTCGAACCCGGCGGAAGGGCCGTCTCCACCAGCTCGACGTCGATGCCGGCGAGCTCGCCCTCGCCGAGCAGGTCGAGGCGGGGGAAGTCGGGCGTGTCGATGATGAGCCCCACCCTGATGGGCCGGGTCAGATGCGCGCGCAGCTCGTGCAGGCGGCTGGCCTGGCAGAGGAACCGGTGGCTGAGCACCGGGCTTCCGGCGTCCTCGTCGGCGTAGTGCCGGGCGACCGCGTCCGACATCGGCAGCAGCGCGGGAGGGAACAGCCCGGCGTCGTCGACCAGAGCGGTGAACAGCGGGCTCGTGCCGGGACGGGTCATCGGGCCCACGTCCAGGCGTACCCCGGGTCCTCGCAGGACAGCGCGGCGTCGCCGAGGTCGAGCGGCCGGAAGGTGTCGACCATCACGGCCAGCTCACTGGTGACCGTCATGCCCCGCCGCACCGCGTCGACGGCGGCCTCGACGGCGCCCGGCTGCGGGCCGTGCGTGAAGCCGGCCGGATGCAGGGAGATGGACCCGACGTCGATGCCCGAGCCCTTGCGCGCGGTGTAGTCGCCGCCCGCGTAGAACATGAACTCGTCGGAGTCGACGTTGTGGTGGTTGTACGGGATCGGCACGGCGTCGGGATGGAAGTCCAGCGGCCGGGGGCAGAACGAGCAGATGACGAAGCCCGGCCCCTCGAAGGTCTGGTGGACGGGCGGCGGCGCGTGCGTGCGCTTCACGATCGGCTCGAAGTCGGCGATGTTGAAGGCGTACGGGTAGAGGTAGCCGTCCCAGCCGACCACGTCGAACGGGTGGTGCGCGTAGGTCAGCCTGGTCAGGCCGCCTCGGGTCCTGACCAGGACGGGCGTCTCGGATTCCTCCACGATCAGCGGCTCGCCGGGCGCCCGCAGGTCGCGCTCGGAGTAGGGCGCGTGCTCCAGGAACTGGCCGTACTGCGACAGGTAGCGCTTCGGGGGCCGGATGTGCCCGGACGCTTCGATGGCGAGGGCCCGCACCGTGGTGCCGTCGAGCGGCACCCAGCGGTGGATCGTGCCGGTGGGGATCACGACGTAGTCGCCCTCCCCGGCCTCGATCACCCCGTACGTGGACTCGAAGCGCACCCGGCCGCTCGCGACGTAGACGCACTCATCGCCCTTGGAGTCGCGGTAGAGCTCGCTCGGCCGGTCGGCGGCGGCGTACGACAATCGGACGTCCGCGTTGCCCGCCAGCGGCCGCCGGCCGGTGACGAGATCACCGCCCGAGGGAAGATCCTGGGTGCGGAAATGGCGCGGGGACAGCGGGAGGTTCGGCGAGAGGCCGGCTCGCGTGCCGTCGGCCACCGCCTCCGCCTTGACGATCGCGGTCGGCAGGTGGCGGTGGTACAGCAGCGAGGAGTCGGAGGAGAAGCCTTCCTCCCCCATCAACTCCTCCGCGTACAGCCCGCCATCAGGCTTCTTGAACTGGATATGCCGTTTGCGCGGCACCTCGCCGACGGTGCGGTAGTACGGCATCGGCCCTCCTGTGTACGCATATCGGACAGCATTGTCCTCTATACGTACGACGATCCGCCATCGCGCCGACGATGTCAATCTCACGCGGGCAGGTCAGACCCCGCACGCTCATTCGAGGGCCCGGCGGAGCTCGGCGGCGGCGGCGGAGACGCGGGGGCCGAGGATGGCGGCGTCGATGGCGCCGAACGTCACGATGCCCACGGACGCCTCCAGCCACGGCAGGCCGGGCAGCGGGGCCGCGATGCCGCGCGCGCCCTCCTGGAGCTGCCCCTCGGTGACCAGGTAGTCCGTGCGGCCCTCGCGCAGGGCCAGGATCGCCAGCCCCGCCGCCCCGCGCGAGAGCGGATGGCGCGAGCCCTCGCGGTAGGCGACGTGCATGTCCGTCCAGGTCGGCTCCACCACGGCGATCGCCAGCCCCTCGTCTCCCTCGGCCGCCGTCAGGTGCGCCGTGGCGCCGGTCTCCTCGGCGAGGCGGCGCAGGGCGGGGAGCGCGGCGGCTCGCAGCAGGGGCTGCACGGCCCTGGCCAGCGCGAGGACGCCGAAGCCCAGATGGGCGCGTCCCTCGGCGTCCCGACGGGCGAAGCCCTCGTTCTGGAGGGTGGTGAGCAGCCGGTAGACGATCGGGCGGCTCAGCTCCAGCTCCTGCGCCAGCTCCGTGGGGGTGCGCCCTCGGTGGCCGTCGGCGAGCAGCCGGAGCAGCCTGAGCCCCCGCTCCAGGGTCTGGGCCGACTCCGGGCTCCCCTTGTGATCGCGCATCTCCCGATTATGCGAGGTGACACCACGTGCGAGTCGGCGCGGGTGGCCTCCCAGGACGCGTGCGGTGTCCGTAACGCCCGGTTGCGGGGGCCGTACGGGAGAGAGAATTTTCGCGTTCGCCCGGTGGTGCCCGAGAGGATCATGCGAGGTGAGGGCCGATATCGGCATATTCGCCGGTCAATGAATCCCGCTGAGCCACTGGTCGAGTAAAGATACGCCCGATACAGTCGTTTCGATCGTTTACGGGCGATCACTATTCATTTCGCTCCGCCCAAGGAGACGCTTGATGCGAATCAGGAGAGCCCTCGCCCTCAGCGCCGCACTCACCGTGCTCGCGGTGGGCATCCCGGCCGCCACGGCGTTCTCCGAGGACGGCGCCGACGAGTGTAAGAACGTCACCAACGGTGGCTCGCAGTCCGACCCGCAGTGCTTCTGGATGGCTCCGACCCCCCAGGACGCGCTCGACATCGTGCGGTTCTGGGCCAAGGACGACGGAGCCAAGCTCAAGGGGGCCAGCGAGTACCCCGTCGGGTGGATCGACTGCACGGTGGAGGCCTGCAGCGCCGACGGCGAGGGTGACGGCCAGGCCCACGGCGAGGGAGACCCCGCGCCCGAGGGCTACCAGGACGACAACACGCCGCCCGCCTGCCAGACCGCCGGCGAGACCTGCTCGGTGACCCCCGAGGAGATCGCCGCCGCCGCGCAGACCGCCGCAGGGCGGGCGATCGCCGCCGCCGCCGCGAGCGGCATGCGGGTGTGGGTGGACACCGAGCTCCTCGACGAGTACAAGGCCGGCACCGCCGCCTTCGCCGCCGCCGTCAGGAAGGCCGGCGCGCTCGCCGCGCAGCCGGGCGTCGTCGGCATCCGGTTCACCTCGCAGCTCGGCTACAACGGCGCGGTGAAGACGCCGGAGGAGATGCAGTCGTTCGTCACGGCCGCCGCCGGCGCGCTGCACCAGGTGGCCCCCGGCAAGAAGCTCGGCGTCCACACGGTGGTGCCGGAGTTCGGCTGCGGCAACAGCGACCTGTGCAAGGCCGAGATGACCAAGAAGTATCCGCTGCTCGCGCCGAAGAACATCGAGCCGCTGCTCACCTCCGGCTCGGTCGACCAGCTCGCGCTCGACGCCGGCCTCCTCTCGACCGCGTACGCCACCTGGAACATCACTCCGCAGCAGGCGCAGCGCAACCAGTGGAGCAAGGTCAAGACCCTCGCCTGGGACACGCTCGCGCAGATCGCGGCCGAGGACGCCGGGCTGGCGGGCAAGAACGCCTCACCGCTCACCGCCGAGCAGGCGGCCACGGCGGCGCAGGAGCGCATCACCACCCCGCTGAAGGACGGCGCCGCGACGGTCAACCTCTGGACCCGCTGGCAGGACGGCACGGGCGCGACGTACCGCGTGATGGGCTCGGGCCTCGCCTCGACGCCCGCCTGGGAGCAGCTCGGCAAGCTGGAGCCGCTCCAGCGCCGCCTGACCACGATGTTCAACCCGGCTTCGCCCGAGGTCGGCATCGCCGAGGACGTCAAGAAGCTGTCCGAGGTGTTCAGCCAGGTCTACGTCACCGACTAGGCCTGGATGCGCGGGGGAAGGCGCGGCACGCTGTCGACCAGACGGCGGGTGTAAGGATGACGAGGAGAGCCGAGCACGGCGGCGGTGTCGCCCTGCTCGACGATCCGGCCCCGTTCCAGCACGGCGGTGTGCCCGCACAGCGTCGCCACCACGGCGAGGTCGTGCGACACCATGACCACGGTCAGGCCGCGCGTCTCCCGCAGTTCGGCCAGCAGGTCAACGATGCGCACCCGGGTCGAGACGTCCAGGGCGCTGACGGGCTCGTCGGCGAGCAGCACGCGCGGCTCGCACACGATGGCCCGCGCGATGGCGATGCGCTGGCGCTGCCCGCCGGAGAACTCGTGCGGGTAGCGGCGGGCGGCGTCCGCCGGAAGCCCCACCGCGTCCAGCGCGGCGGCGACACGTACGTTGGCTGGGTCTCCCTGGGTGCGGGGGGCCGTGAGCAGGCCAAGCGAGCGCAGCGGTTCCGCGACGATCCTGCCCACACGCTGCCGGGGGTCGAGCGAGGAGTACGGGTCCTGGAACACGGTCTGCACGCTGCGCCGGAAGGCCCGCATCCGGCCTCGCCCCCGAGGTGAGAGTTCCGCGCCGTCGAACAGGATCTGCCCGTCGGTCGGCCGCGCGAGCCCGAGGAGCAGGCGCAGCAGGGTGGTCTTTCCCGCGCCCGACTCGCCGACCAGCGCCACGCTCCGGCCGGGCGTGACCGCGAGGGAGATGTCCGACAGCACGGGCGCGGCGCCGCGGTAGGCGAAGCCCACCTGGCGTGCCTCAAGGATGGCCGGGGTCAACGTTGGCTCCAATCGAGCGCGCTGTCGAGTTGCCGCGCGCTGCCCACCAGGTCACGGGTGTACGGATGGCGCGGCGTGCTGACGATGTCGAGAACGCGCCCGGACTCCACGGCCACGCCGTCCTTGAGCACGAGCACGTGGTCGGTCACGGCCGACACGACCGCGAGGTCGTGGCTGATGAACAGCAGCGCCATCCCGCGCGCGGAGACCAGGCCGTCCAGCAGCGCCAGCACCTCGGCCTGGACCGTCACGTCGAGGGCCGTGGTGGGCTCGTCGGCGATCAGCAGGGCCGGTTCGCAGGCGAGGGCCATGGCGATCGCCACCCGCTGGCGCTGGCCACCGGAGATCTCGTGCGGGTAGGCCTTCGCGATGCGGCCGGGGTCGGTCAGCCGCACCTCTTCGAGCGCCGCGATGACCGCCTTGCGAAGGGCGGCGCCCCGCAGCCCGCGTACGCGCCGGAAGGGCTCGGCGAGCTGGCCGCCGACCCTCATCAGCGGGTCCAGGGCGGTGAGCGGCTCCTGGAAGACGATGGTCGCGGCCCGGCCGCGCAGCCCGTTCAGCCGCCGCTCCGCCGCGCCCACGACCTCGGTCCGTACGAGCCCGGGGGCGTCCAGCACCACGCTGCCCGACACGGTCATCCCGGCGGGGGTCAGCCCCATGATCGCGAGCGCGGTCAGCGACTTGCCGGAACCGGACTCCCCGATCAGGCCGAGGCGGGCGCCCGGCTCCATCGTGAACGACACGCCGGAGACGAGCGCGCGGCCGTCCGCCGACCTCACTGTGAGCTCGGTGACGTCGAGCAGGCTCATCGGGTCCTCCGCCGGGTCGGGTCGGCCACGTCCCTGAGGCCGTCGGCGACGAGGTTCACCCCGACGACCAGCACGACCAGGAGCACGCCGGGCGCGATCGCCCCGAGCGGCGCGGTCAGCACGGTCGCCTGGGCCTCCTGCAGCATCCGTCCCCACGAGGCGTTCGGCGGCGGCGCCCCGAGCCCGAGGTACGACAGGCTCGCCTCGGCCAGCACGGCGAGGCCGAGCTGCAGCGCGAGGTTGACCAGCAGCGTCGGCCAGATGTTGGGAAGGACGTGCTCGGCCACCACGCGCGGCCAGGAGGTTCCCGACGTGCGCGACGCGGTGATGAAGTCCTGGGCCAGCACCCGCTTGACGAGCACGCGGGTCAGCCGCGCGACGATCGCCGACATCGCGAGCCCGATCGCCAGGATGGCCGAGGTGAGGGACGCGTCCCGCGCCGCCACCACCAGCATGGCGAGCAGGAGGGTGGGGAAGGCGATCAGGATGTCGAGCAGGGCCGAGATCGTGTCGTCCAGCCACCGGGTGGCGAACCCGGCGAGCAGGCCGGCGGCGACGCCGAGGAGCCCGCCGAGCGCCACGGAGCCGGCGCCGGCCGTCAGCGCCACCCGGGCCCCGATCATGAGCTGGGTCAGCAGGTCGCGGCCGAGCTTGTCCGTGCCGAGCAGGTGGGGCGGGCCGGGGGGCGCGAGCCGCCCGCCCGAGGTGTCCTCGGGCGCGAACGGCACCCAGAACAGCGAGACGACCGCCACCGCGACGATCGCGCCGGCCAGCACGCAACCGATCACCAGGGTCGCGGAGCGGCGACGGCGACCGGCTGGTGCCGGATCGGCCGCCTTGAGGGGGCCGGCGGTGTGCGGGTGGCTCATCGGGCGCTCCGTGACAGGGTGCCGCGCAGGCGCGGGTCGATCAGGCGCTGGACCAGGTCGGCGAGGAAACCGATCACCAGCACGCCGAAGGTGCTGACGAACAGGACGCCCTGGACGATCGGGTAGTCATGCTGCGCGATCGCCTTGGCCAGCATGCTGCCGAGCCCCGGCAGGGCGAACACGCTCTCGACCACCACCGCGCCGAGGAACGTCGTGGCCAGCTCGATGCCCATGATCGAGACGACGGGCACGGCCGCGTTGCGCAGGCCGTGGCGCCACATCGCCATGGTGAACGACGAGCCCAGCGCCCGGAACGTCCGCAGGTAGTCGCTGTCCAGCACGTCCACGGTGGCCGAGCGCACGTACCTGATGAGCGAGGCGGACATGACGAGGGCGATGGTGACGACGGGCAGGGCGAGCGAGGTGAGCGCGTCGGCGGGGTCGGCCCAGTCGTCCTGCGGGAAACCGCCTGCGGGAAGGATCTGGAAGTACAGCGCGAACGCGGTGATCAGCAGCATTCCCACCCAGAAGACCGGGACGGCGATGCCGAGCTGCGATATCCCGTTGAGCAGCGGCCCGTACCAGCGGTTCGACCGGTGGGCCGCGACGAACCCGACCGGGACGGCGACCACGACGGCGAGGAGGAACGCCAGCAGTGTGAGCGGGACGGTCACCACCAGGCGCGAGGCGATCTCGGGGCCGACGGGAAGGCTGCTGACGAACGACGTGCCGAGGTCGAACGTCGCCATCTGCCCGAGCCAGGTGACGAACTGTTCGGGCAGCGGGCGGTCCGACCCGATCCGGTGGCGCGCGGCCGCGATCTGCTCGGGCGAGGCTCCGACCGACAGCAGCGAGTTGGCCGGGTCGCCGGGAAGCAGGCGCAGCAGCAGGAACAGCACCGTGCTGGCCAGCAGCAGCGAGATGACCAGGAAGGCCACGCGCCGCAGCAGGTAGGTGGTCATGACAAGCCGATCGATCAGGAGGACACGCCCGCGCCCCGGCGGGCCGTACAGGCCCGGGCCGGGGCGGGAGGTGCCGGGTCAGGCCTTCTTGATGCCGTACGCGTAGAACTGGGAGTTCAGGCCGTTCAGGGGATAGCCCGACAGCTTGGACGACGCGACGACGATCTGCGGGTAGAGGTAGAGCCAGTCGCTGGCGGCGTCGGCGGCGACCTGCTGGTTGACCTTCTTCAGCAGCTCGGTCTGCGCCTCGGCGGTGTCCGACTCCTCGGCCTCCTTCACCCACGCGGTGACCTGCGGGTTGTCGTAGCCCCAGTAGAAGTCGGGGTCGCCGTACCAGACGACGTCGCGGTCGTTGACGTGCTCCTGCATCGTGGCGGCGAAGTCGCGGTTCTTGTAGACCTTGGTGTACCACTCGTCGGCCGTGATGACGTTGATGTTCACGGTGATGCCGACCTTGGCCAGCTCGGATTTGATGAACGTCGCCGCGGTGGGGTGCGGGTCGTAGTTCGGGGTGTCGAGCGTGAAGCTGAACCCGTCGGCGTACCCCGCGTCGGCGAGCTGCTTCTTGGCGAGGTCCACGTCGTACGGGTTGACCTTGGTGAGGTCCTCGTACCACGGGTCGGTGGGCGGCACCATCGAGCCGATCAGCGTGCCGTACTCGCCCCAGATGGAGCTGAGCAGCTTCTTGTTGTCGATCGCGGAGGTCACGGCCTTGCGGACGAGCGGCTTGTCGAACGGCGCCTTGCGGTCGTTGAACGCCAGCAGCAGCTTGGTCGTCGAGTGTCCGTTGTTCACCTTGTAGTTCGCGTTGTTGGTGAACTGCGCGAGCGTGTCCGGGCTCTGCTCGCTGGTCACGACGTCGACCGCGTTGGTGAGCAGGGCGTTGTTCAGCGCCGTCGCGTCGGTGTAGTAGTGGAACACCACCTGCTTGTTGGCGGCCGCCGTGCCCCAGTAGCCGGGGAACCGGTCCAGGCTCAGCGAGGCGCCGCGCTTCCACGTGCCGAGCTTGTACGGGCCGGTGCCGTCCTCGGTCGTCGCGAGGTCCTTCGCCTGGTCGTTGATGATCCAGATGTAGCTGAGGTTGTACACGAACGAGATGGACTTGCTCGACAGCGTCACGGTGACCGTGTGGTCGTCCGGAGTCTCGATCTTCTTGATGACGGCGAAGCTGCTCTTGCGGGCGGACTGCGAGCCGTCCGCGGTGACCTTCTCGATGCTGTACTTCACGTCGGCGGAGGTGAGCGGCTCGCCCGAGTGGAACTTCACGTCGTCCCGCAGCGTGAAGGTGTAGGTCAGGCCGTCGGAACCGACCTTGTAGTCCTTGGCCAGGAGGTTCTCGACCTTGCCGTCGTCGGTGAGCCTGAACAGGCCTTCGTAGACGTTGCCGTTGAACGCCTCGGTCGTGCCCTGGCCGCCGCCCGCGGTGTTGTCCAGGTTCTGCGGCTCGTAGAGCGATCCGATGCCGATCGTCGCTTCCGTGTCGGACGAGCCCGCCGGCGAGGTGCTCTGCGTTCCCGAGTCGCCACCTGCGCCGCCGCAGGCGGTGAGGGCGAGCGCGAGCGCGATGGCGGCGCCGAAGAGCGACGTCGTCTTCCTGTTCACTGTTTCTCCTGGTCGACGGCCTGCGCGGCCGCGTATATGGGGGCGACCCGCGTGGAGTCGGAATCCTACATTATTAGTAGGGTTTGGCCGTTTTTCGGGGGCCTGCACCATGCAACTGAGCCGCGGGCGAAACGATTCCAGGTCCTTCGAAACGCGCGACGGCCCGCACCGCGTCTCCACGCGGTGCGGGCCGTTCTGCTGGGATCTGCCGCCAGGCCGGCTCGTCTCCTACGACGTCGGGGGCGGCGTCGTCGGTGCGGCACCGGTGGGCGTCGTGAGCTCGGTGCCGGTCGGCGTCGGCGTGGGCGTCGTGGGCTCGGTGCCGGTCGGCGTCGGCGTGGGGAGCTGCTCCTGCATCTCGCAACTGCTGTCCTTCGAGGCCCCCTCCGCCTGCGGCAGCTCGTCGGTCACGGAGACCTTCAGCTGCGCGGTCAGGGCCATGACGCTCCCCACCGGTGCGCCCGCGGCCTTCTCGTCGACGACCGTGCCGCGCTCCCCGAGGAACATGTACGTCTCCGGGTCGAAGATGAGCATGGTGGCGATGCCGTTTCGAGGCCTGCCCAGCGCCACGCCTTCGCGTCCCGCCGAGTCCTTGACGCCCACGGTCACCACGACGCCGGGGATCGTCTTGGTGGCCTCGAAGAGTGCCTGCCTCTGGGCGCGCGGCAGGTAGTTCTCCCTCAGCAGGTCGCCTGCTGTCCCGAACGCCCCGTCATCGGCGGGGATGTCGCCATGCGGCCGGTTGTAGAGGTACTCGCGCATCCCGGCCTCGTCGGTCGGCAGGGTGCTCAGGTACGCGTAGTCGGTGCGGGTGTCGTCGGGCCAGCCGGGGCAGTGCCCGGAGATCTCACTCCACCCCTCGCCCCGCCACTGCTTCGCCTCCTCCGGCAGCGGCCAGCCGGGCCACTGCTTGGGCGCCAGCCCGGCGCTCCACAGCAGGCCCTTCGAGTTCCCGTCGACCGGCTTCCAGATCTTCCGCTTGGTCCGGTAGAGGTAGCGGCTCTGCTTCCCGCCCTCACCCATGCTTTCGGACGTGTACATCGTCTGCGACTCCACCAGGATGTACTGGCCCGGCTTCGGAAGCAGTTCGGCGGCGTCCTGTGAAGGCGCCACCTCCACGGACTCCTCGGACTCGGAGGCCGGGTCGGTCGCGGTGGCCCCCGCCGGCACTGCGACCGGAGCGGTCCGCGACGACAGGGCGACCCCGAGGCCGCCCACCAGGGCCACGGTCAGCCCGAAGGCCCCCACCGCCTGCCACCCGAGCCTCGGCCGCCGGAACCGGCGCCGGCCGGCCGCCTCCGAGAGCAGGCGTCGGCGCGCGGCCTCACGCGCCTCCGGCGGGTACGGCGGTGCGGCCGGACGGTTGTCGGCGAAAGGTCTGAGTTCGTCATCCATGCTGGGGCTCCAAAGTGAGGGGGTCTACGCCACCGAGCGCCCGGCGGAGTTTCACCCGGACGCGGTGAAGGCGCGAGCGCACCGTGCCGACGGGGATGCGAAGCGCCTGGGCGACGTCCTCGTAGCTCAGGTCGGTCCACGCCACGAGGAGCAGCAGGTCGCGCTCGCGCGACGACAGCTTGGACAGCGCGCGGGCGAGCCGCGGCTGGAGCTGTTCGGCGGTGACGCGGTCGACGCTCCGGTCGTCGAACGAGCCGGGCCGGTCGGCGGTGACCCTGGCCATGGCCTGGGTACGCCGGCGCTCGGCCCTGCGGTGCTGCGACCCCACGTTGGTCGCGATGCCGTACAGCCAGGGCCTCGCGTCGGGACGCGAGCGGTCGTAGCGGGCCCGGCCGCGGAACGCGACGAGGAACACCTCCGCCACCACATCCTCGGCCGGCTCGGCTCCGAGCCGTCTCGCGGCGTATCGGAAGATCTCGTCGGCATGCCGGTCGAACACCATCGCGAACAGCTCGGGCTGCTCCAGCGAACGTGCGATCACGATGGAGTCGTCCAGGGTGGAGCCGTCGAGCAGTGCCTGCGCACTCACCACGTGCGGGTCCTCTCCGGGGTCTGATGCGGTCACCCCGTACTTGGCCGCACCCGTGACCCCGGTTCCCATTTTTCCGAATCGACCGGTTCGCTGCTCGTGGCGGTCAGGGGTTGAGCGCCTGGCGGGCGCGCAGGACGATCTCCAGTTCGAAGCGGATGTCCGGGTCGGCGAGCTGGTCGCCGTACAGCTCCTCCAGTTGCCGCAGCCGGTAGCGCACGGTCTGCGGGTGGATGTGGAGGCGGGCGGCGACCTCCCCGGCGCCCCGGCCGTGGCGGAGCCAGGCGAGCAGGGTCTCGGCCAGCCGGTCCTGCCGGCTCGGCCGCAGGTGCGCGAGGGGCGCGAGCCGTACCGCGGACAGGGCCTTCACCAGCTCCTCGTCCTTGAACACGATGAGCGTGGCCATGTGTTCGGCGCAGCGCAGCACTCTCGCGGACCCGGGCAGCACCCCGCGATCGGCCAGTGTGAGCGCCTCCATGGCCCACCGTAGTGACGTGGCGGCGTTGAGCAGCGGCACGGAGGGCCCGATGGCGGCCCGCCAGCCGCGCAGTCCCGTCTCCAGCATCCGCGCCTGTCCCGGCCCGTCCGGGTCGGGGACGATCAGGCAGGGATGCAGGCGGTCCAGCCCCACCAGCACGTCGGGAGGCAGCGACGGCGCGCGGTAGCCGCCGCGTTCCTCGAGCGCCACGCCGGCCACGGTCTTCGGCGGACGCCAGCCTGCGGTCCTGGCAAGGTCGGCGATGGCTTCGGGGGAGGCGGGCGGCTGGGAGAGCAGCAGGTCGAGCAGGCGGTGGCGGCGGCGCTCGATCTCGCCCGCCGCGTTGGCGCGGGCCTCGTTGAAGCCGTCGGTCGCCGCGTCGGCGAGCTGGTCGAGGAACACGAAGATGGCCTCGCCCAGGTCGTACAGCGTCTTGGGGTCGAGGCGGAGCCGCTCGGCCTGCTCGGTGAGGCGGTGCCACGCCACCCGCGCGCCGAGGCGCATGGCGGCCTGGAAGGGTTCGAGGTTGCGGCCCTCGGCGGCCTCGCCCCGGCCGATCGCGCGGAACACCTCGGGATCCCACGGGTCGTGGGGCCGCTCGATGCGCCGGAGGAACCGCTGGAGCGCCTCGTCCACGGCGATGCGCAGCACCTTGATGTAGACCTCGTCGGAGGGACGGGCGTACTCGGGCACGCGCCGCTGGATCTCGAAGATCATCTGATCGGCGAGATCGCTCATCACGGGACGGAGGCGTCCCGCCACACCGGCCGGTACGGCGGCCCAGAGCTCGTTGTCTGATGTGATCGCCAATTGGCCCTCCCGTCGGAGACCGTCCAATTGTGACGTATTAGACAGGAGGTTAGTAGCGGGCGACGCGACGATGTCGCGCGCGTTACGGACTGGCCGCGGCCGCGGCCCGCGGGCCCAGGATGCGGGCGATCGCTGAGCCTCGTGAGCGCCCACGACCCCTGGGAACTGGCCCGGTACGCCGCCTAGACACGTCTATCCCGGGAGGAACCGGCCTGATATGTCACCTAGACACGCCTATCCCGGGATCGTGACCTGCTTCGCCGATCCGCGAAACAGGCCTAGCTGGTGGCGCTGAGGTAGTGGGAGAACTCCTCGAGCGAGATGAGCCCGTCGCCGTCGACATCGAGCTTCTGGACCGCCGCCTCGGCGGCCTCGGCGGTCACCGGCTGGCCCAGCACCTCCATGAGGTGCAGCAGCTCCCCGGCCGAGATCAGCCCGTCCTTGTCGGCGTCGACCAAATCGAAGGTCACCGCGTACTCGCTCATTGCCACTCCTCGTTTGATCAGTCGTCCAGAACCTTAGTCGGCTCCCCACCGCCGTTCACGGGTTTTGAGGTAGTTCGCCCACCCAGCAAACCCCTGACCGGCGCCTCACCCGTGGGAGGCGGATCTCGGAGCAGCGGGGGCCCGTGCTGGTGACGTCTCGGCTGGACGGCGAGGGCCCGCTCTCTCTAAGCAACTTGTGTTGACTAATTCTGAATTAGTCAATTAATGTTGCTTACATGCCCGTGAGTGACATCCCCGTCCCCCAGGACCCCGCCGACGAACTGGCGGCCGTAGGAGCGCTGCGGCGCCTGGCCGACCAACTGGAGGACGCCGCCGTCGAGCATGCGATGCGCGCGGGTTGGAGCTGGCCACAGGTCGCCGAGGCGCTCGGCGTGACCCGTCAGGCCGTCCACAGGAAGCACGCCAAGCGGCTCATCGCCGTAGGCGTCAAGCTGAGGAGACGTTCACCATGAGCACGTTCGACGCATACCTTCATACGATCCTCACGGAGGGAGGGGTCGAGGCGCAGAGGCACGGATCGGCCACGGTCGAGGCGCAGCACCTCCTGCTCGCCGTCGCGGCCCAGGAGGGCACCGCCCCGCAGCGCGTCCTGGCCTCCGTCGGCCTCGACCACCAGGCGACCCGGGCTGCTCTCGACCGGGAGTTCGACCACAGCCTGGCCACCGTCGGGGTGTCCCGCGCATCCTTCGGCCTCTCCCGGCCGAGCGCCACGCTGAAGCGCCGGCCCACCATGGGCGCGACGGGCAAGCTCGCCCTTGAGCGTGGCTTCGCCGCGGTCTCCCGCAAGAAGGACCTGCGACCAGCGCACGTACTGCTCGGAATCCTGCGGGGCGAGGTCGGCACGGTGGCACGCGCCCTGGCCCTGGCCGGCGTCGACCGTTCCGACCTGCTGACCCGCGTCCACAACACCATCACCGACGACGACACCGAGTAACGAGTGCGCAGGCTCCTGTCGGAACAGCGCCTTTTCTGCATAGCCGTGCCTGCCCCACCCCCTCCAACCTTCTTTCCGTGCCCAAGGAGGCAACTGTCCATGTTCGGTGCCCGCGCGGGCCTGCTCGTCGCCGTGACGGTGCAGGGACCGCCATGATGACTTCCGCTGCCTCCGCAGCCGACCGCGACCGAGGCCACGCCAAGATCCGGCGCGTGCTCGACCAGGCCGTGGCCGACGGCGGCGGCCCAGGCATCGTCGCCGAGATCAGAGACGGCCACACAACACCGTGGTTCGGCACGGCAGGGGTGGCCGACATGACGACCGGTCGCAAGCGCCAACCGGGCGAGCATTTCCGCATCGGAAGTTTCACCAAGGCGTTCGTCGGCACGGTGGCTCTGCGACTGGTGGCCGAAGGCAAGCTGACCCTGGACGACACGGTGGCCAAGTGGCTGCCCGGCGTGGTGGAGGAGTACATCCCCGGCGCGGACGGCACCAAGATCACCGTCAGGCGGTTGCTCAACCACACAAGCGGACTCCCCGACGCCATCCCCGGCCAGGAGACCCCGCGCGCCGAAGAGCCCGGCAAGCGCTTCATCTACTCCAAGGTCAACTACAACCTGGCGGGAATGATCATTGAGCGTGCGACAGGCTCGACCCTCGCGAACGAGATCGAGCGCCGCATCGCCCGCCCGCTGCGCCTGACGGGCACCTACCTCCCCGGCACCGACAACACCATCCGCGACCCACACGCCCGCCACTACTCCAAGCAAGACGAGACCGGCCACGACGCGGAAATCCACGACGTGACCGAGATGGACCTGAGCTGGGCCTGGGCCGCCGGCGGCATGATCTCGACGACCTCGGACCTGCACCGGTTCCTGAGCGCCCTGCTGCGCGGCCGCCTCCTCCCGCCCGCCCAGCAAGAGGAGATGTTCACCACCGTCTCGACGGAGGGCTCGGGCTGGGTCCCGGACACCAGGTACGGCCTCGGCGTCTACTCCCAGAAGCTCTCGTGCGGGGTCACGGTCTGGGGCGGCGGCGGCTTCATCCAGGGCTCGATGTCGTACGCGATGGGCAACCGCCAGGGCACTCACACGCTGGTGAGCAACCTGAACGGCGACTGGAACGACTTCCTGAAGACCTTCACCGACCTCTTCGAACCTCTCTTCTGCCCGGCGACCTCCCGAAACCCGGCCTTGTAACCTGCGGGACGGGGATAGTCCCCGTCGGCCCGCGCCCGCCTTCTGAGCGGCTGAGGCCTCGGCCCGAACGCGGGTCTGGGCCGACCGGTAGGAGTGGGTCCCGATCTGTCGATGGAGCACTCACGCGGTCGAGCTGGGCTCCCGCAGCGTTACCAAGCGGTTCCGGGGCGAGGACCGAGGTCGGCGTTTGAGTTGCCAGTTCCGGTGAGTTGCCAGTAACTGGCAACTCTTGCTTGGTTTCTCGAAAGTGCCATACTGCGACCTTCGGTTGCCGTGACCGGCCCGGTCGCCGCCGCAGCGGTCGCTCCACTCGCGATAGGCGGCCAAGCGGTCCTCTACACGCGTGGCGACGTCCAGAACGACCTGATCGCTGAGCAAGGGCTCCTCGCTGTGGACCAAGGGGCGGATGTCTTGCTCATCGAAGCCAGAGATCCTGTGATGTTCACCGGGCTACGGCTGATCCAGGGCCTGCCGCACGTGGCATTGAGCCAGCTGGCACTGGACTGCCTGTCCGGTTCCGGACGTATGCCCGCAGCGGGCGAGGCGGTCCTGGATCACATGCGTGACCATGAGAAACAGTGGCGCATGGAAAGTCTTGATCAATTAAGGTGTGACGCACCGTAGTGCTCGAACTGCCTTAAGTGATCGAGCTCCAGCTGTGGAGGCAACATGGCACGCGTCCCTGAAGGTGTGAATCGCCATGAACTGACCGTGGTGGCCCGTCGCGTGCTTCTCGACGCGCTCGAAGCGCTCAAGGAGCAACTTAACGCGGTGGTCCTGGTAGGCGCGCAGGCTGTACACCTTCACACTGGGCACGTACTGCTCGCCAGTTCGGCGTACACCAGTGACGCGGATCTGACCTTGAATCCAGCCGACGTGCTCGGCGAACCATTGCTGGACGAAAGGATGAAGGCCGTTCTTCGTTAAACGTCTTGAAGTGTGAAAGGCGTAGCTCCACCAGAAACGGCCTCATGGAGAAACGCTATCCGTACTGGGCGTACGAGACGACCAGTACGGCAAAGCACTCCACCATCGTGAGCGCCGCTCCCGGTATCGGGACCGGCGCGGTTCTGCTGAGGGATCAGGGAGCCGTGGGGCTTAGCCGTCGAGGCTGCCGTTCTTCAGGGTGGAGAGGAAGGAGTTCCACTCGGTCGAGGGGAAGCGGAGGATCGGACCGGCGGGGTTCTTGCTGTCTCGTACGGCTATGCCGCCGGGGAGGGGTGCGACCTCGACACAATTACCGCCGTTGCCACTGCTGTACGAGGACTTGCGCCAGCGCTGGTCTGTCAGGTCCATGTCTCTGCCACCTTTGTCATCAGCTCGATCGATTGCTTCATCGGCAACGCCTCGGCCCGCAGGGATTCCCATAGGCGTTTCATGGTCGCCACGTCGGGTGCGTGCTCGATGACGTCTCCGCTCAGGGCATTGTCCACGTAGACGACCTCCCTGCCACCGAAATCGGCGATGACGAAGGGCCCGGCCAGGCCAGAATAGGCACCGGCTTCAATCGGCACAATCTGAATAACAACCTCCGGTCGTTGAGCGGCGTCGAGCAGATGGGCGAGCTGGTCACGCATGACCTGTGCTCCGCCGACCGGCCGGTGGAGCACGCCCTCGTCGAGTACGACGACCAGCATCGGCCTGCTGTCGAGGGTCAGGATGCGCTGGCGCGCCACGCGCGCTTCAACCTGATCGTCGACGTCGAACGGCCTGCCGGATGTGGCGATGACCTCCCGTGCGTACGGCCCGATCTGCAGTAGACCGGGTACGAGGAGCGGCTCGTACGAGAGCAGTGAGGTAGCCGTGGCTTCGATCTGCAGCCATTTGCCCAGCCACTCCGGTGGCATCCCCCGGCACACCAGGTCGTCGGTCAGGCGCGAAAGGATGCCGCTGGTCTCCAGGACGCGGTCGCAGCGCTCTGCGAAGTCGGGTTTCGGCACCCTGCGGCTGGTCTCGACCATGGCGACGAAGGACGGGGAGTAGCCGACGATCGCGGCGGCGAGCTGGGCCTGACTCATGCCGGCGGCCTCGCGCGCCTGCCGAAGCTCCCTGGCGAAGAATTCGAGCGCTGTCATGCGATTGCCGTTCACGATCCCTCACAGACATTCACGAGGTTGATGCCGCGTTCACATTTGGCGGTGCGTGCGGCGCCTTATGTCGGAGCCTACGACCATGGTTATAAACGTGTGAAGCGTAAAGAAAAACTGTGGAAGGACGATCGCGCGGGAGTCGAGATGTTCGTGGTTTGGGGTAGTAATTACCGATGTCCGAAATGCGCTTCTCGTTGGGTGCCTATCTAGGATCTTAGCGAACAATCGGGCATGTGGGCCTTGTAGGTATTAGGCGATCCATCCCAACTCTCTTACCAGCATAAATAGCGAAGAGTGTCGCTCTCCTTCTCAGTGCGCCAATAGGCAGCTTTCGGGAAGCCGGGGCCCGCCACAGCAATGCAGGCCGGGCGAGCCCCTTGAACCGGACAATGGAGGTCCGATTCCATGCGCAACAATAGTGGTGTCATCCGCGTCATTCGGGTTCGTTGGCATGCTGAGCAGCCGCCGATGCCGCTGGGGTGTCGTTGGTGTGGTCATCCGCCGTACGCCCACGAGGGCGCGAGCCTCCCGCATCGCCCGTGGCATGAATGGGAGCAGCCCACTCCCGCGCAGGTCCACGCCCGGATGAGCGCTCGGCGGCGTCTTGGGTCGGACGGCCGGTTGCCGATGGCGACACCGGTGTGCCGCCCGCTGCCGAGGCCCGAGCCTTCCCAGATCCCATCCGAGGCCTACGTCATCACGGCTGGGAGCCACGGGCGCAACGCGGAGCCCGTGCCGGCGAGTGCCATGCCCTACCGGCGTGGGCGGGGCGGCACTCTTCCAGCGAACGCCGGTCGTATCGAGACGGTATGGCGGCGTGAAGAGACGCGAGGGTGAGTCGCGGTCGGGCGGACGGCACCGACGAGGGGCGCGTACCGAACAGATGCCCCACGGGCGATGGGATCTCGCCAAGCGCGCTGCCGCGCAGCAGCTGGACCAGATGGAGCCCGCGTGGAGCGTCTGGTACGGCGTGGGCACGCGCCGCTTCTACGCCGTCGCCACCTGGGCCTCGTCCGAGTCACTCCTCGTTCTGGCGCCCACGCCCGAAGAACTGCGCGACCTGATGCGGGACGTGGAGCGCATCCGAGCCAAGGCCGGACACCGTGGCAGGACACCTCACGTATCCGTACGAAACCCCCCGGACCCGAAGGTGGGCCTCGATCAGCCACATCCGGCCCGCACGGACCGCCTGATGACTTACGGAGTCTCGATGAAAGAAAGGCCGGACGGTCTACGTACCGTCTGCTGGGATCTACCCCACGACCTGTCGATGGTCGGCAAGACCCGCGGTCTGGTGAAGGACGTCCTCACCGCCTGGGCGCTTGCCGATCTCGCGGATGACGTGGTTCTCGTGGTCGGCGAGCTACTGGCCAACGCGATCAACTACGGCGATCCCCCGATCAGGCTCTCCCTGTGGGGCGGACCCGGCGAGCTGTGCGTCCGGGTCACCGATCACGGAGCCGGGCAGCCGCGCCGCCTCGACCTTGGCGTCGAGTCGGTTCACGGCAGGGGCCTCACCATTGTCGCCGCTCTCGCCGGGGACCACGGCGTCACTCCGCTTCCGGATGGCCCGGGCAAGACGGTCTGGGCGCGTTGGGGTGTTCCCTCCGGACGCGACGCTGGCATCTCCACGAATGCGTCGATCCGGCGCCCTCCGATTCACTGATCGCGGGCACTACGTCTCTGCGCCGCCTTGGCGGGGACGGCCTGGGTGGGCAGCAAGTGGGTCACCCGTCACGCGGGTCACGGGCGGGGGGAATTCGTCGCCGCATCTCCTGTGTGGGGTGGTTCCCAGACTGAGGGGTCGTGGGCGAAGAGGATTCGGCGGGGGTCGAAGGCGGTGAGGCGGTTCAGCCAGGGTTGGTAGGTGGGGAGGGGCTGGGCCAGGCCGTGGAGGGTGGCCTGGCGGGCCAGGTGGTCGGAGGAGAACTCGTACGCGAAGTCGTGCGCCTGGCCGGCGAGGATGACGGTGCCGTCGCTCTGCCGGACCACCATCGACTGGTGCCCCGCGGTGTGCCCGGGAGTCGGGATGATCCAGACCCCCGGCCAGACCTCGGCCTCACCGGTGATCTCTTCGTAGACCGCGCCGGGGAAGTCGACGAGCTCGTCGATCGTGTAGTCGCCGCCGCGGGCGGTGGCGAGCTCCGTGGCCTGTACCACGATCGGCCTCCCGGCCAGTGAGGGGTTACCCCCGCAGTGGTCGAAGTGGAGGTGGCAGTTCACGACCAGGGAGATGTCCGCGAGGGTGACTCCCGCGTCGGCGAGGGCGCCTTCCAGCGCGTTGCGCCGGGGCCGGTAGTGGGCCTCCGTCTCGGGGTCCGCGGCGCCGATGCCGGTGTCGAACAGGATCAACCCCTCGTCGCGCCGCACCAGATAGGCGAGGACGGGCTCGACCCTCGGCTGCGGGCCCCCCGTCTCCGATGCGGGCCGGACGAAGTACCCCAGGTCGAGTCGGCGCACCGCCGTGTCGTTCCCCATCTGATGATCCTCGCAGGTGGATGGGTGATTTCCGGATGCGTCCGCCGAGGGCGAATGCTTCGGGGAAACGCGCGCGGGCCCGATGGTGGCCGGGCCCCTTTCGGGACCTGGCCCCCGGAGATCAGCCGCAGTGCTCGAAGGGGCTGTCGTAGGTCGACGACCCGGCCTTGCCGCCCCATTTGACGCACTTGTCGATGGCGGCCGCCCGCACCGGCCCCGCGTAGTAGGCGAAGTTGCCGGAGTCGGTGATCCTCGTCTTTCCCTGCACCTCCAGGTACGCCGCCGTGGCGGAGGCCGTGCCGAGCGAGGTGGACTTGATCGTGGTCACGCAGTTGTAGCCGCTGACGGAGTCGTACAGCAGGTACGCCGTCCCCGCGGACCCGAGCGCGGCCGAGTCGATGACGCTGTACCCGGTGCCGCAGACCTGCTCGGGGGTGTACGGGTTGGTGGGCGCGCCGCCCGTCACGAGCTGCATGTACTTGGTCCAGTCCCAGTTCGGCCCCGGGTCGGTGTGGTCGGTGCCCGGCACCTGGACGTGGCCGATGATGTGGGTGCGGTCCTTCGGGATGCCGTACTTGTCGGCGACGTACCGGGTCAGCGCGGCGGACGAGCGGTACATGGCGTCGGTGAACCACGAGGCGTCGTTGACGTAGCCCTCGTGCTCGATCCCGATGGCGCGGTCGTTGTACGTCGTCGCGTGGTACGCCACGTCCTTGTCGCGCACCATCTGGGTGATGTCGCCGTCCGACGACCGCACCAGGTAGTGCGAGGAGACCTTGGCGCTCGGGTTCTGGAACCAGGAGATCGTCCCGGCGTACGAGCCCTGCATGACATGGATGACGATGCGGTCGATCGTCCCGGCGCCCCTGCTCGCGACCCGGTAGTTGCCGGTGCTCGCCGGGACCCAGTGGGCGCTCGGATAGTCGGCCGCCGCCACGAGCGGGGCGTTCAGGTCGGGCGCGTCCGCGTACCCGCCTCGGTCCGGCACGACCGCCCGCGCCTTCACCGTCACGGTCTCACCGCCGCGCGTCACGGCGCGTACGCCCCCGGCCAGCATGTCGTAGACGGTGTCGGCGTAGAGCCGTGCCGTCCCCGGGTTCGGGGCGCCGCCGTACCTGGCCACGGCGGTGTACCACTTGCCGATGTCCCTGCGGCCGGCCGCGCTCAGCCCGAGCTTGTCGGCCTCGGCCCGCAGCACGGCGGCGGCGCCCGCGATGTTGGCCGCCGTGTCGGACTTCAGCGTCGCCACCGGCTTGGCGGTGAGCGCCGAGGCCTGTTCCAGCGTGTGGTTGGCGGGGTTGGTCACCAGGTGCATGACGCCGTAGCCGCCGCTCGCGCTCGGCTTGCCGTCGTGCCCGTCCAGGTGGGTCTCGGAGTAGGCCAGCGCGACGAGCAGGTCGCGGGGCACCTCGTACGCCGCCGCGGCGCCGCTGAACGCGCCGTCGAGGGGCCCGGCGGGTGCGGCGCTCGCGGGTTGGCCGAGCAGGCACAGGGGGGTCGCGAGTAGGCCGGCCACCGCCACCGCCAGGCGGTGAGGCCGGCGCGCTCGGGGAGCCATCATGAGTCCTCCTCAAGAGAGGCCTTCCGACTACTGGAACGCCATGCCTGACAGCGTCAGGAGAACCCGTATAAGAAAGCTCCAAGGCACGTACAAACCGCCCCGGCCCAGCGGCAGCCCGGGCCCGGCCCAGCGGCGGCCCGGGCCCGGGGCGGTGCGGCGCGGGTCAGGCCGGTACGGTCCGGGTGGGACGCCTGGGGAAGCGGTGGGCCGCGACGGCCGTCGCGAAGGACGCCATGAACCCCTCCAGGTCCTCTCCCGACGAGGTGATGACCCCCTGCTCCCGGTCCTCTGTGACGTGGGCCGGCCCCAGCAGCTCGGTGCCCGCGCCGAGGGCGCCGACGGCCTTGCCGTGCTTGTACGCCTCTGCCACGAAGTGCACCGCGTCCCCGTCTTCGGCGAGAGCCCGTACGCTCTCTTCCCCGCCCGGCACCACCACGGCGTCGAACAGCACGGACGCGGTGGTCGGCAGCGGCCTGGTCACCGCGATCCGGTGACCGCCGGTCCCCTGCACGGCGCCGCCGTGCGCGGCGAGGATCTCGCAGAAGGCGCCCCTGGCCGAGAGGTCCGACATGAGGGCGTCGATGTGCGTGGCGTCCACGCCGTCCGCGACCAGGAACGCGATCTTGCGGGTGGCGATGGTGTCCGCCGGCTCGTTGTCCATGCTGAGCGCGGGGGAGCTGCGGCCGTGGTTGGGCGCCAGCGGCTGGCCCGGTGCGTCCACGCCGATGCCTTCGGCGACCCGCACGGCGAGGTCGTGGTCCACCTCGTTGAGGTTGCGGACCACGCCTTCCTGGACGTGGCGGGCGTCGACCTTGCCGAGCTCGAAGCGGAAGGCCGCGATGATGTGTTCCCGCTCCCAGCCGGACATGCTGTTCCAGAACAGGGTGGCCTGGCTGTAGTGGTCGCCGAAGCTCTCGCTGCGCTTGCGGATCTTGTACCCGTCGACCCGCTCCTGGTAGTGGGTGTAGCCCTTGTCGCCCGCGGGCTCCGGCCACCCGTTGTCCAGGGAGTTCGGTTGGTAGGCCGCCCGGCCCTTGTGGATCTGCGTCTGGTGGTAGCCCTCGCGGTGGTGGTCGTGCACCTCCGCGACCGGCCGGTTGACCGGGATCTGCGGGAAGTTCGGGCCGCCGAGCCTGATGAGCTGCGTGTCGAGGTAGGAGAAGGCGCGGCCCTGCAGCAGCGGGTCGTTGGTGAAGTCGATGCCGGGGACGACGTTGCCGAGGTGGAAGGCGGCCTGCTCGGTCTCGGCGAAGAAGTTGTCGGGGTTGCGGTCGAGCACGAGGCGCCCGACGGGGCGGAGCGGCACCTGCTCCTCAGGGATGATCTTCGTCGCGTCCAGGATGTCGAAGTCGAAGGAGTGCTCGTCCTCCTCCTGCACCAGTTGCAGGCCCAGCTCCCACTCGGGGTAGGCGCCGCGCTCGATGGCCTCCCACAGGTCGCGCCGGTTGAAGTCGGGGTCCTTGCCGGCGATCTTCTGCGTCTCGTCCCAGACCAGGGAGTGCTTGCCGAGCTTGGGCTTCCAGTGGAACTTCACGAAGGTCGCCCGGCCGTCCTCGTTCACCAGCCGGAAGGTGTGCACCCCGAAGCCCTGCATCATGCGGAAGCTCCGGGGGAGCGCCCGGTCGGACATCAGCCACATCATCATGTGGGTGGTCTCCGGCTGGAGCTGTACGAAGTCCCAGAGCGTGTCGTGCGCCGACGAAGCCTGCGGGATCTCGTTGTTCGGCTCGGGCTTCACCGCGTGCACGAAGTCCGGGAACTTGATCGCGTCCTGGATGAAGAACACCGGGAAGTTGTTGCCCACCAGGTCGAAGTTGCCCTGGCGTGTGTAGAACTTCGTGGCGAAGCCCCGCACGTCCCGCACCGTGTCGGCGGACCCCCGCGACCCCACGACGGTGGAGAAGCGGACGAACACCGGCGTGCGCAACCCGGGCGTGGCCAGGAACTCCGCCCGGGTGATGGACGCCAGCGAGCCGTCGTAGGGCTCGAAGTAGCCGTAGGCCCCCGAGCCCCTGGCGTGCACGACCCGCTCGGGGATCCGCTCGTGGTCGAAATGGGTGATCTTCTCGCGGAAGTGGAAGTCCTCCATCAGCGTCGGGCCGCGCTCGCCCGCCTTCAGCGAGTTGTCGGTGTCGTCGACCGGAACGCCCTGATCGGTGGTGAGGAAGGAGTCCCGCTGGTCGACGCGGTAGGCGTCGAGCTGCCGGTCCTTCTCGGTACGGTCGTCTCTGGTCATCGTCGTATCCCCCCGGGTCGAGCATTGAGCGGGACCTACACGGCCCATGTGGTGCCGTGGCAGCACGCGCCACGGCGGCTGATCAGGGGGGAGTGCGCCGTCCTGGAAAGATCAGACCCGGTCGTCCCGCCGCAGGCGGTTGAGCGCCAGCACCAGGGCCGTGCCGTACACCGTGTGCCCGGCGGCCATGACGGTCTGGCGTCCCGGCCTGTCGCGGTGGATGGGCGGAAGGATCCCGAGGCCCGGCACCCATCCCTGGTAGCTGACCGCCCAGATCGCCAGGCCGTACACGACGCCCAGCGGAAGCCGGGGCCGGCGCCCGTCCACCACCACGGCGAACAGCGCGCCACAGGAGGCGCCGAAGCCGAAGTGCGCGACCGCGCCCAGCACGCCCTCGCCGGTCTTCGGCCGGTGCTTCGGGCCGGGGAGCGCCGCCCGGGCGATGCGCTTGGGCGGGTGTTCCCCCATCAGCCCGGCCCGGTCGCCGGCGAGCATCACGGCACTCATGGCGGCCGTGGCGAGCACGCCGCTGACGGCGCCCTTGACGAGGTTGCGCATCATTGCCGCTACGTGCCCTCGCTCGAATGCGGGAAAACCGATGATCGATTCAGGGTTCTCCCGCGCGAGAGCACTGGTCAGGGCATCGCCGAGTCGGAGTCCTGGCCGGACACGGCGAGCACGCCGTCGATCTCGGCGAGCACGGCGGTCAGCTCCGAGATCGGGCCGGGGCCGTGGACGGTCAGCCACAGGGAGACCGTCGCCTGGTCCCGGTACTCGGCCCGCTGGTCGACGGAGAGCTGCGTCACGCTGAACCCCCGGCCCGTGCACTCCGCCAGCACCCGCCGCAGCACACCCCGGCCGTCGAGGTAGGTCAGGTGCAGCCGCGAGGGGGCGTACTTGGAGCGCGGCAGCCGGGCGGCCAGCGGGGTCAGGACGAAGACCGCGGCGAAATGCCCCAGTGTGACGATCGCGGCGAGCAGCCACAGCCCCGCCCCCGCCGCCATCCCCACGGCGGCGGTGAGCCAGATCGTCGCGGCGGTGGTGAGCCCGCGCACCGCGTCCTGCCGGACGAAGATGAGGCCGGCGCCGATGAAGCCGATGCCGGACACGATCTGGGCGGCCACACGGGACGGGTCGAGGACGATGTGGTCCCCGAGCACGTCGCCGAAGCCGTACTTCGACACGAGCATGACCAGGGCGGCGGCGAAGCCCACCAGGGTGTGGGTGCGCAGCCCCGCGCTCTTCTGCCTGATCTCCCTTTCGAGGCCGATCGCGGCCGACAGCACGAAGGCCAGGGCCAGCTCTCCGACCTGCTTCCAGCCCTGCCCGGCGAGGTCACCCAGATACGCGAGCGCCATCGACCCAGGTTAGATCACGCGATGCTCCGGCCGGGAATCACGGATCACGCCGGGCCGACGCCAGGGCGTTCTTCAGTACGCGGGGAGCCTCGGCGAGCGAGGGGCCGTACCACGTGAGGTGCCGGCCGCTGACCAGGGCGGCCGGCACGCCGGGGAAGAACCCGGGCCCGTCGTCGGCCGTGAACCGGTACGGCTCGTCCGGCAGCACGACGAGATCGGGACGGGCGGCCAGCAGCTCGGGCAGCGGGATGCGGGGATAGCGCTCGGCGTGGGCGGCGTAGAGGTTGCGCACGCCCAGGCGCTGGAGCAGGTCGCCGGCGAAGGTGTCCCGTCCGACGACCATCCACGGCTTGCGCCACACCGGGATCACGGCACTCTGGCCGCCCTCCGCGAGGTCGGCCGACCACGCCCGTCCGGCGTCCGAGAGCCACCGCGGCTCGGGCAGCCCCATGGCGGTGACGAGCGTCCGGCGGAGCGAGGCGAGCGCTTCGTCGAGCGTGCGGATCACCGTGACCCAGACGGGCACGCCGGCCGCCCGGAGCGCGTCCAGGTCGGGCACGCGGTTCTCCTCCTCGTTGGCCAGCACCAGGTCGGGACGCAGGGCCACGATGGCGTCCACGTCGGGGTTCTTGGTGCCGCGCACCCGCGTGACGTCGAGGCCGGCCGGGTGTGAGCACCAGTTCGTGGCCCCCACCAGCAGTCCGGGCGCCGTGGCCGCGACCGACTCCGTCAGCGACGGCACCAGTGACACGACCCGGCGTATCTCATCGGGAAGCGGTACAGGGAGCCCGAGATCATCCTCAAGCGGCCGGGTCACCGTGCCCCTCCTGCCTGTCGCGCCGTCCGCGCCCACTGGCTCTCGCGGACCGCCGGCGCCAGCAGGGCGCAGTCGTCGCACATGCCACCGCCGGGTACGCGGTAGTAGAGGCAGCAGCTCGTCCTGACGAAGAAGTGGTGGCCCGGCGCGGGCTCGGCGGGCTCACCCGTGCCCGCCAGCACGCCGAGCCGGAGCAACTCGCCCACCAGCCGCGCCGCGCGGGGCCCGAGGTCGGGACGCGCGGGGGGAAGGGTGCGGAGCGTCCCGGCCAGGGCGGAGGCGGCGTTGCCCCACAGCAGGGAGGGCGCGACCTTCGTGACGCTCTGGAAGGCCCCTACCAGGGGGTCGAGCAACTCGGCCACGACCGCCTGGTAGACCATCTCGGCGCACTCGGCCTGTCGTACGGTCGCCCAGCCCGCCGTGCGCGGCGTCCACAGGGGCAGCGGGCCGGTCGCGACCGGTCGCCAGCGCAGGTGCGCCGGGGCCGCGACGGGCACCAGGCCGTGGGCCGTGACGGTTCCGACGACCGGAGACCACAGCCGCGCCGCCAGCCCCTGGAACAGGATCGACGCCGCGACCCGGCGCTCGCCGGTGCCGAGCCGCCGTTCGAAGTCGGTGACCCTGGCCGCCAGGGCTTCGAGGTCGGTGGAGAGCTCCGCGAGCGGACGCCAGGAGGGGTCGCTCTCATGACCGGGCTCGGTGGAGACCGCGAAGTACGGCCCGATGGCCGACACGTCGGCAAGGGCCCTCACCACCAGCGCTGGATCCGCCGTCACACCGGGACCCCCGCGTCCATCGCCCACTGAGCGCCTCCCACGCCGGGAACCTGTCGAATGCCAGCGTAAGGCGAGGCTGGAGGACCGGGGTCAGAGGACCGGGGTCAGAGGACCGGGGTCAGAGGACCTCCATCGCCTCGGACACCGGAAGGCCGTCCGCCTGCCCGGCGAGGATATGTGCGGGGATGGCCGCCACCCCGTCGATCTGGACGTTCAGCTCGGGGGTGCTCAGCGCGTCGAGCACCGCGATGGAGTTCGCCGGGTAGCCGCCGTCGGGGTACCACCGGGCGAACACCTCGTGCCGGGCCCTGCGGCTGCCCTCCAGGTGCTCGGTGCCCGTGACCATCGTGAACAGCCTCACGAGGTTGTCCGGCCCCGCGCCTATCGACGCGAGCAGGGTCTCGATGTTGAGGAAGATCTGCCGGCTCTGGGTCTCGGAATCCGGGCCCGCGAGGGTGCCGTCCGGCAGTAGCCCGAACTGGCCGGAGATCAGCACCAGGTCGTGGTCGGACGGCACCGAGACCAGGTGGCTGTACTGGGAGAGCGGCGGGGCCACGCCAGGCGGATTCCAGTGGCGGATCATCGGTTCCCCTCTTTCGCCCCCGGCGGGCATGACGCTGATCTTCCGGCCATCGTGACGCCGTCGATCTTCAATGGTATTCACGCGCCCGGCCGATCACGCGGCGGCGCGGCGGGCGGGTTTGGGTCTTGCCGACGCTGGGAGCCAGGGTTACGATCCGCGCAACTCTTAGGAAACTTTCCTAAAGAAAAGAGCCCCCACATGCGCAGATTCGCCGCCGTGCTGCTGGTACTGGTCATGTCGACCTTCCTGTCAGCTCCCGCCGACGCCGCCGTCCGCCTGACGGCGGCGTTCACCCTGACCGGCGGTCAGGGCAAGTTCGTGGTGAGCAACCCCGGCGCCACGCCGGTCTCGGGCTGGTCGATCCAGTTCGACCTCCCCGCGGGGGTGACCGTGAGCAACCCCCAGAACGCCACGACCACGCAGAGCGGGACCCGGGTCACGCTCACGCCCGCGTACTACATCGCCACCGTGCGGGCGAACGGGAACACCGACCCGTACAGCCCGACGTTCACGCTCAGCTCGCCCGTACAGCCGACGAGCTGCACCATCAACGGCGCGAACTGCGACGGCAGCGGCGACCCGCCGCCACCGCCGGCCCCGGTCACCGCCGCGTACTCGGCCAGTGGCACGCAGGCCAAATTCGTGGTCAGCAACAACACCGATGCCGCGCTGAACGGCTGGTCGATCACCTTCGACCTCCCGGCGGGCGTCACCGCGAGCGGGGCGCAGAACGCCACGCTGAGCCAGAGCGGGCGCCAGGTGACGCTGAGCCCGCTCTACTACAACACCACGGTGGCGGCGCACGGATCCACCGAGCCGTACAGCCCCGCGTTCACGCTCAGCTCGGCGTCGGCGGAGCCCGCGAACTGCCGGATCAACGACGTCAGGTGCGACGGGGCGGCGGACTCGCCCCCGGGCGCCCCCGGGAACCTGCGCTCGCCGGTCAAGACCACCAAGACCGTGTCGCTGGCGTGGGACGCCGCCACCGCGGGGAGCCTGCCGATCGCCGGCTACCAGGTGTACAAGGGCGCCGACCTCGCCACGACGGTCACCACCACGAGCGCGACCGTCACCGGCCTGACCCCGAACACCGAGTACACGTTCACCGTCAGGACCAAGGACCGCAAGGGCAACCTGTCCCCGGCGAGCGCGGCGCTCAAGGTGACGACCGGCAATCCGGCCGACGACACCCAGCCGCCGACCGCGCCCGCGAACCTGCGCGGCACCGGTACGGGGTCGGCGAGCGTGTCGCTCGCGTGGGACGCCTCCACCGACAACAAGGGCGTCGCCGGGTACGACGTCTACACGGGCACCACGCTCGCGACGTCCGTGACCGGCACCACCGCGACGGTCACCGGCCTGTCGCCGTCCACCGAGTACACGTTCACCGTGCGCGCCCGCGACCTCTACGACAACATCTCGGCGCCGAGCGGTGCGCTGAAGGTGAGCACGGCCGACATCATCGGCAGCGGGTACGCCAGGGTGGGCTACTTCGTGCAGTGGGGCATATACGGCCGGCAGTACTTCGTCCGCAACCTCGACACGACCGGCGCGGCGGCCAAGCTGACCCACCTGAACTACGCCTTCGGCAACATCGACCCGGTCAACCTGACCTGCCTCAACGGTGTGACCAAGGGCACCACGGCGAACCCGCAGGACCCGGGCCAGGGTGACGGCGCGGGCGACGCGGACGCCGACTACGGCAGGCCGATGAGCGCGGCGCAGTCGGTGGACGGGGTCGCCGACACCGGCTGGGAGAACCTGCGGGGCAACTACAACCAGCTCCGCAAGCTCAAGGCGAAGTACCCGCAGCTCAAGGTGCTGATCTCGCTCGGCGGCTGGACCTACTCGAAGTACTTCTCCGACGTGGCGGCCACCGACGCGTCCCGGCGCAAGTTCGTGAGCTCCTGCATCGACATGTACATCAAGGGCAACCTGCCGGTGTACAACGCCGCGGGCGGGCCGGGCAGCGCGGCCGGGATCTTCGACGGCATCGACCTCGACTGGGAGTGGCCCGGCGCGGAAGGCCACGCGGGCAACCACGTGGGGGCGAACGACAAGGCGAACAACACGGCGCTCACCGCGGAGTTCCGCAGGCAGCTCGACGCGCTGACCCAGGAGACCGGCAAGCGCTACCAGCTCACGGCCTTCACCCCCGCCGACCCCGCGAAGATCGCGGCGGGCTGGGACCTGCCGCAGGTGGCCAAGTCGCTGGACATCTTCAACATCCAGGGGTACGACTTCCACGGCGCAGGCAGCGACAACTCCTGGGAGCCCAGCAGAACGGGCCACCAGGGCAACCTGTACGCGGACACCGACGACCCTTACTCCTTCCACTTCAGCGTCGAGAACGCGGTGAACCTGTATCTGCAGGCAGGGGTCAACCCGCGCAAGCTGACCATCGGCCTCGCCTACTACGGGCGCGGCTGGCAGGGGGTCGCCGACGGCGGCAAGCTGGGCGAGTGGCAGGCGGCCACCGGCGCGGCGCCCGGTCAGTTCCCCGAGGAGGCGGGCACGCGGGGGTACGCCAACCTGGTGGCGAGCGTGCCAGGGTGCACGGTTCAGCACGACACCCAGTCGGTGGCGACGTACTGCTACACCGGCAACGGCGGCCAGTGGTGGAGCTTCGACGACACCTGGTCGATCGCGCGCAAGACCGCGTGGCTGCGGAGCAAGGGCCTGCTGGGCGCGATGATCTGGGAGATGTCCGGTGACCCCGGCACGCTGACCACCGCGCTGGACGCCGGCCTCAAGTAGCCGGGACTCGGTGTTCGTACGTGCCCGCCGCGACCGGCGGGCACGTACGAACGCCAATGTGATGGCCGGGTCGTATGTTACCAACAGGTCAGTAACTTGTAATGTGAGGTTGTAAATCAGGTCAAGCTGGCTGACATTCTGATCGTCAGATCCGCTCGGGGGATGCCCCAGGAGACCAGCTTGGACTTCCGCAGCCGTACCCTCACCCTCGTTCTCCTCGCAGCCGTCGCGTTCACGTCCGTCCCGGCCACCGCCATGGCGGCCGCCCCTCCCGTCCCCGGCACCATGGCATCGATGGGCGACTCCATCACCCGCGGGTTCAACGCCTGCGGCTTCTACGTCGACTGCCCGTCGAGGTCGTGGTCCACCGGCTCCTACACCAGCGTGAAGAGCCACTACCTGCGCATACGCACCGTCAACCCCTCACTGGTGGCCTACGACGACGCCAAGTCGGGGGCCAAGGTCGCGGACATGCCGGGACAGGCCCAGCAGGCCGTCTCGCAGGGCGCCGACTACGTGACGATCCTGATCGGGGCCAACGACGCCTGTACGTCGTCGGAGTCGAGCATGACCTCGGTGGCCGACTTCGAGTCCAGGTTCCGCACGACGATGCAGACGCTCACCACGGGACTACCCGGTGCGGCGATCTTCGTCGCGAGCATTCCCGACGTCAAGCGGCTGTGGCAGGTCGGAAAGGACAGTTCCTCGGCGCGCACGGCGTGGGCGGCGCTCAGTATCTGCCAGTCGCTGCTCGCGCGTCCCCGGTCCACCGACGCGGCCGACAACGACAGGCGCGACCGGGTGCGCCAGCGCGTCGCCGACTTCAACGCGGTGCTCGCCCGGGTCTGCGGCGAGCAGGCGAACTGCCGCTACGACGGGGGCGCCGTGTTCGGCTACCCGTTCGCCCTCTCCGACATCAGCACCTGGGACTACTTCCACCCCAACACCACAGGCCAGCACGTGCTCGCCGAGGTGACCTACCCGACCGGCTTCGGCTGGTGACGCGCCGTCCCCGCGAGGGTCACGGCAGCTGGTACGCGCTGTCGCGGGCGTCGGTGATGGCCATGTGGCCCGGTGCGTGACCGATGGCGAACGGCGGGCGCGACCGCGTCACGGCGGCCTGTGGCGTGACCCCGCAGGCCCAGAAGACGGGAAGCTCTCCCGCCCGCACCTCGACCGGCTCGCCGTAGTCGGGCCGGTCGAGGTCGGCGATCCCCAGCGCGGCAGGGTCGCCGATGTGCACAGGAGCGCCGTGCACGGCGGGGTAGCGCGAGGTGATCCGCACCGCCGTCGCCACCAGTTCGGCGGGTACGGGGCGCATGCTGACGACCAGGGGACCGGACAGGTCGCCCGCGGGGCGGCACGCCCGGTTGGTCCGGTACATGGGGACGTTCGTCCCGGCCTCGATGTGGCGCACCGGCACTCCCGCCTCCAGCAGCGCCGCCTCGAAGGTGAAGCTGCAGCCGATGAGGAAGCACACGAGGTCGTCCCGCCAGTACGACAGGACGTCGGTGACCTCGGCGACCTGCTCTCCGTGCTCGTAGACCCGGTAGGCGGGAAGGTCGGTGCGCAGGTCGCCGTCGAACAGGCCCGTGGCGAACGCGCCGGGCTCGGTCACGTCCAGCACCGGGCACGGTCCCGGGTTGCGCTGCGCGAACAGCAGGAAGTCGTACGCGCGGTCCCTCGGCAGCGCGAGCAGGTTGGCCTGCGTCCAGCCGGACGACCAGCCGGAGGTGGGCGTGACCAGCCCCTCCCTGAACAGTGCGCGTGCCTCCCGAGGACTCAGCCGGGCCGGATCCACCTGTGTACGCGTCATCCGCTCCTCACTCCTTCTCCTGTCCCACGCCCGTCCGAGATGCCTGTGCGGGCCCATGCCTCCGCGGGCTCATGCCCGTGCGAGCCGGAAGCGGATGAACTGCCCCGGCCGGACCTGCGCCGCGCGGTCGACGTCGCGCGTGCCGACCACCGCGATCACCGGGTAGCCGCCCGTGACCGGATGGTCGGCCAGGAAGAGGGTCGGCCGGCCGGAGGGCGGCACCTGGAGAGCCCCCGGCACCATCCCCTCGGGCGGCAGCTCGCCTTCCCGTACCCGCTCAAGGCGCGGCCCGAGCAGCCGCATGCCCACCCGGTTGCTGTCGGCGGTCACCTCGTACGGCGCCGCGCACAGCGTCTTCAGGGCTTCCTCGCTGAACCAGTCGTCGCGCGGGCCTGGCACGATCTCCAGCACCGGCTCGCGGTGCTGGAGCTCGCGCACCGGCGCGAGGTCGACGACGGGGAACCCCTCGGGCGGCGGCCCGACCGGCAGGAGCGCCCCGGGTGCCGGGTGCTCGGGGCCCAGCCCGGCCATGACGTCCGTGGCCCGCGACCCCAGCACCTGCGGCACGTCCAGCCCGCCGCGCACCGCCACGTACGTACGCAGTCCGTCCCTCGGCACACCGAGCCATAGCGTCGCCCCGTCGGGCAGGCGTTCGACGGCCTGGTGGCCGGCGCCGCGCGTACGCCCGGCGGCGTCGGTGATCGTGGCCGGGCAGGCCGCCCCCGTGAGCGCGACGAGCAGGTCGCCGCAGGCGCGCACCGCCAGCCCGCCAAGGGTCACCTCCAGCGCCGCCGCGTCTTCGGGGTTGGCCAGCAGGCGGTTGGCCAGCCGCAACGCGCTCCGGTCTGCGGCCCCGGAGCGGCCCACGCCGAGGTCGCCACGACCCGGGCGCCCGAGGTCCTGCACGGTCGCCATCGGCCCGGTCGCCAGCACCTCCAGAACCCCGCCCCGCTCACGCACGCCGCACCTCCGCGAACGAGGCCCGCCCGCGCGAAGGCCGCCGCTCACGCACGCCGCGCCTCCGTGAACCGCACGCGCATGCCCGGGCGCAGCAGGGCGGGCGGGTCGGCGGCGACGTCCCACACCGGGACGTCGGTGCGGCCGATGAGCTGCCACCCGCCCGGCGACTCGCGCGGGTAGACCGCGCTGAACCCGGCCGCCAGCGCCACCGAGCCGGCCGGCACCCGCACGCGCGACTCGTCCCGGCGCGGCACGTGCAGCCGGGGATCGCCGCCGGTGAGGTAGCCGAAGCCGGGGGCGAACCCGGAGAAGCCGACCGTCCACATCGTCCCGGTATGCGCCTCCACCACCGCGCGCTCGGAGAGCCCGGTCAGCGACGCCACATCGGCCAGGTCTGCACCGTCGTACAGGACGGGGATCGTCACCTCGCCCGTCACCGGCCGGAACCCGCCCGCGGGGCGGGCGTTCAGGACGGCGGACTCCACCGTGTCGTGACGGGCGGGCCGTTCGAAGCGGACCAGCAAGGTACGGGCCGCAGGAAGGATGTCGGTGACCCCGCTCGGCGGGTCGGCGTTGAGCGCGTCGTACAACGCGAGCACCTCTCCCACGCCGCCCACCTCCACCAGCACCGCCCGGTCACCGCACCGGCGGAACGTCGGATTCATCGGTCCCCCTCCCCGCGCGGCACAGGTGCGCCGGTGAACGGTGCCAGCTCGATGCCGCCGGCCGCGAGCGTGGCACGTACTTCCCGGGCCATGGCCACCGCGCCCGGGCTGTCGCCGTGGACGCAGATCGACTCGGCCCGCACGGACAGCGGCGTGCCGTCCACGGCCTCGATCGGCTCGCCCCGCGCCATGCGCAGGCACCGCGCGGCCACCTCACCAGGGTCGTGCAGCAGCGCGCCTGGCCGGCCACGCGGCACGAGCGTGCCCTGCGGGGTGTAACCGCGGTCCGCGAAGCACTCGGTGACCGTGGTCAGCCCCGCCCGCTCGGCCTGGCGCAGCCACTCCGAGCCGGGCAGCCCGAGGACCGGAAGGCCTGGATCGTACGCGCGGACGGCCGCCACGACGGCGCCCGCCTGCACCTCGTGGTGCACGATCGCGTTGTAGAGCGCGCCGTGCGGCTTGACGTAGCCGACCCTGCCGCCCGCCATGCGCGCGAAGGCGTCCAGGGCGCCGATCTGGTAGACGATCTCGTCGGCCAGGGCCTCGGGCGGCACCTCGATGAAGCGCCGCCCGAAACCCGCCAGGTCGCGGTAGCCCACCTGGGCGCCGATCGCCACCCCGCGCGCTACCGCCGTCTCGCACGTGCGCCGCATGACCGTCGGGTCTCCCGCGTGGAACCCGCAGGCGACGTTGGCGCTGGTGACGACCGACAGCAGCGCCTCGTCGTCGCCGAGCTCCCACGGGCCGAACCCCTCTCCCAGGTCGGAGTTGAGGTCGATCGTTCTGATCAAGCGAGACACGATGAACTCCTGATTTCCGAGATTTCCCGTCCAACCGGTTCAGGACAGCTGCCGGGCACGGGTCTCCGGCGGGCCGGGCGGTGCTCCCGATGGTCTCTTGGCTCCCAGTCGAGCCACCAATTTCAACATAAGGATCGTTCAACGATCTGACAATAGCCTCATGTTAAGATTTCTTTCTGTCGCTGCGACGAAGGGGTTGAACAGGTTGTGACCGAGGGCGGTGTGCAGGCGGCCGAGCGTCTCCAGCAAGATCGCGTTCTGCTCGGGCGCACCAGCACGGCCGAGCGCGTGGCGGCCATCCTGCGCCAGCGCATCATCGAGGGCATGTTCGAGCCCGGCACCCGCCTGTCGGAGGAGTCGATCGGCGCGGCCCTCGGCGTCTCGCGCAACACCCTGCGGGAGGCGTTCCGCCTGCTGTCCCACGAGCGACTGCTGGTCCACGAGCTCAACCGCGGCGTTTTCGTCCGCCGGCTCACCGCCGATGACGTGGTCGACCTGTACCGCCTGCGCCGCCTCATCGAGTGCGCCGCGATCCGCCAGGGGGCCGCTCCCTCCGGCCGGGCGCTCGCCGCACTCCGCGACGCGGTCCACGGCGCCGAGCGGGCGGCGGCCGAGCTGCGCTGGGAGGACGTCGGCACCGCCAACATGCTCTTCCATCAGGCCATCGTCGAGCTGGCCGGCAGCGCCAGGCTCGACGAGATGATGCGGCAGGTCCTCGCCGAGCTGCGCCTCAGCTTCCTGGCGATGAAGAACCCCCGCGCCTTCCACGAGCCCTACCTGGGGCGCAACCGCGACATCCTCCAGCTGATCGAAGCCGGGGACGCCCTGGGCGCCGAGCGGCTCCTCGGCGCCTACCTCTCGGACGCCGAGCGGCAGCTCGTCCAGGAGCACTCCTAGATCGCGAGGTGTCGCGACCCCGGCCCACGGGTAACCGGAACAATATGGGCATATGGCACAAAAGGGATGACATGGTCGTGCACACCGTGCGGCCGTACAACGCCGAGCCGCCGCCGAGCGCCCTGGCCGGCGAGGCCATCACGCCCGTCGACACCTTCTACTCCCGCAACCACGGCTCCATCCCCGACCTGGACCCCGCCGCCTGGCGGCTCACGGTGGACGGCCTGGTCGACCGGCCGCTGACGCTGTCCCTGGACGAGCTGCGCGCGTCCTTCCCCGAACGGACCCTGGTGGCCACCCTCCAGTGCGCGGGCAACCGCCGCGCCGGGTTCCTCACCGTGCGGGACATCCCCGGTGAGGATCCGTGGGGACCTGGCGCCACCTCCACCGCGAGCTGGACGGGCGTGAGCCTGGCCGAGGTGCTGGCCGCGGCCGGCCTGCGGCCCGAGGCCGCGCACGTCGCCTTCGCCGCCCCCGACGTCTCCGAGCAGAGTGGTCCGGCCGAGCCGTACGGCGGGTCCATCACCGTCGCCAAGGCCACCGCCGGAGAGGTGCTCCTGGCGTGGGCGATGAACGGCCGGCCGCTGCCCCGGGCCCACGGCGCCCCGCTCCGCGCCGTCGTGCCCGGCTGGATCGGGGCCCGCAGCGTCAAATGGCTTCAGCGTGTCACCGCCCAGGCCGAGCCCTCCTGCAACTACTTCCAGGCCGTCGCCTACCGCATCCTGCCCCCGGAGGCGGACCCCGACCGGGCCAAGCCCGGCGACGGCATCTCCTTGGCCTCGGTCGCTCTCAACTGCGCCATCCTGCGCCCGGGCGACGGCGACCGGCTCCATCCCGGTCCTGTCGAGATCACGGGCTACGCGTACGCGGGCGACGACCGTGCCGTGGCCCGCATGGACGTCTCCCTCGACGAGGGCCGCACCTGGCTGCAGGCGGGCCTCGACCCGCCCGACGGCCCCTGGGCCTGGCAGCACTGGCGCATCACGGTCGACCTCCCCGAAGGCGAGGCCGCGATCACCGCGCGGGCCTGGGACACCACCGGCGCGACCCAGCCGGAGTACGCCGGCCACCTGTGGAACCCCAAGGGGTACGCCAACAACTCCTGGGACCGCGTCGCCGTATCCTGCCGGCCCTGAAGCCTCGCGCAGTAACATCGGGCCCGTGCGATTCTCCCCCGGCGTTGCGCTGGCCACACTGGTTCTGTCCGGCATCACCGTTCCCGCCGGCCCCGCCTCCGCGGTGGCGCCGTGGAGCGCGAGCGGCACGTCGGCGGCGGCGTCGGGATTCGCCCCCGGCAACCCGAACGGCCGCGCCTTCGTGCCGGCCGAGGCGCGCGCGGTCGACACCTCGCGCCCGACACGCGTCGTCGGCAAGGGCACCCCGGCGAGCTGCACGTCGCAGGCGGTGGTCTCGGCGGTGGCCAAGGGCGGCGTCATCACCTTCTCCTGCGGTCCGAGCCCGGTGACCATCACGCTGAACGCCACCGCGAAGATCCGCAACGCCAGTGCCCGGGTCGTCATCGACGGCGGCGGCAAGGTCACGCTCAGCGGCGGCGGCAAGCGGCGCATCCTGTACATGAACACCTGTGACCAGGCCCAGGGGTGGACCACGTCGCACTGCGACGACCAGGCCACTCCCCGGCTCACCCTGCAGAACCTGACCTTCGCCGACGGCAACGCCACCGGGCAGCGGGCTGACGGGGGAGGCGGCGGCGCCGTCTTCGTGCGCGGAGGCCGGGTCAACGTGGTCAACTCGCAGTTCGTCCGCAACCGCTGCGACCCCAGTGGCCCCGACCTCGGAGGAGCGGCCATCCGGGTGCTCGACCAGTCGCGCGACCTGCCGGTCCACGTCGTCGGCAGCACCTTCGGAGGTGCCCCTGGCCAGGGCGGCACGTGCTCCAACGGGGGCGCGCTGAGCGGCATCGGGGTGTCCTGGGTCGTGCTCAACAGCGTCCTGACGTACAACAGGGCGATCGGGCGGGGCGCCAACTCCGCACGCGGCGGCACCGCGGGGGGCGGCAGCGGCGGAGCCGTCTACGCCGACGGCAACCGGTTCTCGGTGCGCATCGCGGGCTCGATCGTCCAGAACAACTCGGCCAAGGAGGGCGGCGGGGCCGTCTTCTTCGTCAGCAACGACCGCACGGGCACCCTGACCATCGACCACTCGACCCTGCGGAACAACCCCAGCGCCGGATTCGAGACGCGTGGCTACCCCGGCATCTTCTTCCTCGGCGCCGGCAAGCCCAAAGTGATCTCCTCCACCCTCAGGTAGCCAGCCACCGGCCGCGCGGGTGCGCCGCCGGCGAGAGGGCAAGGGAACACCATGAGAGTGGTGGTGCTGGCGGACACCCACGCGCCGCGGCGGTGGAAGGCGTGCCCGCCCAGGGTGGCCGAGCACCTGCGCGAGGCCGACGCGATCCTGCACGCCGGGGACATCTGCACGGCCGGTGTGCTCGACGAGCTGGCCGCGTACGCGCCGGTCCACGCGGCCAAGGGGAACAACGACGGTCCTGATGTAGTGGCTCCCGAGACCCTGGAGCTGGAGCTCGCGGGGCTGAGGGTGGCGATGATCCACGACAGCGGGGCGGCGGCGGGCCGCTGGGCGCGCATGCGGCGGCGCTTCCCGGACGCCGAGCTGGTGGTGTACGGCCACTCGCACATCCCGCTCGACCATTTCCAGGACGGCCTCCGGATCTTCAACCCGGGCTCGCCGACCGATCGCCGCCGCCAGCCGCACGGCACCATCGGCCTGCTCCACATCGAGCAGGGGACCCTCCTGACCGCGGAGATCGTTCCTGTCACATGACGCACGAGCGACCCACGGAACCTCTCACGAAAGAGACGGCACAGGCCGCTGGATGGGCCGGTGTCAAGGCGGTGGCCCGATCCGGTCATTCGTCTGACCGTGAAATTCATGATCCGCGAACGGCCGGTGAAAATCCGCGGTCGCATTCGCCGGGTAGGGGGTGCCTGGATGCCGGACGCTTCGGCCACTAGGGGGGCCCTAAAGAGTGTCACGCGGGTTTCCTCAGTATCCCTTGCACATGATTCAACCGCCCATAAACGCCAGATACGGCCGGAGCTCCGGGCTCCGGCCGCATCTCGCTTTCCCCACTTTTCGCTGAGGCTCAGCCCCAGGGCGTGTTGCTGTAGAGCACGGACACCGGGAGCGTCACCGGGGCCGGGACCAGCGTGGAGGTGGCCGCGGGGGTGATGTTGACGGGTGCGGTCTCGGCCATCGCGGCGGTGCTGAGCGCCGCGGTGCCGCCGGCGGTGATGATCGCGATGATGATGATCCGGGCGGCGGTGGCCTTGATGTACTCCGTCATTTCAGCTGACCCCTCGTCCTGTGGCCGGTGGCCACGTCCGTGCCGTTTTCCTGCTCGCGAAAACGAAGCTATTAGGGGTCGCTATCCGCTCGTTATCGCTACGCTTCTCGTCCACCACGGGGGCGCGATAGCGCTTTCGGCCCGCGTCCGCGGCGGCGCGCTTTCGGGACCGGCCGCATGAGGTTCCCGGCCATGCGGGCGCCGGTGGTGACGAGCCCTAGGCTCGGCGCACGATGTCGCGATAAATGCTCAAATAGCCGGACACCATCCGGTCCGCCCCGAATCGACGCTCGGCCTGGGCGCGGCAGCCCGCCCGGTCGATCTCGGGGATGCGGGACACGGCGGCGACGGCCTCCTCGATGGTGTCCGCCAGGAAGCCCGTCACCCCCGGATCCACGACCTCGGACATCGACCCGCGCCGGTAGGCGATGACGGGTGTGCCACAGGCCATCGACTCGACCACGGAAAGGCCGAAGGGCTCGTCGAACGCGATGGGGTGCAGCAGCGCCGCGCTGCCCCCGAGGACCTCGGACCGCTGTTCCGGCCCGACGGCGCCGAGGAACCTGACCTGGTCGCCGTCGATGTGCGGGGCGACCTCTTGGTCGAAGTACCGTTCGTCCTGAATGATCCCGCAGATGGTCAGCGGCATGCCGCCCCGCCGGGCGATCTCGATCGCCGTGTGGGTGCCCTTGTCGGGATGGATGCGGCCGAAGACGACCAACCGCCCGCCTCCACGGGGGTTGAAGCGCAGGGAGTCGAGGTCGATGCCGTGGTAGACCGTGCCCACGTAGTCAAGCGCGGGGTCGCGGTCGGAGTCGGAGATGGAGACGTAGCTCGACCGGGCATGGGCGTAGGCGGGAAGGATGCCCGCTCCTGAGAACCCGTGCACCGTGGTGACCAGGGGAGCGCGGCAGTGGCCCGCGAAGGCCAGCGGCAGCCAGTCGAGGTGGTTGTGCACCAGATCGAACTCGGCCGACCGGCTCAGCGCGTGGGCGACGTGCATCGCCTCCCACACCCGCCCGTCCAGGGTCGGGTCGTCGGCGTAACCGCGGGGGCAGACCCCGTCGAGCGTCCCCGAGGTGATCGAGTCGAGCGTGGCGAACAGCGTGACGTCGACTCCCCGGGCGGTCAGCCCCTCGGCGAGCAGGCTGGTGATCTGCTCCCAGGGCCCGTAGTGGCGCGGGGGCGTGCGCCAGGCGACCGGCCCCAGCAGAGCGACCTTCACGAGGCGTCAACCGCTCGCCGTTTCGCCGACCTCACAGAGTGACGCCTCCGCTGGGCTTGTAGGGGCAGAGCCAGGCGAAGACCACACCGCCGAAGTTCACCAACATGGTGTGCGGCGGCCGATTGGCCGTTTCCGTGACCTGGAGCCGGATCACCGCACCGTCCTGCATCCACGCCGCGACGTCGTCCTCGGTGGGCTGGACACCGTGCAGGCGCAGCATCAGGTCATGGGCCTGTCCCGCCATTCGAAGATGTAACTCGCACGTGGGCTCGATGTCCGCCATGATTCGCCGTCCAAACGAGATAGACCCTGCTGAGTGTCGGCGTCCCTCCCAGCGTACTCCGGCCACGGGTCCGGACCCTGCTTGGTCATCTGCAATGGAGATGAGCCCTGCTGAGGTTGGTTGTTTCGCCATGGGTCCCCCCGAGAGATGATCGGTTCATCGAGGCAGGTTTCAAATGAAAGAACGTGTCTCCGTGCCGTATGGACTCCCTGCGGCCCCCCGTACGGCGAGCCCGTAGGAGTGGGCATGGACAGGACGGAATGCTTCGACCCGATCGTCGAGTTCGGCGAGGGACGCCTGAGGATCTTCTGGCTCAGGGCCAGGCAGAGCCTGCGAATCGAAGGGGACGTCGACTACGCCACCCTCCCCATCCTCGCTGACGCGCTGGCGTTGGCTACAGGGGACGGCGACACCTTGTACGTCGACCTCGGCGGTTTGGGGTTCATCGACGTCGGCGGACTGCGCGCCTTGGTCGCCGCCGCCTCCCGGCTCCAGGGCGGCCGTGGCCTGACGTTGCTCTCCGCGCCCCCGTACGTTCGCCGCCTGCTCGTTCTCACCGGCTGGGACCGTGCGCCGGGCCTGCATCCGCACGGTGCCCTCCAGGCGAGACGGATCAGCCGCTCCTCATGGGGCCACGAGCGCGGGTTCCGCCTGACGCGGGTCCAGAAGACGGGGGCTGACGGCGAAGGTGGCGGACAGGCCACTGGCCGTCAGCAGCCGGCGCAGGTGCTGCGCTGGAGCGAGCAGGAGCAGCGTCCCGCCGCGGCGCATGGCCATGCGCCTGATGAAGACCAGGACGCCCAGCCCGCTGGAGTCTATGAAGGTGACCCCGGACAGGTCGACGAGAAGCCGGCGTCCCGGCCGGTCCAAGGCGGTCAGCAGGTACTCGCGGAGCTCGTACGTCGTGAAGATGTCGACTTTTCCGGATACTCGGCAGATCGTCCGGTCAGACAGAACGCGGGTTGACAGGTCCATCAGGACCTCCTAAAGGTGGACGCGGCCGACGGCTCGCAGGCCCTGCCCCCAGTGAAGCCGATTGCCGAGCCCGGGGAAACGATCAATACGAGAAGCGGTCATCACAAGAACCGATGACCGGTAGGTCAGTCTGCGGGCAGGTCGGCGGTCGCCAGCCATCCGAGGCGGCCGGCCAGATGCCTGGCGCTCTCGATCACCGCCGTGACGTGGGCGGACGGATCGCCGGACCGCCACAGGAGCGACCAGGGATAGTGCGCGGCCGGTTCGGTCAGCGGCTTCCAGACCGTACCGGGCCGGTTGGAGGTGCGCGAGGAGGAAGGGACGCAGAGGACGCACCGTCCCTGGAGCACAAGGTCGGCCGCCGCGCGGTTGCTCTCGACGGTGCCCTCGTAGACCGTGGGCGCGAACCCCACCGAGCGGCACAGCTCGACGACGAACTGGTTGAACTCCGGTGTCCGGGTGTCCTCCCCGAGAAGCAGGGCCTCGTCGGCGAGCGAGGCGACGGGCACGCCCTCCTGGCCGGCGAAGCGGTGGCTTTCGGGGATCAGCACGCCCAGCGGGTCGAGCCGGACCAGCTCGGAGGCCACACCGGGGGGCGTCAGGGACGCCCGGCCGATGCCGATGTCCAGGCGGCCGTCGGCCAGCTGCTGGTACTGCTCGGGTGTGCCGATCTCCACCTGGTGGATTGTCAGCCCCGGATGGCGTTGCTGGACCGCGCGCAGGATCTGCGGCATCGAGTCGTAGCCGGCGTCGATGATGCCCGCACGCAGGGTGGGCGCGGACGCGGCGGCGGTGCGGGCCGCCTGGGCGGCCCGGCCGACGTGGTCGAGGATCTGGCGGGCCTCCACCAGGAACGCCGCCCCGGCGGCGGTGAGCTCGACGTGGTGGGTGCTGCGGTCCAGCAGCCGCACCTCCAGCTCGCGCTCCAGACGCTGCACCTGCTGGCTCAGCGCGGACTGCACGATGTGCTCGCGCGCCGCGGCCCTGCCGAAATGGAGCTCCTCGGCCAGGGTGACGAAGTAACGGAGTTGGCGTAACTCCATGTCCGTCACCCCCTTCCAGCCGGGAGCGCCGATGCCGACCGTCTTCCTCAACCATACTGGCCGGCCGCGCGTGATCGCCTGGACGGCGGGCTTACCGATCCGTTGCCCGCGCGTGATCGCCTGGACGGTGGGCTCACCGATCCGTTGCCCGCGCGGTGAGCCTGAACAGGCCCCCTACCGGCGCGCCAAGGCCCGGACGGCCTCTTGACGGTGTGTGATCGCGGCCTCAGAGTCGTGTCGTAGGTGGCCACCTATCAGCACATGTCCCCCGATTTCACGCTTTCGCGAGGATGTGCCATGACGCTTACCGATGCCGCCGAGAACCGTCACGAACCCCTTCCCTCCTCCGTACCCAGCAGCCGAGCCCGCCTCGTCCTCCTCAGCGTCCTCGCCGGCGCGGTCGCCGCTTCCCTGTGGTCGTTCCACTTCGTGGACAGCGTCATCGGGGACAACGTCGCCAACACGCTGCTCGGTCACGACGCCAAGGGCACCGCGATCACGGGTGTCGTGGCGGGAGCCGTCTTCGCGTTCGTGTCCGGCCTCGCCGGGACGTTCACCGCCTGCAACGTCGCCGCCTTCGGCGCCGTGGTGCCGCTTGTACGGCAGGGCGAATCGTGGCGGAGCCGCCTCCGCGAGACGATGCGTCCGCTCAGCAGGCTCGCGATCGGAATGATCGTGGTCAGCGGGCTGTACGGCGCGATCGGCGCCCTCTTCGGCGAACGGCTTCCGCAGCTGTCGACCGCCACCGTGGGCGACGGGCTGCCCGTCCGGCTGATCCAGGCCAGCGTGGTCTTCGGGCTCATCGGGCTCGCGTTCATCTGGCTCGGCCTGGCCGCGCTCCGGCTCCTGCCCGACCCGCTGGCGCGGCTGGAACAGCGCTTCCCGAACGCCCGGCTGGTGGTCCTCGGCGCGCTGGTCGGCGGATTCCTCATCGGCCGGCCATTCCCGCTGTTCCACAAGCTGTTCACCTACGCCGCCCAGACCCACAACCCTCTGTACGGCGCGGCCGTGTTCATCCTGCAGTCCCTCGGCAACGTCGTGGTCATGGCGGTGCTGTTCGCCCTGCTCATGCTCGTGGCCAGGGGCCGGTTCGCACGGTGGCTGACGGCCAGGCCCGCCCGTCTGGCGACCGTGACCGCGGTGGCGTTCATTGTCGCTGGCACGTTCACCTTCCTGTACTGGGACGTCCGGCTTCCCGCGATGTTCGGCTACGGCTGGTACCCCACGGCTTCCTGGTAGTCAGCCCGAACCGGCGGAGACCATCGCCTCCGCGAGGGTGTCGAGGGCCACGTGGGCGAACCCGATCCGGGCGTCGCTCGCCCCGTACGGCAGCCACAGCGCGCCCCCGTGCAGCAGGCCTCCGCAGGAGTACACGACGTTGGGCACGTACCCCTCACGCTCGGTCTCATCGGGCGTGAGGAGCGTGCCCGGCAGTGTGGCGATCACGCGGTGCGGCTCGTCGAGGTCGAGCAGCAGCGCGCCGATGGCGTAGCGGCGCATCGGGCCGACACCGTGGGTCAGTACGAGCCAGCCCAGCTCGGTCTCCATGGGGGATCCGCAGTTGCCGACCTGGATCAGCTCCCAGCCGTTGGCGGGAGCGTGGAGCAGTGCCGGCCGCTGCCACCTGTTGTGCCGGTCGAGCGAGGTCAGGCCGATGGTCTCGCCGTCGGAGCGGCACAGCGCGAGCCGGCGCCCGCCCACCAGGCGGGGGAACAGCGCCATCCCCTTGTTGGCGGCCGCCGGGCCGCGCAGGGGCGTGACCTCGAAGCGCCCGAAGTCGTCGCTGGCGAGCATGCGGGAGCTGATGTGCCGCCCGTCATAGGCGGTGTAGGTCGCCCGGTAGCAGGGCTCGCCGTCCTCTCCCGGGACCCTCACGAAGCGGGCGTCCTCCATCCCGTTGCTCTCCGCCGCGTTGGCGGGCCAGAGCACCCGCCGGTCGAGGGGCACGTCGTCGGGGAAGCCCACGGCGTAGTCCGAGGCGGTCGCGCGCCGCAGTTCCTCCACGGTCCTGTGCGTGGTGGTGCGGGTGAGCAGGTCGGCGGGGAGCTTGGCCACCGCCTGCTCGAAGTCGTCGTCGTCGAAGAGCTCGGGCAGCGAACCCAGCAGGGTCGCGGAGACCTCGTTGTCCCAGTCCTCGTCGGCGAGCCCGGCAGCCAGCAGGTCGCGCCGGTGGTGGGTGCTCTGCCGCCGGCCCACGGCCAGCGGCCCCGAGCGGTCGGCGACGGTGAGCTCGGTGCCGGGCCCGATCAGCGCCGTGGCGAAGCCGATGGACGACAGGTGCCCCTCGCCGATCTGCCGCATACTGATCACCACGCGAAGCTGCCCGGGGAGCACGCCCGACTGGTCCGGGTGGGCCACCATCGAGGGATTGCACAGCGCGGCGGCCTCCACGGCGTACTCGTGGCTGAAGTAGGCGCCGACGAGGAGGCGGGCGTCCGGGGGCAGGTCCACGTGGCGGGGAACCCTGTAGCGGACCAGGTCGTAGTGGTGGAGGAAGGTCGCCTCCAGGTCGTGGTGCCGGTCGCCGAACCGCCACAGGGTCTCCCGCAGCATCTCCCCGGTCTCGTGAGGATCGAGAAGGGTGATGCGGTCGATCAGGGCGGCGGCACGCGTACGCGCCACGGCCGCGTCCTCACCGGGCACGAACAGCTTGATGATCACTCGTCGCGGGTCGGGGGAGAGGGTCAGGCCGAGCCGCACGGCCAGGTCCCGGCCGGTCATAACAGGTTCCCGGCGTGCTGCATGGTCGAGATGAGCGCGATGGTGGACTCCGCACCTTGGTTGAGGTTGGGGCCGTGCTCGGTCAGCCCGTCGTAGCCGCCTCCGGTCGCGGGGTCCCACATCGGCGCGCCGAGGTCGTTGGCGCCCTCGAACCACGCCGCCGCCCGTCGTACACCCGCCCGCCAGCGCGGGTCGCCGGTGACGGCGGACGCGGTGGCGCAGGCGTCCGCGAGCGCGGCGACCTCGATGGGCTGCTGGTCGTGACGGGGCCGTGGGCCGTGCTGCCGCCGGCCGGCGACAGGGACGACCGACAGCCGTCCGTCCCTGGTCTGGACGTCGTCCAGCCAGGCCAGCATGCGCAGGCCGGCGCCGAGCATCGAGCTGTCGCCGCCGAGGTCGCCGGCGGCGATGACCACCTCGGCGAGGGCGGCGTTGGCATAGGTGAGCCGAGGCTGCGGCCACGGCCAGCCGGGATCCTCGGCGGGCGCGCCGACCGACTTGGCGGCGTCCATGAGCAGGTCGGCGGCCAGGGTGCTGTCCGGACGCACGCGCAGGACCTCCGCCGCGCCGAGCCCGGCGAACGCCATGGCACGCGGGTGCGGCGACCGCCGCGCGGCGCCGAGCGTGAAGGCGAGCAGCGCCTCCTCGCGGATCCAGGGTGCGGAGTCGCGGGCCGCCGCGGTGCCGAGGCCCCACATCGCGCGTCCCCACCAGTCACCGACGCCGGGCTCGTCGGCCCAGCGCCGGTCGTAGCCGAGCCGGTTGTGGAAGGCGCCGGTGCCGTCCTGCGCGTGGGTGAGAAAGGACAGGTAACACTCCGCGAGCCGTATGACCTCGGGTGGGGGCGCGGGTTCGCGGCTGGCGACGACGAGCCCGCGGGCCACGTCGTCGGTGCAGTAGCCGTGCTCGCGGCGGACGACGGCGTGCCTGGCGTGCTCGAACAGCCCGGTGTCGTCGCTCAGCCGTAACAGGTGCCTGAATCCCGGAGCGGCGGGGCTCACGGCATCGCCACGGCCACGGCCGACGGCCGTGCGCCGATCAGGCTCCGGGCGAGCTCGTCGTAGCGTGCCGCCACGGCGGGCCACAGCAGGGCCGGGACCAGGGCGGCCGTGCCCTTGGTCAGGTCCTTCGCGAGGCCGGGTTCGGTGAGGATCCGGCGCACGGCCGAGGCGAGCGCCGCGGGGTCCTCATGGGGTACCAGCAGGCCGGGACCGCCGGTGAGCAGTTCCACGGCATGCGGGAACGACGTGGCGACGATCGGGACGCCGGCGGCCACGGCCTCGATCAGGACGCCCGAGGTGACCTGCTCGGGGGAGTCGTACGGCAGCAGGACCACGTCCGCGGACCGGATCAGCCGGCTCAGCGAGGCCTCGTCACGGTATACGGGGTCGTAGCGCACGGAGGCGGACACGCCGAGCCTCGTGCCGATCCGGTGCAGGCGGTTACGGTAGGCCTCCCCGTGATGCTCCAGCACCTTCGGATGGGTCTTCCCCGCGACGGTGTACGTGGGCGTGGGAATGAGGTCCCCAAGGAGGGCGAGCGCCCGCAGGGCCCACTCGATGCCCTTGCCGGGGCCGATCAGCCCCCAGGTGAGCAGGTGGGGACGGAGGCGGCGCTGAGCCGAGACGCGCGTGTGGTCGGCGGCCCCGTGCGGGATGACCGACACCTTGGCGCCGTCGACGTGGTAGCCGGCGAGCAGCCGGTCGCGGGCGGTGCCGGTCATGGTGACGACCGCGCCTGCCGCCTCGACGATCTGCTCCAGCAACCTCCGCTGCCTCGGGGTCGGCCGCGTCAGGACGGTGTGCAGGATCACGATGCTCGGTACGGTCAGCCTGCGCAGCAGCGGCAGGACGTCCTGGCCGTCCGGGCCCGGGTAGATGCCGTATTCGTGCTGGACGATGGCCACGTCGAAGCGATCGAGGGCGGACGCCGCCGCCTGCCAGCCGTCCGATCTGCCGGGTCCCCAGGTGTGCACCACCCCGGGAATGGAGCGCTCGTCGTCGCCCTCGGTGGTGACACGGACCGTCCCGCCGCGCATGCCGCCCTTGGTGAGGTGGGCCGCCAGGGCGGAGTTGAAGGTGGCGAGGCCGCATTGCGTGGGCGGGTGGGTGCTGAGAAAGCCGTATGTACAGGCCAAGTGCCATGCCTTCCGGTATTCGGCCGATCCGGTGCGGATGCGGGCCTCACGCGGTGAAGACGTCCATCGCCAGCGTGTGTGACGGATGGAGGTGAGCCTGGCGCCGGGGGCCGTCCTCGTGCGGGGCCCGGCGATCGCTCCTGTCAGCCCGACCTGAAGGGCGCTGGTGGCTCCTCGTTCTCCGCCCCCGCGTTCGGGAACGGGGGCGCGCCGCCGTAGCGCTCGACCGCTCGGTCAGAAATGATCATCAGTCCTCTTTTGTCATGGCCGTTCGCTCTGGTTCACACGGCGCGTCCGTGGACGTAGCACCACCGCCACGGCGGTTCCGCGCCGAGCGCGACGGCCACCGGGTGATCGCTCTCTTCGTAGTGAGCCCGGGCGTGGCAGCCCGGCGAGGAATCGGAACAGGCGACCCAGCCGCAGGTCAGGCAGGCCAGAAGCCCCTCCCAACCCAGGCCGAGGTCCAGGCACTCCGCGCATTCCGGCGAGCCGGGCTCCGCGGAAGGAGTCATGGCGAAATGGGTGCAGCGCGGCGCCTGACCGTTCAGACCGCCTGCGTGCGCGGTCATATCCAGGCCCTTGAGGCTCGGGACCACAACGTCCCCCCAACGATGACAGCGACGCGAGCTGCGCCGGCCGAACGCTCTCAGTTCACGCGATGCGCGAGTCCGGGGAAAGGGCCGATCCCAGCAAGCCTCATCAGCGGCCCCGATGGCCACCGGGTTCGTCCACCTGGATCGCGGTCCGGGACGGCCGTCCGCCGAACATAAAAACCTTCTTGACAAAAAAGATTGTCGGTGAGACGGTATTCACATGTTCGAAGTGACGCGGACCGGAGGCCGGCAGCGGCGGCGGTTCCACGGCGCGGAGAACAGCGTGCGGATCATCAGCGAAGTTCGACGGCCAGGGAGGACGGCGGCGCCACGGAGCCGCCCGTCCACCCGCCCGGCCGGATACCAGGGCAGGGCGCAGTCCGCCTGCGTCACGACCCGCTGTGTCGCGGACCACCGATCACGAAGGAATGTGCGATGAATGCGAACCTCGAGACCGGCCCGGGTTCACGGGCCGGTCGGCGTGAATGGATCGGGCTGGCGGTGCTGGCCCTGCCCACCCTGCTGCTGTCGCTGGACATCAGCGTGCTCTACCTGGCCCTGCCACACCTGAGCGCCGGACTGGGCGCCGACTCCACCCAGCAACTATGGATCCTGGACATCTACTCGTTCATGCTGGCCGGGTTCCTGGTCACCATGGGCACCCTGGGCGACCGGATCGGCCGCCGCAAACTCCTGCTCACCGGCGCCGCCGCGTTCGGCGTGGCCTCCATCCTGGCCGCCTACTCGGTCAACCCGCAGATGCTCATCGCCTCCCGCGCCCTGCTCGGCATCGCCGGCGCCACCCTGATGCCCTCCACCATGGCCCTGATCCGCAACATGTTCAAAGACCCCAAGCAAATGGGCTCGGCCATCGGCGTCTGGTTCGCCTGCTTCATGGGCGGCATGACCCTGGGCCCCCTGGTCGGCGGCCTGCTCCTGGAGCACTTCTGGTGGGGCTCGGCCTTCCTGCTCGGCGTCCCGGTCATGATCCTGCTGCTCATCGTCGGCCCCCGCCTGCTCCCCGAATACCGCGACCCAAACGCCGGACGCCTCGATCTGGCCAGCGTCGCCCTGTCCCTCGGCGCGATCCTGCCCGCCATCTACGGCCTCAAAGAACTCGCCCGCACCGGCATCCACCCCACCCCCCTGGCCGCCCTGGCCGCCGGCATCACCCTGGGCATCATCTTCACCCTGCGCCAGCGCACCCTCACCAACCCCCTGCTCGACCTGCGCCTGTTCGCCAACCGCTCCTTCAGCGCCGCCATGGGCATCGGCCTGATGGCCGGCATCGTCATGGCCGGCGCCAGCCTGCTGTCCAGCCTCTACCTGCAAACCGTCCAAGACCTCAGCCCCATGAACGCCGGCCTGTGGCTCCTGCCCCAGAACATCGCCATGGTCATCGGCTCCATGGCCGCCCCCGCCCTGGCCCGCACCATCCGCCCCGCCTACGTCATCACCGCCGGCCTGCTCCTGGCCGCCACCGGACTACTCATCCACACCCAACTCGCCCCCACCGGCGGCCTGCCCTACCTGGTCACCGGCCTCATCCTCGCCTCCCTGGGCATCGCCTTCCCCATGTCCCTCACCATGAACCTCATCATGGCCTCCGTACCCCCCCACAAAGCAGGCTCAGCCGCCTCCATCAGCCAGACCAGCGGCGAATTCGGCATCGCCATGGGCATCGCCTCCCTGGGCAGCCTGGCCACCCTCATCTACCGCACCGACCTCACCACCCACCTGCCCACCGGCCTGCCCACCACCGCCGCCCACACCGCAACCGAATCCATCACCGCCGCCCTCACCACCGCCCACCACCTCACCGGCACCACCGCCACCGACCTCATCACCACCGCCCGCACCGCCTTCACCACCGGCCTCAACACCGTCGCCGCCGTCGGCGCCACCATCTTCATCCTCCTGGCCCTCATCTCCGCCACCATCCTGCGCAACAGCCACCAACCCACCACCACCCCCCAAACCGACCACACCGACCAGACCCCCCACACCGACCACACAGACCAGACCGCCGACCAGCAGCCGAGCCGGCCCGCCACCACCGACCACACCCACCACGACCACACCCCCACCCACCACCCCGCCAAAGACGACCACCCCGTCCTGGCCACCATCGACTGACCCCCCAACCCCGCAAAACCGGAGCTGGGCGCCCACGGAACCACCCGTGGCCGCCCAGCTTCTTCCATGTGCGTTCTTCTCGCGCGGGTCAGGGGCGCTTGGTCTCCAGCTCCACGGTCTCCTCGACGGTGATCGGGCGGGCCACCCGGAGCGAGGGGTCGAGCGGGCGCAGGTAGGTCTGCCGCACGCCGGGCGCCCGGTCCTCGATGACGAAGGTCGCCTTGGTGTGCACCTCGGACCCGGGCTCCTGGACATGCGGCACCACGCGGAAGTCGGAGGTCATGAGGTCGCGCTCGATCTTCGTCATCACGTAGCCCCGCTGGTTGTTGTAGAACTTCAGGTGCGGGTTGATGGCGAGGTACGGGTGCGTGGCCGGGTCGGAGTCCGCGCCGTCGCCGCCGGTGGTGATCGAGGTGGCGACCAGCTCGGAGCCGACCGAGGGGCCGGTCGGGTCGTCGTAGTCGAGCTTCAGGTCGCTGGCCCAGTGCGCGTGCACGTCGCCGGTGAGCACGACGGGGTTGCGCACCTTCGCGTCCACCCATCCCTGGGTGATCCGCTGGCGGGAGGCGACGTAGCCGTCCCAGGCGTCCTGGCTGGTCACCTTGGCGGGCCCGGCGTTGTTGTCACGCTGGGCGAAGAAGACCTGCTGGCCGATGATGTCCCACTGGGCGCGGGAGGCGCGGAAGCCGTTCAGCAGCCACTCCTCCTGCGCGGCACCGGTGATCGAGCGGGCCGGGTCCACGGCCGCCGGGCAGTCGCGGTAGCCGTCGCCGCAGCCCTGGTCGTCGCGGTACTGCCGGGTGTCGAGCATATGGAAGGTGGCCATGCGCCCCCACCGGATGCGCCGGTAGAGCTGCATGTCGATGCCGCGCGGTATGGAGGTGCGGCGCAGCGGCATGTTCTCGTAGTACGCGCGGAAGGCGGCCTCGCGGCGGGCGAGGAAGTTGGGCTCGGGCTTCTCCGGCACCTCGTCGGCCCAGTTGTTGTCGACCTCGTGGTCGTCCCAGACGACCAGCCACGGCGCGGCGGCGTGCGCGGCCTGCAGGTCCGGGTCGGCCTTGTACTGCGCGTGCCGCTGCCGGTAGTTGGCCAGCGTCTCGGTCTCGGGGCCCTCATGGTCGCGGACGTTGCCGCCGGGGATGGTGTAGGTGTTCTTGGTGTACTCGTACTGGTAGTCGCCCAGGTGCAGCACGAGGTCAGGGCGGTCCTCGGCCAGGCGCCGGTACGAGGTGAAGTAGCCGTGCTCGTACTGGGCGCAGGAGACGAACGCCATGGCGAGCGCCCCGCCGTACGCCAGCGGGTGCGGCGCGGTCCTGGCCCGGCCGGCCGGCGAGACGTACGGTCCGACGCGGAAGCGGTACCAGTACTCGCGGTCGTTGGACAGGCCCTCGACCTCCACGTGGACGCTGTGACCCCACTCGGGCGCGGCCACCGCCACGCCCGCGCGCACCACGCGGCGGCACTGGGCGTCGGAGTACACCTGCCACAGCACGGGGAACGAGCGCGAGGGCATGCCGCCCATGCCGTCCTCGGCCAGCGGCTGCGGGGCCAGGCGGGTCCAGATGACGAAGCCGCCGGGGTCGGGATCGCCCGAGGCGACGCCGAGCGTGAACGGGTCGGCGCGCAGGCCCCTTGCTGCCAGGCTCTGCGCGGTCTCCGCGGCGGGGTCGGGCTCGGCGAGGGCGGCGGTCGCGGGGATGGTGGCGACCGCGCCCGCGGCCAGCCCGGTCACGAGGAACGATCGTCGGTCGAGGTGCGACACGGGAGCTCCCTAGGCGATCAGGGGTGAGGGACGCTCGTAGCCTCGCCAAGACTCATGACTCCCCGGTTAACACCACAAGTCATGAAAAAGGCGACATCTGCCATCTCGGACACCTATTCCGGCAATTTCCTACCAGCCGGGCTGTGGTGTACCGCCGTCACCTGCGCGGCAGGGGAACGGACCCCAGTAAACGCAAATTACCGGTGTTCTCCGGGCGGTCCCGCGCGCCTGGCCGCACGGCATGTTTCTCGATATCACCTGCAGTTCTTTACTGATATGTCTGGTACGACGGGACGCCGGGCTTCCCTTCGCCGCCGGGGATTCGGACGGCGGACGCCCGCCCGAGAACCGACCCAATTACCGGAGTACCTGCAAGCCGCATATTTCATCCTCGCCCGGCAGGAACGAAGACCTGAACCGCGCCCCTCTCGAGCCCCCGACCTGCTGCGATACGCCCGCGAACGCCCTCGGGCTCGGGCGCTAGCCCTTGTACGGCCACTTCCGCTGGGTGGGATCCCCAGGGCCCCATCCGGACGCCAGTTCGCGGATCTCGTTGCGCGAGGCCAGAGGCTCGGACGAGCGCTTACCGCTCGCGATGTCTCGCAGTGTGGACGACGGCTGTCGTGCTTCCATCGGTGTTACCCCCTCTGCTTGGGGCCGGAAATCGGAACGTGCGATGGCACCCTGAACGCCGGGGAACGTGCCCGGCACTATGCGGATAAACATGTCCGCGCGTTCTGTGGGGCGCGTCACACAGATCCGGACGGCCGGGCGGCGGTTAACACCGGAGCCGATTCGTCACCGAGCCGAGGTGAAGAACAGCGGGCTGGTCCACACCTCGTGGCCGTCCGCCTGGACCGCGTGCACGTAAAGGGCGCTTTCCCCCGAGGGCGGGCGTACCGACAGCTCGCCGGCGAGGGTCAAAGGGCGCCGTACGGTCGCGCTCGTCCACCGGCACGACGGGCCGGAGTCGCCGGCGGCGCGCGCGTTCTTCTCGCTCGCCGCGGACCTGCTGTCCACGGCCTGATCCGGTCCCGGCCGTACCGCGTCCCGGCGAACGGCGAGGGGCCCGGTGTTCACCGGGCCCCTCGCCGTCGCGGGCTCAGAAGCTGCCCACGGCCCCGAGCGTGTTACGCAGCTCGCACGCGTTGCCATAGGTGTGCAGCGACGAGACGGAATGCCCGCCCCAGATGCCCACCGACGCCACGGTCACCGGGTCGTAGCTGAACGGGCACGCCGCCCCGGCCGAGGCCTTCAGCTTGGTGATGTCACCGCCCACGCCTCGCAGGGTTTTGCAGGCCTCCTGGGCCTTCGGGTGCGTCCCCCCGGCCGGCGAGCACTGCAGCACCACGACGCGGGACGGCGGCCAGGCGGCCGAGCCGGGGCTCACCGTCAGCACCAGCCCCTCGGCGGTCTGCGCGCCGGACGCGGCGGCGCCCGGCGGCGGCTCGGCGGCCGAGCCGGCGAACGCCGCCGGGGCGCCGAGCCCGAGGGCCGCGCCGAGGAACACGCTGAAGCAGGCGGTGCGCACTGGACGACGTTCCATCTACATCCCCGATCATGAGACGTTGAGCATTTCCAGCGTGCCCCGCGGCGGCCTCCGGACCTAGCACCGAACCCTCGGCCGCCGGCAAACGTCCTCCGTGACCTCGGTCAATGCCAAACCCCGCGAAACGGTGCGTACCGTCAGAGCCCCGCCGTGTAGAGCAGCCTGTTCTTGGTGGTGGACGGAACCCTGGTCAGGACGGAGGGGGTGGCGGAGTCGACGATCCACTGAAGGACGGCGGCCGACTTGTAGTCGCCGTAGGCCTGCTTGAACAGTGCGTTGACCCCGGTGGCGAAGGGCGAGGCGAAGGAGGTGCCGCTGCCCGAGGTGCTGCCGCCGCCGCGCTTGGCCGAGACGATGTCGGAGCCGGGGGCGATCACGTCGACGCAGGATCCGATGTTGCTGTACGAGGCGAGCGTGTCGCCGCTGGTGGACGCCCCGACGGTCAGCACCTTGGGCGCGCTCGCGGGGGAGATGTTGCACGCGTCGCCCGAGTTGTTGCCGGCGGCGACGCTCACCGACACTCCCGCGTCGGCCAGCGCGCCGGCCGCGGCGTTGGCCGCGTCCGATCGGGGCCCGCCGAGCGAGGCGTTCGCCACCGCCGGCTTGACGGCGTTGCGCGCCACCCAGTCGAACCCCGCGATGATCCCGGAGTAGGCGCCGGTGCCGTCGCAACCCAGGACGCGCACCGGGGAGATCTTCACGCCCCGCGCCACCCCCCAGGTCGTGCCGCCGACGATGCCGGCCACCATGGTGCCGTGGCCCACGCAGTCGCTGGTGCCGTTGCCGTCGCCGACACTGCTGTAGCCGGTGACGACGCGGCCGGTGAACTCGCTGTTGGACCTGTCGAGGCCGGTGTCGATGATGTACGCGGTCACTCCCGCGCCGGTGTGCGCGACGGTGAAGGTCCGGTTGAGCGGGAGGCGGCGCTGGTCGATGCGGTCGAGTCCCCATGAGGTCGTGGGCGCCGTCGGGGGGACGCGCCGCACGGTGCCCGCCTGCCGGACCGGCGGGTCGAGGGCGGTGGCGATCGCGTCCTCCTCGATCGCGCTGACAGCGGGACGGGCGCGCAGCTCGCTGAGCTGGGCGGGCGTCAGCCGCGCCGCGAAGCCGTCGACGACCTTCTGGTACACGTAGAGCGGGTGCACGCCGGCGGGGAGAGTGACGTCGGACGTCCTGGCACCGGGCTTGAACCTGACGATGTACTGCCCCGGGATGGCGCTGGTGGCGGGTGCCCAGGTGACCTTCACCGGCTGCCGCGCCGGGGTCGCCTGCGCGGGCGGGCCGATGGCCATCAGCGGGCTGAGTACCAGCAGGACGCCCGCAAGCCGTCTCATGCCACTGGGCACATTCGAGGTGGAACGGATTCTCATCGTGGCCCTCTCGCTGGTCGGCTGTCCTGCTGAGAGACAGTCGGCTGACTACGGAAATTAATGATCAACTACCCAAAACGATCATTGTTACTCTCTGTGACTGATCGGAGGTGGGGTCAAAGTCGCGTCAGCGTGGCCGTTCGCCGGACCGCCGGGACGTCCTGGAGGCGACGTTCTTGCCTTATGGCTCTTATTCGCGGATATCGCGGTGTTCATCGGCGGTGTCGCGGCATTGGGGTTTTATGGCGCTGCCAGGCAAAGCCGCCCGTGCGGTCGTGGCCTCCTGCCGGCCCCGATGACATCCTGCCCGCTCAGGTCATCCGGCGCGTGGGTCCACGACCCGGGAATCGGGCAAAAAGGCGGGTACGGATCCGGTGTAAAACGTACGGATCGACATTGCGGTTAACTCAGGTTCATTTGATCGTCGACCCTTAATCATTGCCGCCGTCTGACTGTTCTCCGCCCTTATACGTGTTCAGCCATTGGGTACTCTCTGAGCGGTCACATTCAGTAATCATCGCTGAACGGGAGGTCTGTTAATGGACGTCCGGGGCGATGATTCGTACAGGGAGAAGTCACACATGATTCGCCGTCTTCTGGTCATTTCGGCATGCGCCGGCATGGCCGTCATCGCTCCTGCCGCCATGGCCTCCGCCGACGCGGCCAAGCCAGCGAAGATCTCCAAGAGCGCCAAGGCCGACTGCTGCCCCTGCGGCCCCACGGTCGTCCCCACCGTCGTTCCCACGGTCGTCGGTGGCGGCTGCGGCTACGGCCTCGGCGGTGGCTACGGCTATGGCCTCGGCGGTGGCTACGGCTATGGCCTCGGCGTCGGTTACGGCGGCGGTTACGGCGGCGGCTACGGCGTCGGCGTCGGTTACGGCGGCGGCTACGGCGGTGGCTACGGCTACGGCGCTGGGTACGGCTCCGGCGGCGGCTACGGGATCGGCGTGGGCTCCGGCGGCGGTCGCGGCCTTGGCCTGGGCCTTGGCCTGGGTCTTGGCCTCGGCCTCTGACTCGCGTCATAACGACAAAGGCGGCGCTTCCCGGACTTCGGCCCGTGGTTGCGTCGCCTTTTCGCGTGCCAGTCGCTTCTGTGCCGGGCTTTCCGATTCACGGGCCCTGCGGATTCATCGGGGGAAGGCGGCCCTTCGGTCCCAAGAAGCGGCCCTTCGGTACCGGGAAACACCGGCGCCGGCACGGCCGGCCGATGGCCAGCCGTACCGGCGCCGAGATCACTCGATCACCTACTGGGTTATCGCGGTCCACCCGGCGTGGCACCGGCACCCGGGTTGACGTTCGGTGCATGGCCGCCGAGTCCGGGCGCCTGACCCGGGAACGCCGGTGGCTGCCCCGGGAACGCCGGGGGCTGCCCGCCGAGTCCGGGTCCCTGCCCCGGGAACGCCGGGGGCTGTCCACCGAGTCCGGGTCCCTGACCTGGGAACGACGGGGGCTGCCCGCCGAGTCCGGGTCCCTGACCTGGGAACGCCGGCGCCTGGCCGCCCTGCAGCGGCTGGATGGGCTCCTGGTGCACGGGGCGAGGCCCGCCGTGGGGCGGCACGGGGCGCGGAAGGGGATGGGGTCCGGGACGCGGGCCCGGGTAGGGGTGCGGGCCCGGATAGGGACGCGGGTGCGGGTACGGGTAAGGCCGCGGATACGGGTACGAACGCGGGTATGGGGTGATCAGGTAGTTCTTGTACCACCCGTAGGAGTCCCACGGCACCGAGTACGGCCAGGAGTTGATGTCGTACGGCCAGCCCCCGGGGACGCCGTTGTTGGCCGGGACGCAGTCGTACTGCGGGCACGGCGCCGCGAAGCACTGCTTGGGCGAGTACACGCAGACGTAGCCGGGCGGACACGTCACGTCGCCGCATCCGAGTCGCGAGCACGTGAGCCGCGAGGCGGAATCCGTCGAAGTGGCGGCGACCGCGGACCGCGCCGCCGAGCCGGCCGATGCGAAGTGCGCCGCGTCAGCCGACGCGGCCGATCCAGAGAACGACAGCCCGGCCGTGACGGCCGTGGCGACAAACGCTATGCGGATCTTCATGAATCCTCGAATTCCCTTCTTGAGCTCCCGGCTGAATCCACCGGAGATCCCGTGGATTCATGGGGCATCTCGTGCACAGGCCTCTCGACCTACCGAGATCATCGCATTAAGGGGTCGCTTTTCACTGCCGGCCACGGCATCGCCGAGGTCAGGAAACGGTAAGACGGCGGCGCGAATAACTGTCCGCGCCGCCGTTCCGGTCGTTTCCGAGGGGTCTGCTCGACTACTACTTGCTTTCTCGGGCACCCGCCGCCTTTTGCGATTAATAGCCTGATCTAATGGGTTTTAAATGCTTTGCCGGTCGCGTACGACATTCGGCCGCATTTCGAGGCGGTGACTTGACCAGCGGTCCCGGAAACAGGCGCGCTATCTCATGCCGCTGATCTTCTCGGGTTCGATGACGAAGATCACGCGTACCTGGTCGCGGCCTCCGTACCAGGGGTACGGCGTGCCGAGGTACTTCTTGGCGAGCATCTCGATGTGGTCGACGGCGCCCTCGGTCGTGACCTCGAGCACCCGCCCGCGCACCTGGAAGTAGCGGGAGGGATCGTCCGGGTCGGAGACGGCGACCGCCACGCGCGGATCGCGCTCGATGTTCCTCGTCTTCACGTGGCTCTGGACGCTGTTGATGAGCACGTGCTCGCCGTCGGTGTCGACCCACGTCTGGGTCACCTGCGGAGAACCGTCGGCCATCGAGGTGGCGATATAGCAGATGCTCGGCCCGCGCAGCAGCGCGACCAGTTCGTCGGTAAGTTTCACAGCGCTCTTTCGACGGTCGGACCTACCCGCTCAGTCCCCGCTGAGCGGGGACCCATCCCATCATGCCGATCATGTAGCCGCCGAATCCCGCCAGGGCGACCGGCACGACCAGCGCGAGGCTCTCCAGACGCTGCCTCGCCGAACGGCCGGGCACGATCAGCGGGCCTCCCACCAGAGCCCCGGTGATCACAACCGGCCTTCAGGCGATCAGGCCGGGTCTGCGGCCGTCCAGCAGGGCGGTGCCCAGCTCCGTGATGGTGTGGATCACCGACTGGCCGAGGCGCTGGCTGTACACGAGGCCGGCCTCGCGCAGCGTGGTGGCCTGGCGGCTCGCGGTCGAGCCGGGAATGTCGAGCCGCCGCGCGAGCTCGCCCGTCGTGCAGTCACCGTCGGCGATGGTCTCCAGGACCTGGGCCCGGGTGGGACCGAGCAGGCTCGCCAGGGTCGGGTGCTGGTCGGGAGCCTGGCCGTGCGCCCAGGTCGGGTCGTGCTCGATCGGATAGACCAGCACCGGAGGCAGCTCGGGGTCGCGCAGGGTGATGGGGGTCTGCCGGCAGAAGAACGAGGGCTGCAGCACCAGGCCCCTGCCGTTCAGATGGATGTCGTGGTCGGCCGGATACGACAGCTCCAGCGTCGGGAAGCTCCACCGCGCCGACGGGTGCAGGGTGGAGAACACCGCGTCCCAGCCGCCGTCGGAGAGCATGCGCGTACGGCGTGCCCGTTCCTGGGCGACCTGCGCCCGGATGCGTGACCAGTAAGGGGACAGGCACGCCTGGAAGTAGGCGGCGGCCGCGTCGGCGACGGCGCCCAGCGTCTCCAGGTCGCCCCTGGCCAGGCCGTCGACCCATCCGGGCAGCCGCCTGCCCGGATGCCGCAGCGACAGCTCCGACAGATCGCGGAGCAGTCGCTCATGAGTGGTGCCGCGCAGGGCCTCGACCCCCGCCGTCATCGAGCCCGCCTCCGAGCGCGGGGTGAGGAAGTCGACGGCGTAGCCGTGCGCCGGCGGGTTGCGTCCACGGGTGTGGTGTAAGAGTTTCCGCTGGTAGTCAGCGTGGCGTCGTGAAATGAAGACGGCCATCGCGTGATCCTTCGTGATTGCGACATCAAGATCGAAGGAGAGAAAGCGATGGCCGTGAACGACAGTGTGGACCCCGCAAGCTGGCTGGCGAAGCAGATCGAGGCTCAAGATCCGGATCTGTTGCGATCCATGGTGAAGACCATGGCCGAGGCGTTGATGTCGGCAGAGGTCGACAGCCGATGCGGAGCCGATTACGGCGAACGCAGTAGCGAGCGCACCAACTCTCGTAACGGCTACCGCGCCCGGGACTGGGACACCCGGGCCGGGACGATCGAGCTGGCCATCCCGAAACTACGGCAGGGCTCCTACTTTCCCGACTGGCTGCTGGAACGCCGCCGCCGGGCCGAGCAGGCACTGATCAGCGTGGTGGCCACCTCCTACCTGCTAGGAGTCTCCACCCGCCGGGTTGACAAGCTGGTCGAGCAACTCGGCATCGCCGGTATCTCCAAAAGCCAGGTCAGCCAGATGGCCAAGACCCTGGATGCGCAAGTGGAGGCGTTCCGCACCCGCACCCTGGACGCCGGCCCCTACACCTTCCTCTGGCTGGACGCCCTGACCCAGAAGGTCCGCGAGGGCGGACGGATCATCAACGTGCACGTCCTGGTGGCCACCGCCGTCAACGCAGGCGGGCAGCGGGAGATCCTCGGCCTGGAGGTCACCAGCCGCGAGGACGGCGCGGGCTGGCTGGCCTTCCTGCGCAGCCTGGTCGCCCGCGGCCTGACCGGCGTCCAACTGGTCATCTCCGACGCGCACGCCGGGCTGGTCGACGCCGTCGGCGCCTGCCTGCCCGGGGCGTCCTGGCAACGCTGCCGCACCCACTACCTGCGCAACCTTTTGACCTGCGTCCCCAAGTCGGCTCAGATGTGGGTGGCCACCCTGGTGCGCACCGTCTTCGACCAAGACACTCCCGAGTCGGTGCTGAGCCAGCACCAGTGGGTCATCGATGCTCTGGCCGTCAAGTTCCCGGCTGCCGCCGATCATCTGGAGATCTCCCGGGAGGACCTGCTGGCCTTTGCCGCCTTCCCCAAAGAGATCTGGAAGCAGATCTGGTCCAACAATCCCCAAGAACGACTGAACAAGGAGATCCGCCGCCGCACCGACGTGGTGGGGATCTTCCCCGACCGGCCGGCCATCATCCGCCTGGTGGGTGCGGTGCTGTCGGAACAGACCGACGAGTGGAGCGAGGGCCGCCGCTACATGGGCGTGGAGGTCCTGGCCAAAGCACGCCTGAAACTCATCAACAGCGACACACCGACCGCGCACCAACTCCCCGACACCCTCACCGCTTAACCTGCAGAAACGGATCCCGCGAAGGCTGACTCATACACCACTCCGCTGGACGTGACCCGCCGGCGCCAGGGTCGTCAGGATCGGGGTCGCCGCGGGCGCCTTCGCCAGCGTGTCGTTCTTCCACTGGCCGAAGACGACGGTGCGCTCCCGGCGGCGCAACCTGTAGAGGCTGAGCATGACCTCCCACAGCGCGTCGCATTCAGGGGCGATGCGAACTCGCGCGAGATCCTCGCCCGTGAAGTGAATCCTCAGCGCCATGGACGCCCTCGATCGACATGCCCTTACGTGCCGTCCGCAATTTTGCACTCGGACGGAAATATCTACAAGGCCGTCGAAGGCCGGAGTCAAGCTCGCCCGACGGGAGCCGCGCAGCCGTCCTGAATCCTCGTCGCATGTCCGCACGGCGGCCACCAGGGAGTTTGCGCTGGGATGGAAAGAACTACGCCGCCGGCCGTGCTCACGCTGAAAATTGGGCCGGTTTCTGGTCACCGGAGACTCCGGTGGCAGGGCGCGAACGTCGCGAGACCGCGTCCGCCCCTCCATGGAACCGATGATCACCCAGAAAGGGGTCGAGATATCAACCGATCCATATTTCCCGCACCGCGTGCCGGGCTGGCGTCCCTGGTGGTCGCCGCGTCCTTGACCGCGCCTGTGCTCGGTCCACCGGCCGCGGTGGCCGACGACGTGGCGCCCCCGTCCGACCGGGTGGCCGCCGCGCGAGCGGCGAAGGCGCAGGGCACGCGGGTGGAGCTGGAGGGCGAGAAGACCGAGAGCTCGTCGATCTGGGCCAACCCCGACGGCACGTTCACCCTGGAGGCGTTCCCCGGCCCGGTACGCGTCAAGGACGGTGGCACCTGGCGCCCGATCGACACGTCCCTGGTCCGGGATGGCGACGCGGGCCTGCGTCCGAAGGTCACCGCGTCGGACGTGCAGGTGTCCGGCGGTGGGGGCGAGCCGTTCGCCGAGGTCCGGCGAGCCGACCGCTCGTTCGCGGTCTCCTGGGACAGGAAGTTACCGGCGCCGCGGGTCAAGGGGGACACGGCGACCTACAAGGACGTCGTGCCGGGGGCCGACCTCACGGTGAAGGCGTTGCCGAACGGGTTCAGCCACTCCCTCGTCCTGCGCAGGCGTCCGACCGAGCCGCTGGAGCTCAGGCTTCCGGTGGCGACCAAGGGCCTGACGCTCTTGGAGGCCGCCGACCACGGCCTGAATCTGCAGGACGCGGCGGGCAGGCTGCTGGCCTCGGCTCCCGCCCCCCGCATGTGGGACTCCACGACCGATCAACGGTCCGGCGAGCCCGTACACCAGGCCGCGATCGACACGACGGTCGAGCGGACCGCCGGCGGGGCCGTGCTCGTGCTGAAGCCGGACGTGGGCTTCCTCGCGGACCCGCGGGTGAAGTACCCCGTCACCGTGGACCCCACCAGCACCCTCACCGTGGAGACCGACACCTGGGTGCAGAGCGACATCCCCGACTCCCAGCGCGGTTCGACCGAGCTGAAGGCCGGCACCTACGACGGCTCCCACGTCGCCCGCTCGTACCTGAAGTTCCGTCACGTCGAGGACTTGCGCGGCACCTCGATCGTGGACACCGACCTGCGGCTGTGGACGTTCTGGTCGTCGGTGTGCGTGGATCCCAGCGCGGGCGTGCAGGCGCGCCGCGTCACCGGGGCCTGGGATCCCGACACCATCAAGTACGGCTCGGAGCCGGCCACGACGACCACCGGCGCCGTGACCACGAAGACCGCGCACGGTGCCGCGAGCTGCCCCCAGGACTTCATGCACTGGGACACCGATGCCATCGTCCAGGCGTGGGCCGACGGGCAGCCGAACTACGGCATCCAGCTACGCGGAGCCAATGAGAAGGACGCTTCGACCTGGCGCCGGTACTACTCCTCGAACTACGTGTCCGGCGCGCAGGGCGACAAGGAGCCCGCTCTCAGCGTCACCTTCAATTACCGGCTCGGCGTCCCCACGGGGCTCGACATGACGCCCAGGGCCTCGTCGGACCCGGGCGTCAACAGCGTCGCCGGCCTCACCCCCACGTTGTCGGCGAAGGCGGCCGATCCGAACGGCAAGCCGCTGGACTACACGTTCGAGATGACGAAGGCGGGCGGCGGCGATGTGATCGCCACAGAAGGCCCCAAGGGGGTCGCCTCCGGTGCAACCGCGACCTGGAAGGTGCCCTCGGGCATCCTGCGGAACCCCGGGGCGTACCGGTTCCGCGTCAAGGCGATGAGCCAGACGGGCGCGAGCGGCTGGTCGGCGTGGACGCCCCTGGCGACCGATGTCCCCGAGGTCCCATCCGGCCTGGCGACCGGTCTGAGCGACCCGTCCGCACTGGTGCTGTCCGGCGTGGTCTCGCGTCCCTCGGGGCAGGCCCTGACCGGCAGGTTCTACCTCTTCGACAGCGCCGGCGCCCCTGTCGGGCCGAGCCCGGTCGCCTCCAGCACGGTGCAGAGCGGCCGGCGCGCAGGCCTGAAGGTCGCCGATGGCCTGGTCAGCCCCGGACGCGGCTACAAGTGGCAGATGGAGGCATGCGTCGGCACCACCTGCAGCGCCCGAACGGCACTGGTCGCCTTCACGGCCCCGCAACCGGGCGCGGAGAAGCCCACCCGGTCCACGGTTCTCGGCGCCGGCGTGCTGACCATACGCGCCGCTAAGTCCGGCACGGACGCGTGCGGCGGCAACCCCTGCCAACTGGGAAATGTCAGCGCCTTCCAGGTGGGAGGCGGTCAGGTCTCCTCGTTCAAGGCCGATCTGAGCGCGATTCCAGCGGGCTCGGAGATCACCTCCGCGACGCTCGACCTGGGAACCCCTACCTGTGCCGCCGCCTGCCCGGCGACGGTCAAGGTGTCGGCCTACGAGATGACCGACGACCCCGCCGCCGACGCCACGGGAGCCGACGTCTCGTCCAAGCTGCTGGATGAGCCGTTCGCCCAGGCGGACCTCACCAACTCCAAGATCGACATCACCGGCTCCGTACAGGCGGCACGCCAGGACGGCGAGAGCTTCCCGGAACTCGCGCTGCGCGCGGATGACCCGGCGACACCGGAGGTGACCTTCGGGTCCTCCGGCGCGACCACCCCCCTCACCATCACGGTCGCCTACGTCCCGCCGGCCGTTCCCGGGACACCGCAGAACGTCAGCGTCCGCCCGGGTGACGGAGGCGCGCTGGTCACCTGGGCACCACCGTCCGAATCAACGGGCGACCCGCGGATCACCGGGTTCGACCTGGAGGTCCTCGGCGGCACCGGGGCCGTCGTCCGAACCCTGGCTCCGACCGAGCCGAGCGTCGTCGTCACCGGGCTCACCAACGGGTCGGCGTACTCCTTCCGGGTGCGGGCCAAGAACGAGCAGGGCAACGGGGCCTGGAGCACCAGCTCGGCCATGAAACCCCAGGCCGTCCCCGACCGGCAGGAGTACGTCGACGCGGTCAGCCAGTACCTGGACAGCCGGGAAGGCATCGTCGAGGGACGCTTCGCGAGCGCCTCCGACGCGATCGGCGCGCACGCGCAGGGCTACCGCTTCGACTCACTGCTCCTCGCCGACGAGCAGGCGCTCCTCGCCGGCAAGGCCACGGTGGACGCGGACGGCGGAGCACAGGAGGGCTCGACGACCACACTGAGCGACCTTCTCGTCTCCCTGTCCGCCGACGGCAGGACCACCACCGTCCGCGCGACCGTCGCCCAGTCCCGCATCCAGCGCGACCCGACCGGCGAGAAGACCACCCAGGAAGAGGAGAACGCCGAGGACTACTTCTTCAAGGCCGTGCTGACCGGCCAGGACCAGTACATCGACGGCTCCGCCAGTGGCCTGGTCGGCCAGACGGACGGCGACTCGGCCGACGCCCAGGTCTACCCGGACGAGTCCCTGACCGCTGACATGAACGTGGACGCGAGCATCCCCGAACCCACCGAGGACCCGGGCGGCTCAAGCTCGGTCAACTCCGTGAGCGCGTCCGGCATCGCGAACTGGGCGCTGAAGCACTGGAACAGCCACCAGGAGTACGACGGCTTCTGGCAGCGGGGCGGCGACTGCACGAACTTCGCGTCCAAGGCGCTGAAGTTCGGCGGCGGCGCCAGGGAGATCCGGAACTACGGGAGCAGCGCGGCGCAGAAACGAGCGCACCTTTACAACTGGTTCTGGGCCAGCCCCGTCGGCAAGGACTCGAAGACCTTCATCGTCGTCACGAACAGCATGAACCACATGACCGCCCGGCACCGGATCCAATGGCGGTCGAAGTTCTCCGACGTGCGCGTCGGGGACATCATGTACTGGGACTTCGACCCGGGAAACCACAACGGGCCCGAGCACATGTCGATCGTCACCAAGAAGACGGCGTCGAGCGAGCGAGGAATCTACTACACGCAACACAGCACAAAGGCGGTGAACAAGAGAGTCTCCGACGCCAAGGAGCGGAGCTGGCAGGTCGGCTACGCGAGGCTCGTCGTTTGAGCGGGGCCGTTCCTTCCGGACATCCGGACGGCTGGACACCTTCGGGGCCGCCTACGGCATAGCCGGACGGCCATAGAGCGGCGGGCGCGGCATTCACGCCCGCTGCTCTCCGTTGACCGCCGGGTAGCAGGCACACCAGATAGTTCGGGTAGCGAACTATGTGCTAGCTTGGAGCTGGGCGTACTCGCCAGTCCAACGAGGAGGTCGGTGAGTGGGGAAGTCCGCGGATGAGCACATGGGGGTCGTCACCGCGCTGGTGCGCTCCTCGTTCCTGGTGAACGCCGTGTACGCCGAGGCGGCCAGGGAGTACGGGCTGACCCCACAGCAGGGCCAACTGCTCTGCGTGCTGATGGCGCGGCCGTACGGCATGAGCGACCTGGGCGGGGTGCTCGGGCTCGCGAAGTCGAGCCTCACGGGCCTGGTGGACCGGACCGCCGAGCGCGGCCTGGTGCGGCGAGAGACGGACCCGCAGGACCGGCGTGCGGTCCAGGTCACGCTCACCGCGGCAGGCGACGAGCTCGCCAAGGGGTTCTACACCGAGACCTGCCGTCGGGTCGAGATGCTCCCGGCGGCCCTCGGCGAAGCCGATCGCGGCAGGCTCGCGGACCTGCTCGGCCGGGTGGTGCTGGACAACAAGGTGCCGGTGGTCTTCATGGATTGGGACGAAGCGCCCCCGTCCCGCACGGACGCCGAGTAGCCCCGCCGCCTTTGCGAATGGGCTACCACCGGGATGATCTAAATGGAAAAATCGGGATGTGAACGCATTAAGCCGGGCCGCGTTGGTCGGGGCCGTGATCGCGGTGGCCGAGCTGCTCATCGGGATCTACTTCCACCCGGAAGACGACTTCGCGATCACGGTGGTCCAGGGACTCGTGCCGTTCCCGCTGGGATTCCTGCTCGGCTGGGCCGTCAGGCTGCCGCGCTGGGCGTTCGTGGCGGCCGCCGCGCCCTTGGCCATGGGCGCGTGTCTCTTCTTCGAGGTAGCGTTCCTGCCGTACACCGAGGACATGACCTACAGGGTTCTGGCCGGCTTCACCATCGCGGTGGCCGGCTACCTTCTCACCGCTTGGCTGTTCACCACTGGGAACTGGGTGCCACGCGCCTCCGTGGTCAGCGCGATCTTCATCGCCATCGTCGCGACTTCGTCGGTGCAGGAGGCGATACGCAGATCCGAGCCGGTAGGGAGCTTGCCGCACTACGGTGTGCCCATTCCGCCCGACCAGCTGGCCGCGGCCTCCTGAGCCTGCGGCGGCGAGCACGGCCTGCCCCTCAACCCATGGGCAGGCCGCGGCGCTCCGCTGCTGTTACGCGTGAGGTCAATCGGTCGCCGGCGGGATGTTCTGGTTGAGCCGGAAGAGGTTGGTCGGGTCGTACTCGGCCTTGATCGCCCTGAGCCGGTTCCAGGTCTCGCCCGGGTACGCGGCGCGGACCCGATCGATGCTCTCGTCCTGAAGGAAGTTGACGTAGGCCCCCGCATCGCTCTGACGGAGGACCCCCGAGAGCTCGATGACCCAGGCCTCGCGAATGGCCCGCTCCTCGAGGCGCTCGTAGAACGCCGCGACGTTCACCATGATCTTGCTGTTGCGGTGCGCGAACGCGGTCGCGTCGACCGGCACGCGGGCCATCGCCCCGCCGAGCACCCGGAGCTGCACGGCGCGCATCGACGCGTCGGATGACTCGAGATACTCGACGATCGTGTCGGCCACGCCTCGGTCGACGGTGTCGATGAACATCGTCCGTGCCACCGCGGTCGTCTGGTCCTCTTCCTCTTCCGACGCGAACATTCCCGAGTAGGGCATGGTCTGGAGCATGTCGGCAAGGGGAGTGGCCAGCGCACGGAACGGAGCGAGCGCCCGCTCGCCCGCCTCGCTGTCGCCGGCGTAGGCCATGAAGGCCATGAGGATCAGCTGACCATGCCACTCTTCCGGCAGGAACGGCATCGGGGGCGCGGGCATGACGTTGATGATCGTCGAGAGCTCCTCCGGCGCCGCATCCGCCTCGGCGATGAACGAGGCGATGACCTCGGCCGTCCCGGGAAGGACCAGTATCCCGCCCACGATCGACTCCAACGGCTGCAGCTTGAACTGCAGGCGGGTGACGACACCGAAGTTGCCGCCGCCGCCGCGGATGGCCCAGAACAGGTCCGGATGGGTCTGCGCGTCCACGTGGCGCAGCTCGCCGTCCGCGGTCACGATCTCGGCGGCCAGCAGGTTGTCGAGGGCGAGGCCATGCTTGCGGACGAGGAACCCGATGCCGCCTCCGAGGGTGATCCCCCCGATGCCCACGGTGCCGGTGTCGCCGAAGCCGGTCGCCAGGCCGTGGGCGCCCACCGCGGCGGTGAACCCGCCCGCGGTCAACCCGCCCTGGGCCCACGCGGTTCGTCCTTCGACATCGATGTCTATCGCGCGCATATCTCTGAGGTCGAGCACGATGCCGCCCTCGGAGACGCTGTGGCCGGCGTTGCTGTGGCCGCCGCCGCGGACGGCCAGTTCTATCCCGGTATCGCGGGCGAACATGATGACACGCGCGACGTCGGCGGCATCGGCGGGCCGGATGACGGCCGACGGCCGGCGGTCGAACCCGCCGTAGTAGACGGCGCGTGCCCGGTCGTACCCGTCGTCATCCGGCTCGATCACCCTGCCGGTGAGGGCGGTACGGAGGCGCGAAAGCGTGGCGGGCGAGACATTCACATGCATAAGGGAACTCCTTCGCGGCGTGTTCTGCCTGCCGCTCGTCGCTGACAGAGAATGCCGTACTCATGTTCTCGCGATGACGGAGTCATCAATCAGGGATTCACCTCTATCGATCCTTCCTTTCGAACAAATGCTTTTCAACCCGATTAGGGGTGGGGTCGGGGTGCGGCACGCCGGTCAAGCCGGCTCCGGGATCCCCGCGTCGCGCTGTCGTCGACCTTCGCCGGCCAACACGATGCGCCGTAAGCGGAAAACCATTCATCACCTGCTCCAACTCGCCGTGCGGCAGAAGAAGTTCCCCGATAACTCACCGGGTGGCCCCGGGAACGTCCCACATTGAGTAGGACCAGGATTTGACCTCTGCCGGGGTACCGGCCGCCGCGACGGAAGGCTTCGAGAAGGCCGCCGACGCGGGATCGGGGTTTCGCCGGTCTCCGACGGCATGTCCGCGCAGTTGAAGACCACCTAGGGAGATCGCGATCGTGACCGACGCCTTCTGCGCGCTTAACAGGCGGCTCGTACACTCGCTGACCTGCTCGGGTAACGCCTTCACCTCTACCGACCACTCACCGATGTAGGAGTGATCGAAGGGAGTCGCAGATGGGTGCACGGGCCGAGCCACCGGTGCGGACGATCGGGACCGATCCCGTCGCGTTCACCGAGGTGGTTTCGAAGGCCGGCTGGAAGCGGAACTGGTCAAGGTGGTCGCGGCACGGTCCCGCAGAGCCCGGAGCCATCGCCGGCGCGGCGGCGGCCGGCCGGTCGCATCGGGGTCCTCGCCGGGCTGGCCACCGCGGCAGCCGCGACGGTGGTGGTCACCCTGTACGGCGGAGCCGGGACCCCGGCCTTCGCGGTGGACAAGCGCGCGGACGGAACGGTCGAGGTGCAGATCAACGAGTTCCGCGATCCCAAGGAGTTGCAGGCCAAGCTTGCCGCCGCCGGGGTCAACGCCGCAGTGGACTACCTGCCTGCGGGGCAGACCTGCAAACAGCCCCGGGGCAAGCCCGCGGCCGGGAGCGGGGGGATGCTGGTAGGCATCGGAAACGATGGCAAGGGAATCGCCTTCCAGATCAGCGAGGGGCAGACCACGGCCGGCAGGACGCTGGTCCTGACGGTCTCCTTCGACCAAGCCCACCCGGACCGGGCGCCGCAGGCGACGTCGCTGAGCGTGGTCGAGGGGGAGGTTGCCCCCTGCGAGGCGGTCCCCATGCCGATCCCCAGCCCATCTGGCCCCGCCCCCACCGGCCCGGAGAACACGACGAGCGGAGGCGACGACGGGTCCGGCCTGACAACCCACAACGGATGACACCCAACAGGCCGGTGCCTCCCGACAGGGAACCACCGGCCAACCGCCTTCGACAGTAGGAACGGCGACCGCGCGACCGGCTCCACAGCCGACATCGACCACGAAGGAGCCGGTGGTGAGCTGAAGCAGTTCATATGATCGAGCGCGCAGTGCGGTGAAGAGCGGGAGGGCATCGGCCGCGTCGAGAAGCCGGATAAGCGGCTCTGCCGAGTCGGCCGCCTGCTTTGTCATGGTGGTCTTGGACATGTGAGCCAGGATGCGACTTAATGTCGACATGAAGTCAACCGGAGACGGTGCGGTGATGAGCATCGGCGAGATCGCCCAGCGATTCGGACTGGCGACGCATGTGCTGAGGTACTGGGAGTCCATGGGGCTGCTGGCGCCCGCCCGGGTGGAAGGAGAACGTCGGCGCTACGGACCCGATGACCTCTATCGCGTCGCGGTGATCCTGCGTGCCAAGGAAGCAGGGTTCGGCCTCGACGACATCCGCGAGATGATCGCCGTTTCCACCCCGGCCGCCAGACGCGAGATCCTGCGCCGCCATCGCGGGGACCTGGCCTACCGTATCGCCCAGGCACAGGCCTCACTGGAACTCATCGACTGCGCCCTGGACTGCGACCACGAGGACCTCACGAGCTGTGCTCACTTCCAGGCCGCAGTGGCCGAGCGGATCGGGGTCGATCAGCCCGCTCGCGTCCGACCGTGATCCGGCGTCGGTGTGGCCGAACACCATGGAGGTCCTGCGGCCGGTCCCGTCTCCGTGCCCGCGGATTGGCTGATCAGTGGTGGTAGGCGTGGACGACGGCATGCCCGCGGCCTCTGGCCATGGTGAGCGCGTAGCCGAAGACGAAGGCGAGCGCAATCGACAGCACCACGGTGGCGCCCGTGTGCAGTCCGGCCGCGGTACCGATGATCATGCCGAGGACCTCGCCGATGGCGCAGCCGGTCAGACAGTGCAGCGTCGCCTGCACGGCGGTGCGCCATGAGGAGTCGCCGGGCGCGCTGACGTGCTCGGCGTGACCGTGGACGCTGTGGTCGTGGACGGAGTGGTCCATGGCGTTGTCCTACCTCTTCCGTTACGGGCTGTTCTGCCCGACATCCATGCCGACGATATACCTGTGGGGGGTATACGACGCAAGGGGATTCATTCCCGGACCGCCGGGCCCGCGATGGTCACGCGGGACCGGCATCGGTCAGGAACGGGAGTTATCCGGCGCCGAGCAGGGAGTTCATCTGGTCGATCTCCTTGCTCTGCGAAGCGATGATGGCCTTCGCCATGTCCTTGGCGGGTGGGTAGGAGCCGGTGGACCTCTCGGCTTTCGCCATCGTGATCGCACCCTGATGGTGGGTGACCATCATCTGCAGGAACGCGGTGTCGAACGCTTTGCCGGAGGCCTTCGACAGCTGGTCCATCTCGCCGGCGCCCATCATCCCTGGCATGTCCTGACCGGAGTGGTCCATCCCCGGCATGTCCTGGGGCACCTGCTCGCCCCAGGACGTCAGCCATCCGGACATCGTCGCGATTTCCGGCTCCTGCTGTTTGCCGATCTCCGCCGCGAGGTCCTTGACCTGTGGGGAGGATGCCCGGGTGGCGGCGAGGTCGGCCATCTGCACCGCTTGACGGTGGTGCGGGATCATTCCCTGTGCGAAGGACACGTCGGTGGCGTTGTGCGCCGTAGCCGAGGTCGAAAATGAGGTCGACGGCGTCGCCGACGCCGAGACGGCGGCCATGTGGCCCGAGGAGTTGCCCGGGCCGTGCTCACCGCCGCAGGCGGTGAGCACCATCGTGGCGGCGACGAGGGCGGCCACCGTGGCGGCCCGGCGGATATGACAGGAGCGGTGTGCGGTCATGGCGTGCAACTTTCTGCGCTGAATGAGCGAATGTGGGTGTGCCGAAGCGGGCAGCCGGCCTCCAGGCGGTCGGCGCCAGCGGGCATGCCTATATGCGCAGCAGTTGCAGTTGGTTCAAAGACGGCGGCGCCCGGCCGCCCAGCGCCGCCCCGGGCACCCGGTGGGCGGGCGGCGTGGCCGTGGCCGCTCTCACCGCGGTCGCGGCGACAGCAGGCAGGAGTGGTGTGCCGGAGAGGCTCGCGGCGGCGCAGCAGAGATCGGCGTGGCTGTGGCATTGATGGTCGCGGGCCTGGTGATGACACGGCGCGTCCACGGCCTCGGCGGTCGCATTGTGGGTGCGGAGGTGGGCGGCCGTCGCCGCCCCCTCGCTGATCACGCCGGTCGGCGCTAGATGGTGCATCGCCACCAGCCCGGCCAGTACCGCCAGCACCAGCAGCAGCCGCGCACCCACCCCTGCGGGGCGGGCGGTCAACTGCGGCAGGTGCCTCATGGGCCCCCATGATAGGTAACCGTCCTCGCAGGCCGTGCGATTGAAGCCCCACGGCGGCCCAGCCTGCGCGCGATGCGACCCGGCATCCCGCTCGATACGGCCTCCCGTGGGCCCCTGTCCGGCCCGCCCGGGGACGACTAGCTGATCGCGGTGAACCACCCGGTCAATACCGCCACCGTCCTGCGAACATTCCCCCCTGATGCGATGGATCGGCCGGGCAACTCGGCCATCAAGGCGGAAGTCGCGTGCACGTGAATGCGGATCAGCACCGCGCGCGGGGAGACGACCATACGGTTGCTAACCCCTGGGGGGTATGTTACGTTCCCGGACGACAAGATACCCCCCTGGGGTTAACTCGGAAGGAGAACCTCATGTGCACGGCATGCGCGTGCGGAACGAATGACAGCGCCACCGCGACCGTCAAGTCCTCAGTGGACGGCAGCGTCTACACGGTCGACGGGATGACCTGCGGTCACTGCGTCTCGTCGGTCTCCGCCGAGATCGGCAGGGTCGGCGGCGTGAGCGGCGTCTCGGTCGAGCTGGCCGGCGGCGTGGTCACCGTCAGCGGAGCGGGATTCTCCGATGCGGAGATCAGGGCGGCGGTGGAGCGGGCCGGTTACACGCTGGCCGAGGCCTCAGCGGTCAGCGCGTCCTAGAGAGCTTCGCCCGGACAGAAACAGGCGGTGGGCGTGCATTGGCGTGCACGCCCACCTGCGGGGCCGGCCTGACTCGACATCACATCCAACCCCCAGATCGCATCCTCCCATCTCTGCGAGGGATGCGCGGAATTCAAGGAGTGCGGCATGAACGCCGTCAATCCACGCAGGTGGCAGGCACTCATCGTGCTCGCCGCCGCGCAGTTCATGGTCATCATGGACACCTCCATCATCGGGGTGGCGCTGCCGGACATGCAGCGCGACCTCGGCTTCTCTCAGGGAAACCTGCAGTGGGTGTTCAACGCCTACGTCATCGCCTTCGGCGGCCTGCTGCTGCTCGGCGGCCGGCTGTCGGACCTGTTCGGCGCCCGCAGGGTCTTCACCACCGGATGGATCATCCTGATCGCCGGTTCCATCGTCGCCGCGGCGGCGGGCAACGCCTGGATCGAGATCCTCGGCCGTGGCGTCCAGGGCATCGGCGGCGCGCTCATCGCCCCCGCCTCGATGACGCTGCTCATGATGCTCTTCGGGCACAACCCCCGTGAGCTGGGCAGGGCCATGGCCCTGTACGGCGCGGCCGCACCGGCCGGCGGCACCGCCGGGGTGTTCCTCGGCGGCCTCATCACCGAGTACCTGAGCTGGCCCTGGGTGTTCATCGTCTACGTTCCGATCGGCCTGGCCACGTTGGCCGCCGTCCCCGCGCTGCTGCCCGCCGTCCAGGGCAGGCGCGGCTCGGTCGACGTGCTCGGCGCCATCTCCGTCACCGCGGGCATCGCCCTGGCCGTCTACGCCATCGTGCGCGCCCCCGAGCAGGGCTGGAGCTCACCGTCCACGCTGGTGGAACTGGCCGGCGCGATCGCGCTGCTCGCGCTTTTCCTGGTCATCCAGCGTACGGTCCGCGAGCCGCTCATGCCGCTCGGCATCTGGAAGACCCCGGGCCTGGCCAGCGCCAACCTGGCGATGGCGCTGCTCGGCGGTGCGTGGATCCCGATGTGGTACTTCCTCAACCTGTACCTGCAGCAGGTCCTCGGCTACGGCGCCTTCCCCAGCGGTGCGGCACTGCTGCCGATGACCGTCGCGATCATGATCTTCATGATCGGCATCACCGCCCGGCTGCTCGGCCGCTTCGGCGCCAAACCGCTCATCGTCCTCGGCCTGCTGGTGCTGGCCGCAGGCGTGGCGGGCCTGTCCCTGGTCCGCCCGGACGGCGCGTTCGCCACCGACGTGCTGCCCGCCTCGCTGATCGCCGCGGTCGGCATGTCTCTGGCCTACATCCCGGCGATGATGTCGGCCATGTCCGGGGCACGCCCCGAGGAGAGCGGGCTGGCCTCGGGCATCGTCAACACCACCTACCAGGTCGGCTCGGCCCTCGGCCTGGCGGCCATGACCGCGATCGCCACATCCCGGGGGGCGTCCGAGCTTGGCGACCTTCCCCGTCTCACTGACGGCTTCCAGGGAGCCTTCATCGGGGCCGCGGCGGTGGCGGCACTGGGCGCCGTGCTCACCCTGCTGCTCATGCGCACGCCGAAGCCGGCGGCCCAGACGGGCGCCGCAGTGGAGACGGAATCGCTCGGCGTCTAACGCCTCGATTGGGAACCGGATCTCAGGCGAATACCCTAGGGGGGTAGGGTGTTAGAACAGATGAAACGGGAGTAAGGGGAGGCGGGGGAAATGGCCGGATACACCGACACCAAGCAGGACCACCTGCAGCGGCTGCGCAGGATCGAGGGGCAGGCGCGCGGGCTGCAGCGGATGGTCGAAGAGGACAAGTACTGCATCGACATCCTCACCCAGGTGTCGGCGGCCAACCGGGCTCTGCGGTCCTTCGCCCTGGCCCTGCTGGAAGAGCACCTGGCGCACTGCGTGGCCGACGCCACCGCCAAGGGCGGCCCCGAGGCCGAGGCGAAGATCAAGGAAGCCTCCGACGCCATCGCCCGCCTGGTCCGTTCCTGACCGGCACACAGAACCACACGTAACGAAGGAGTGATCGTCATGAACGCGCCCGTCAAGCTCGGGGCCTATGCCGTCGGACTCGCCGTGATCTTCGGTGGAGCTCTCGGAGTGGGCCACGCCGTGGGCCCGGTCGGGACACCACCCGCCGCGAACGGCCACCAAGCACACACGGCCTCATCTCCGAGCCGATCGGCCGCTGGTCACCAAGCCCACGCACAGCCGGCTCCGAGCCGGGCGACGACCGCGGCATCCATCCCAGGAGGGCTTCAAGTGTCGCAGGACGGCTACACCCTGACCCCCGAGACGACGACGATCACACCGGGCGAGCCCACCGACTTCCGCTTCACCGTCACGGGCCCCGACGGCCGCCCGGTCACCGGCTACCAGGTGCAGCACGGCAAGAAGCTGCACTTCATCGTGGTCTCCCGCGACCTGGGCACCTTCAAGCACCTGCACCCCGAACTCTCTGACGACGGCGTGTGGTCGGTGAAGCTGACGCTGCCCGAAGCGGGCCCCTACCGGGCGTTCGCCGACTTCGCCCCCGAGGGCGGCACCGGGCTGACCCTTGGCACCGACCTGCGGGCAGGCGGCGACTACAAGCCCAAGGCGCTGCCCACGGCAAGCCGTACCTCCACGGTCGACGGCTACACCGTCACCCTCGACGGAACCCTCACCCCCGGCACTGCCAGCGAGCTCACCCTGAAAGTGAGCAAGGACGGCCACCCGTTGACCGACCTGCAGCCCTACCTCGGCGCCTACGGCCACCTGGTCGCGCTGCGCGCCGGAGACCTGGCCTACCTGCACGTACACCCCGACGGGGAACCCGGCGACGGCAAGACTCAGCCCGGTCCGGAGATCACCTTCTACGCCGAGGTGCCCAGCCGCGGCGACTACCGCCTCTTCCTGGACTTCCAGCACGAGGGAACCGTGCGAACCGCGGACTTCACCGCCCGCGCCGGCGAACTCCCGGCACCGACCGCGACCTCGAACCCGAAGCCGGCGACCACCCCCACCACACCCGGCTCCCATGGCGAGCACGACCACTGACGCCAGGCATGACGACAGAAAGGAGCAGGTGATGTCCTCCCTCACCGACGACAGAGCACAAGACTCGGTCGAACTCTCCATCGGCGGCATGACCTGCGCGTCGTGCGCCAACCGGATCGAGCGCAAGCTCAACAAGCTCGACGGCGTCACCGCGACCGTCAACTACGCGACGGAAAAGGCCAAGGTCACCTTCCGCCAAGGCATCGACCCAAACGACCTCATCGCCGAAGTAGAGAAGACCGGCTACACCGCCGCACTCCCCCCGGAGCCGAAGAGCGACGCGACACAAGGGGAACCGGAAGGCGAACCGGCCGACGAGCTTCGGCCGTTGCGCCGGCGACTGATCACCGCCGTGGTGCTCGCCGTGCCCGTGATCGCGATGGCGATGATCCCGCCGCTGCAGTTCACCTCATGGCAGTGGCTGTCGCTCACCCTCGCCGCGCCGGTCGTCGTCTACGCGGGCCAGCCTTTCCACAAGGCCGCGTGGACCAACCTGCGCCACGGCGCCGCCACCATGGACACCCTGGTCTCGCTCGGCACGATCGCCGCGCTCGGCTGGTCGCTGTGGGCGCTGTTCTTCGGCAGCGCGGGCACCCCCGGCATGACCCACCCGTTCGCGTTCACCATCGAGCGCACCGACGGCTCAGGCAACATCTACCTGGAGGCCGCCGCCGGGGTGACCGCGTTCATCCTGGCCGGGCGCTACTTCGAGGCCCGCTCCAAGCGCCGCGCCGGCGCCGCGCTGCGGGCCCTGCTGGAGCTCGGCGCCAAGGACGTCGCCGTGCTGCGTGACGGCATCGAGATCCGCATCCCCAGCGACCAACTTGCCGCGGGTGACCGATTCGTCGTACGGCCCGGCGAGAAGATCGCCACCGACGGCGTGATCGAGGAGGGTTCCTCCGCGGTCGACGCCTCGATGCTCACCGGCGAATCGGTCCCGGTCGAGGTACGGCCCGGCGACACGGTCACCGGCGCGACCGTCAACGCCGGCGGCCGCCTGCTCGTCCGCGCCACCCGCGTCGGCGCGGACACCCGGCTCGCCCAGATGGCCAAGTTGGTGGAGGAGGCGCAGACCGGCAAGGCTCAGGTGCAGCGGCTGGCCGACCGCATCTCCGGGATCTTCGTCCCGATCGTGATCGCGCTGGCCCTGGGCACACTCGGTTTCTGGCTCGGCACCGGAGACGGCATCGGCGCCGCGTTCACCGCCGCGGTGGCCGTACTGATCATCGCTTGCCCCTGCGCCCTCGGCCTGGCCACCCCGACCGCGCTGCTGGTCGGTACGGGCCGGGGAGCCCAGCTCGGCATCCTGATCAAGGGGCCCGAGGTCCTGGAATCCACCCGCGCGGTCGACACCGTCGTGCTCGACAAGACCGGTACGGTCACCGAAGGCAAGATGACCCTGACCGACGTGCATCTCGCGGAGGGCGAGGACCAGGCGCGCGTACTTCGCCTGGCGGGAGCCCTTGAGCACGCCTCCGAGCACCCCATCGCCCAGGCGGTCGCCCGAGGCGCCGCCGAGCGCGCGGGTGAGTTGCCCACCCCCGAGGACTTCGCCAACGTCGAAGGGCTCGGCGTCCAGGGCGTCGTCGACGGGCACGCCGTGCTGGTGGGCCGTCCCCGGCTGCTCGCCGACTGGTCGCAGCACCTCCCGGTCGAACTTGAGCGGGCTTTCACCCAGGCGCAGGCGGCCGGCCGTACGGCTGTCGCGGTCGGCTGGGACGGCAGGGCCCGCGCGGTCCTGGTCGTCGCCGACACCGTCAAACCGACCTCGGCCGAGGCCATCCGTCAGTTGCGCGACCTGGGGCTGACCCCGGTGCTGCTCACCGGCGACAACGAAGCCGTCGCCAAGACGGTGGCCGCCGAAGTGGGCATCGACGAGGTCATCGCCGAGGTGCTCCCGGCCGACAAGGTCGACGTCGTCAAGCGACTGCAGGCCGAAGGCCGTACGGTCGCCATGGTGGGTGACGGCGTCAACGACGCCGCGGCCCTCGCCCAGGCCGACCTGGGCCTGGCCATGGGCACGGGTGCCGACGCGGCCATCGAGGCCTCCGATCTCACCCTGGTACGAGGCGACCTGCGCGTGGCGGCCGACGCCATCCGGCTGTCGCGCCGCACTCTGCGCACCATCAAGGGCAACCTGTTCTGGGCCTTCGCCTACAACGTGGCCGCCCTGCCGCTGGCCGCCGCAGGCCTGCTCAACCCCATGATCGCGGGCGCCGCCATGGCGTTCTCCTCGGTCTTCGTCGTCAGCAACAGCCTGCGGCTACGCCGCTTCAAGTAGAAAGCGGCGACCCTCGGAGCCGACTCCGAGGGTCGCCGCACGTCGCGATCAATGCCGTCCGGGCTGCGGCGTTCGGGAGTCCCGCCTCTTCAGGGGCGGATGGCGCCGATCAGGCGGCCGCGCCAGTAGACGTCGAGTGAGACGACCTTGATGACATCACCCGTCCGAGGGGCGTGCACCATCTTTCCGTCGCCCGCGTACATGCCCATGTGGCCCAGGCCGTTGCTGAACAGCAAGTCGCCGGGCTGAAGGTCGTTCATCGAGACGCGGCGACTCGCTCCCCACGCCCACTGCTGGTAGGTGGTGCGAGGCAGGTTCACTCCTGCCCTGGCCCAGGCCGCCTGGGTGAGGCCGGAGCAGTCGTAGGAGCTCGGCCCGGTGCCGCCCCACCGGTAGGGCTTTCCGACCTGCGCGTAGGCGAACTGCAGGGCGGCTCTGGCGCTCCCCGATGCGGGCCCGTCGTACCGGATGCCGCGGCTGTTGGGGTCGCCCGCGTTGAACTGGTTGAGGCGCCGCAGCAGCCGCTCCTGCTCACCGACGAGCTTTTCCACCTTCTTCTTCTCCTTGGCGACATCCGCCAGGAGCTTGGTGGCCTCGTCGTAGGCGTCCTTGGCCTTGCCCCGGCGATCTCTGAGCGTACGTGTGGCCAGGTCGAACACCTCCAGCGTCCGCGCACGCCCGGCCGACACCTGGTCGCCCACCGCCAGGCCTGCCAGCAGACCCGCAGGGTCGTCCTTGCCCACCAGGCCCGGCCAGCTCAACGCGGCTCCGGCCTGATACATGCCTGAGGCGGTGGTGACCACGCTGTCCCGCAACGCCTGAACCTTGCTGTTCTCCCGGCTGAGCTCCTGGTTGAGCCGGTCGTACTTCTTCTTGGACGCTTTGTATGCGTCGGCGACCGTGTTGTAGCGCTCGACTGTTTTATCGGCCTGACCCTCCAGCTTGGCGAGCCGCGCCTTGGCTTGGGCGACCGTGGGGCGGGGTTCGGCGACGGCGCTTCCCGCAGGCATGAGCATCACGGCGGCAGTCAGCGTGCCGACCATGGAAACGATCTTCCAGTGGAGCTTGCACAGCGGCACAGCGACTCCTGTTCGCGCCGGCGGTGTAGACCTTGCTTCGGCGAGATGCTGACTACTGCGCTGGACAGTAGGCCCCTGATGACGCCGGTCAGCAGGATGAGAACCTGAAGGGACCTGTGGGGCCTCCACTCCACAGGGCTCCTTTCGCCTCCCGCTGTGCGGGTCACCTGCGGGGACCCGGCGAAGAACGCCGCCCTGAAGGGTGTCAGCGACCTGCACCGGATTGGCCGACCGCAATCCCCTATTTACGGCACTTCGCGGTAAACTACTATAGACCGTAGTGGGACGTATAGGGCGCTCGCTACATAGACCGCCAAAGTGACCTGCCGTGAGCTCGCTGTCGCCCGAGCGCGACAGCCGCGACGCGCGACGACGATTTCACCGGCAGGGACAGACTCTGGGCATCCGGCATCCTTGCCCAGCGACTAAAGAGGAATGTGGTGTTCTACGACCCTCGATAGCATGGCGGCCGGTAATCACGAGGAGGTTGGCGCATGCTACGAGGCCTCGGGGACCTGGAGTCCGTGGTCATGGACCGCATGTGGTCCTATCACCGGCCCGCCTCCGTGCGAGATGTACTCGAAGACCTCCGCCGCGACCGGCAGATCGCGTACACGACCGTCATGACCGTGATGGACAAGCTGCATACCAAAGGGCTGCTGCGCCGTAACACGGTCTCTCGCGCCTATGTCTACGAAGCGGTCGCCAGCAAGGAGGCCTACACCGCCGAGCTGATGCGCACCACGCTGGCCAGCGGCGGGAATCAGGCCGCCACGCTGGTGCACTTTCTTGAGCGGCTGACGCCCGAGGAAGCGGCCGCGTTGGAGGCGGCGCTCAAGGTCTATCCGCCCCAGGAACGCCGCGCATGATCGTCGCCGTCGCCCTTGGACTGTACGCGGTCGCTGGGACGGTGGCCCTTCCTCGGCTCCTCAGCCGCAGACGATGGGCCGAGCGTGCTCCGCGTCTGGCGATCGCCGTGTGGCAGGCGGCATGCGCGTCGGTGGTGACTTCCGCGGTCCTGGCCGTGCTCGCGGCCGTCATCCCGGCGTCCGTGGTAGGTCATGGTCTCGCCGGCCTGTTCGAGGCGTGCGCCGCATTCCTGTCGGACGGAGCGACCGTCACGTCCACGGGCGTCTGGATCGCCCTGGCCTCGGGAGGTGCCGTCGCGGCGCGTATCGCCTACTGCGGAGCAGCCGTGCTGCTCAGGGCGCGAAGAGAGCGGCGACAGCACGCGGAGATGCTCGGTTTGCTGGGCAGGCATGACAGCGAGCTGGGAGCGGTTGTCGTCGATCACAACGAGCCGATGGCCTACTGCCTACCCGGTCGGGAGAGCCGTGCCGTGATCACAACGGGGGCCTTGCGGTCGTTGGCTCCCGAGGAGGTGGCGGCCGTGCTGGCCCACGAGCAGGCGCACTTGCGCGGGCGGCATCATCTCGTCCTGGCCGGCGCGCAGACCCTCACCCTGGCCTTTCCTCACTCACCGCTTTTCGCGCAGGCCAAGACCGAGATCGCTCGCCTCGTCGAGCTCCTGGCCGACGACGTGGCCGCCCGCCGCCACCCACCCATCCACATCGCGACCGCACTGGTACGGCTGGCCACCGGCCGGTTTCCCGCCTTCGCTCTGGGCGCGGGCGGCGAGACCGCTCTGACCCGCGTACACCGCATGCTCAATCCCGCGGCACCCCTCAGCCGTCGTGAACGCCTCGCCGGCTTTGCGGCCGTGGGCCTCCTGCTCGCCGGACCTGCCGCGGTGGCCGCCATTCCCGGCCTGAGCGTCTTCCTGGCACACCACTGCCACCACTTGTTCACGTCCTGACCGACCAGCGCTTCATCGGCCGGGCGCCTTGTCGGTCTCCAGCTTGCGTGTTACCTCCGCCTTCTCCTGGGGCAGCAGGTATGGGACGGCGCGACTGCCCGAAGCGTTGGGGGGCGCCGACCTTGTGGTCAGCGCGACCGTCAGCCGTGCGCCTCGAGGAGTAGCGGTTGCGGCTGTGTGAGGACCGGTTGCCGGCGCATGCTGACCGCGGACAGGGTCCAGAAGGAGAACCACATGATCATCGTTGGAGTGGACGGGTCGCCTTCGGGGCTGGACGCGGTCGGCTGGGCGGTGCGGGAGGGAGCACTGCATGACCGGCCCGTGCACATCGTGCACGCCATGCCGAAATGGGCTTATGAGATGCCCGACGACGTGCCGCACTCCGAGGTGGGGCGCTGGATGCGAGACAGCGCCGCCGAGGTCCTGACGGCGGCGCTGGAACGCGTGGGTGCCGAGCCGTTCGAGGTGCGGGTGAGCACTGAACTGCTGGCAGGGGACCCACGGGACGCCCTGCTGAGGGCGGCTGCGGTCGCCGACATGCTGGTGGTGGGCAACCATGGGCTCGGCGGCTTCCGTGGGCTGCTGCTCGGCTCGGTCGCTCTGGGAGTTTCCGGGCATGCTCCCTGCCCGGTCGTCGTGGTGCGCGGACCGGCTTCCCGGTCCGGGGAAGTGGTGGTGGGAACGGATGGATCGGCTGCGAGCGATGCGGTGGTCGAGTTCGCCTTCGCCGAGGCGGAAGCGCGCGGTGCGAGACTGCGAGCGATCCGTGCCTGCTCCGTTCCGGTCGAATTCATGCCGTTCGATCCCGATGCATTGATCGGCGACGAGTCCCGCCTGCTGGCCGAGTCGCTGAAGGCATGGCAAGAACGCCATCCCGCTGTCGATGTCCTGCGGCAGGTGAAACAGGGACATCCCGCGCAGGTCTTGCTGGAGGCGTCGGCCGAGGCCGATCTCCTTGTGATCGGATCACGCGGACGCGGCGGTTTCACCGGATTGATCCTTGGTTCCACCAGCCACGCCGTGCTGCACCACGCTTCCTGCCCGGTGGCCGTGGTGCCCGCACCGAAGCATGGCGGTGTCGATGGGGAAAAGGAGCCACGAAGGCTCATGGAGTGATCCAGATGATCCGGCCCACGTCGCTTCAGGTGCGGCGGACCAAGCTCAATTCGGCGAGCCGATCGAGGCGCTCGCCCGCGTTGCCGTTCTCAGGCCGGGCCGCCGGAGAACAGTGCGTCGTCCTGCTGCCATTCGAGCTTGTCGAGCACATCGACCACACCGTTGACTCGCTCGGTCATCCGCGCGATGGTCTGAGCATCGCTGTGGCGGGCCAGGTGGCCGCTCAGCGTCACGACCCCCTCCGACACCGAGACGCGAACTCCTGAGGTGTCCATCCACATAGGGCCCTGGAGGATGTCGTCGCGGATCTCGGCGGCGATGTCGTCGTCGGTCCGGGCGAAGACCTTGAGCAGGTCGTGGCGGCTGACGATGCCTTCCAGCCGCCCTTCCTCGTCGACCACCGGCAGCCGCTTGACCCTGTGCGCCTCCATGGCACGCGCGGCGGCCACCACATTGGCGTACGCCCTGACGGTGATCGCCGGCGCGGTCATCAGTTCGGCAGCCGTTTCGGCGCGCGCCTTGTCCTTCGGGGCGGCGCCGGGTCGGCCGATGCGCCGGCGGAGCCGTGCCCGCAGGGGAGGACGGTAGTTCTCGCCGTAGTACTGCTGCCTGAACTCCTCCTTGCACAGCAGGTCGGCCTCCGAGATGACGCCGATCACGTACCCCTCACCGTCGACCACCGGGACCGCGCTGACCCCGTGGGCGGTGAGCACTTCGGCGACGTCCTTGAAGGGGGTGCTGCCGTTGACGGACGCGACCTTCCGGGTCATGACGTCCCGCACCTTCTTGTGCATGATCGGCTCCCTTCGATCGCGGGCGTCGCCTCAGGCGGCGCTCGTGCCACAATCCCTCTTCATCAAATCGTGGCCAGGATCACGGGCGAAGAGACCGAGGGCCCTTGTCCATGGGACATTCGGCCCGAGGCCGGTCGTCCGGGCCGGGCGGTGGATTCGGGTGCAGGGTCCGGTCGAGGCGTACGGCGGCGTAGCCGAGGGTGGAGAGTACGGTGACGATCATCAGGTCACCTAAGCTCAGCGGCTGGGTGCCGAGGAGTTCACGGAGCAGCGGGAGGTAGAGCCCCGCGAGCTGCAGGACGAGGGCGCCGGCGACGGCGAGAAGCAGCATCGGGTTGGCCAGCGAGCCCGGCCGAGTGCGAGAGCCGATCGCCACCCCGAGCTGGGTGGCGCCAAGGGCGAAGAAGGCCATGCTCTGCCATGGGCGTCCGGTCTGGTGGGCCCAGATGGCGACGCCGAGGGTGACAGCGGTGAGGACGACGCCGATCCGGATCACGCGTTGCCACAGCCCGGCCCCCAGGATGCTCTCGGTGGTCGGCCGAGGCGGGCTGGTCATGGATCCGGGTACGGCGGGCTCGCCGCCCAGGGCAACGCCCGGTAGCCCGTGGGTGAGCAGGTTGATCCACAGTATCTGGGCGGGCAGCAGCGGGAGCGTGAGACCGGCGAACGGGCCCAGCAGCATGACGGCGATTTCGGCCGCTCCGCCGGACAGGCCGTAGACGAGGAACCGGCGGATGTTGGCGTAGACCCGGCGGCCCTCCTCGACGGCCGCGACCACGGTGCCCAGGTCGTCGTCGGCCAGCACCAGGTCGGCCGCCTGACGGGCGACTTCGGTGCCACGCTCGCCCATCGCCACGCCGATGTCGGCGCGCCTCAGCGCGGGCCCGTCGTTGACGCCGTCTCCCGTCATCGCGAGGGTGTCGCCGCGATTTCGCATGCTCTGGATGATGTCGAGCTTCTGCTGGGGCGTGGCCCGGGCGTAGACGCTCGCCCTGTCCTGGCCCGGTTCGCGGGCGTCGCGGCAGTCGACGACCTGGCCGCCCGTTTCGATGATGCCCAGGTCAGTGGCGATGGCACGGGCGGTACCCGGGTGGTCGCCGGTGATCATGACCGATCTGATCCCAGCGCGTCCACAGGCGGCGATGGCGGCGGCTGCCGCGGGTCGCGGCGGGTCCAGGATCGCGATCAGCCCGAGCAGCGTCAGCCCGTACTCCTGGACGGTTTCCGGAACGACGTCCAGATCGGTTCTCGCGACGGCCAGGACCCGGTAACCCGCCTGGGCGAGTTGGTCGGCGCGCTCGGACGCGCGGGCCAGGAGCGCCGGGTCGTCGACCAGGACCGGTGACTGGAGCAGTGCCTCTGGTGCGCCCTTGCAGATCACCCGGGCTCGGCCGCCGGGTAGCCGGTGAACGGTCGTCATGCGCTTGCGGCCGCTCTCGAAGGGCCGCTCGGCGACTCTGGGGAACCGCTGCCGCACCTGTGACGAGTCCAGGCCCATCTTGGCGGCGGCGGCGAGCATGGCCGCCTCGGTGGGATCGCCCAGCGCCGTCCACTGTCCGTGGGAGTCCTGTGACAGCCGCGCGTCGTTGCACAGTGCCGCCGCACCCAGCAGGTCGGTGAGACGTTCGGTCTCCAGAGGCCGGTCTTCGACGATCTCACCCTCAGGGGCATAGCCGGAGCCGGTGACCCTGGCTTCCTCGGCCGGAGTCCAGAGCAGCCGGACGACCATCCGGCCCTCGGTCAGTGTGCCGGTCTTGTCGGTGGCCAGAACGGTCACGGAGCCCAGGGTCTCCACTGCGGGCAGCCTGCGCACGAGGGCGTTGCGGCCGGCCATCCGGCGGGCTCCCAGTGCGAGGCTCAGGGTCACGACCGCGGGCAGTGATTCAGGCACGGCCGCGACCACCAGGCTGATCGCGGTCACGACCATCAGCTCGACCGGTTCGCCGCGGGCCAAGCCGAGGGCCAGCACGACCATGCACAAGAGCACGGTGACGCCGGCCAGCATGCGGCCGACTCCCATCAACCGTCGCTGTAGCGGAGTGAGACCGGCCCCCTTGACCATCATGGACGCTATGCGCCCGGTCGCGCTCGACATCCCCACCGCGGTGACCACCGCTCGGCCGCGCCCTCGCACCACGACGGTGCCCGAGGACACCGCCTGCTCGACGCTCTTGTCCACCGGCATGGACTCGCCCGTCAGGGCCGACTCGTCGACGAGAAGGGCCGCCGACTCCACCACCCTGGCATCAGCGGGAACGATGTCCCCCTCGGCCAGCACCAGAGCATCACCCACAACGAGATCTGCCGCTGGAACCTGCGCCTGGGAACCGTCACGGACCACGCGCGCCGTCGGGGCGGTGAGCTCTGACAGGGCCGTGATGGCGCGGTCAGCGCGGACCTCCTGCACTACCCCGACCGAGGTGTTGACCACGATGACCAACATGATCACGGCCATGTCGGTCCAGTCGCCCGTGGCGACGGTCAGTGCCGCCGCCACGAGCAGGACGAGGATCAGCGGGTCGCGGAGCTGGGCGGCGACTCGTCGCCACAACGGGACGGGTGACTTCTGGGGCAGCAGGTTGCGCCCGTCCTGTTCCAGTCGCGCCGCTGCTTCCGCCGACGACAGGCCGGAGGTGACAGCGGTCGCGGTGGTTTCCTCCCTGGCCATTCGTCGTCCCCCCGTTGGTCTGTCGAACCGCGTCATGGTCTCGAAGGCCAGTTTTCACAAGGAGGCGAACTCTTCGACAGAGACGAAGGTCCCGTCCAGCGAGCGGTGAAGGGCGGGGGAAGCGGGGGCCGCTGAGACCGATCGGTCGGAAGAGTGTGGCCAAGGTCCCCGCGTTTCGGGACTTTCATCGCTGACCATGCCGGACGGCGGCGGGCACGCTTGCAGTGGGGTCGGCTAGGAGGCGGGTCATGGACATTCACCATGCAGGCGGGATCTCCTGCACGTTGCGTGCCGTCGTCGAGGCCGCACTCTGGGCGCCTTCGCCGCACAACACCCAGCCGTGGTCGTTCGCCGTCTCCGGGGACGAGATCAGCCTGCGCGCGGACCCGGACAGGAAGTTGCGGTTCGCCGACGCGACCGGCCGCCAGATGCTGATCAGCTGCGGCGCCGCGCTGTTCAACGTACGGATCGCCCTTCGCGCGCTCGGCTACGAGCCCGAGGTACGGCGGTTCCCGGACCCCGACCGCCCGCTCCTGCTGGCCACGATCCGGCCACGGCGGGGTGCGGGAGCCGACGAGCAGACCTTGTCGCTGCGTCGGGAGATCGAGCGGCGCCGGACGCACCGCGCAGGGTTCACCACCGCGCGTGTCGCCGAGCACGTGACAGAGACGCTGGTGGCCCAGGCGAGCACCGAGGGGGCCCGCTTGACGCCTGTGCGGTCGGAGGTCGAGGCGCGCGTACTGGCCGCGCTCACCAGCGCCGCCCAGGACATCCAGTCCCAGGACCGCATGTTCGGCCTGGAGCTGATCCGCTGGGCGCGGCCTCCGGGCAGCACCCGCAGGGACGGCGTGCCGGCCCACGGCTACCCGATCACCCGCAGACGCACGTATCCGCAGCATTTCGCCCAGCGTGACTACGCCTGGGGACACTCCTGGGGCAGTGAGACCGAACAGCGCAGGTCCACGGCGACCGGGCTCGTGGCCGTGCTCACCACGGAGACCGACACCCGCCACGATTGGCTCGCCGCGGGCCAGGCGTTGCAACGCACCCTACTCCGCGCCTCCGCCTGCGGGCTCAGCGCGGCCTTCCACACGCAGGCGCTGGAAATGCCGGAGCTGCGGGAGTTCATCCGCAACCACCTGTGCTCCGGAGATTTCCCACAGATGATCATGCGGCTCGGCTTCGTACGGGACGGGGCGGGAAGCGTCCGCCGCCCGTGCTCGGAGGTGCTGGAAGAGCACTGACTCATGGTCGATTTCGAGTGAACCTCGGGCCGGCCGCACAGACGCGGGCAGTCGCGCCCATGGGGCGGTCCAGGTAGGCGCGATCGATATAGCCAGCAGCGATGGGTATATATCGCTAGAAATAACCTTTTATCCAATTAAAAGGCATACATTTTTTTGGGTTTTATGACCGGATCTATCCGCCATGTCTGCTCTTGATGGCTGAGGGGGCCGGGGTGATCACGAGACGGCAGTTCATGAAGGCAGGGGTAGGCGGGACCGTGCTCCTGGTCTCTGGGCGGATCCCGGCCCTGGGAGGCGCGGCGATCCTCCGGGGCATGCTGGATCCGGTGGCGATCGCCAAATACGTCACGCCGCTGGCCGTCCCGCCGGTCATGCCGTCCGACTCGGCGGATGGCTCCGTTGACCGCTACACGATCGGCGTCCGGCGCTTCCGGCAGCAGATCCTGCCTTCGGGCAGCCCGGCCACCACGGTCTGGGGGTACGGGTCGGTCGGGCACCCGCGGACCTTCAGCTCCCCGGGGTTCACCTTCGAGGCGACGGCCGACCGGCCTGTACGGGTGACCTGGGTGAACGAGCTGGTCGACGCAGAAGGGAACTACCTGCCGCACATGCTTCCCGTGGACCCGACGCTGCACTGGGCCAACCCTCCTGGAGGGGCCTCCGGCCGGGATTCACGTCCCGCGTTCACCTCGACCCCCGGCCGGTACCGCGGGCCGGTGCCGATCGTCACGCACCTGCACGGAGGGCACAGCGCCGACTACAGCGACGGCTACCCGGAGGCGTGGTACCTGCCCCAGGCGAGGAACATACCGTCCGGCTACGCGACCGAAGGCACCCAGTACGCGCCCTTCGCGGAAGAATCCGCGAGCCGGGACGGGGCGTCGTGGCGTCCCGGCTCGGCGGAGTTCCGTTACGGCAACGACCAGCGCGCCGCCACGATGTGGTACCACGATCACACGCTGGGGATGACCCGGCTCAACGTCTACGCGGGCCTGGCCGGGTTCTACCTTCTGCGAGGCGGCCCCTCCGACCTTCCGCCGCCGGTTCTGCCGGGACCGGCGCCCAGGGCCGGAGCCCCACCGAACCGGCGGTTTCACGAGATCCCGATCGTCATCCAGGACCGGTCGTTCGCCGCTGACGGCTCGCTCTTCTATCCGGGGAGCCGTAGGCAGTTCGACCGGTTCGCCGGTCCCTACATCCCCGGCAGTGATCTATCACCTATCTGGAACCCCGAGTTCTTCGGCACCGCCATGATGGTCAACGGCCGCACCTGGCCGTTCCTGGCCGTCGAACCACGCCGATTCCGCCTCCGGTTTCTCAACGGCTGCAACTCCCGGTTCCTGGACCTGAAGATCGTGTCCAACCCTGTGGCGAAGCGTCCGGTGGCCGCGGCCCTGCCGTTCTGGCAGATCGGCTCGGATGGCGGGTTCCTGCCAGAGCCCGTGGAGCTCGGCAGGCTTCTGCTGGCCCCGGCCGAGCGGGCCGATGTGATCGTGGACTTCACACGCCTCCCTGCGGGTACGGAGCTGTATCTGATCAACGAAGCGCCCGACGGGGCCTTCCGCGGAGACGGCAAGGCCGCGCCGGCGGATCCCGCGACCACGGGGCAGGTGATGAAGTTCGTGGTGCGGTCACTGGTGGGACGAGATGCCAGCGTGCCTCCCGACCAGCTCACGCTGCCCTCGTCGACTCCGCTCGGCTCGGCGACGAAGACGCGCAAGGTCGCTTTGCTGGAAAAGAGCTCCGCGGTCGTCTCCGGTGCCGGACCGACGGCGGTGCTGCTCGGTACCGTCGACGGACGCGGGACGGCGAGGATGTGGTCCGATCCGCTCACCGAGACCCCCGCGGTGGGTGCCACCGAGGTGTGGGAGATCCACAACCTCACCATGGACGCGCACCCGATCCATGTCCACGAGGTTCCGTTCCAGGTCGTCGACCGGCAGCCGTTCACCGGCATCGCCCGATCTCCGGAGCGATGGGAGAGGGGATACAAGGACACGGTGATCGCCTACCCGAACGAGGTCACCCGGATCAAGGCGACGTTCGACCGGGCCGGCCTGTTCGTGTGGCACTGCCACATCCTGGAGCACGAGGACAACGAGATGATGCGCCCCTACCGCGTCGGAGGCTGACGGCTCGCCGGGCCGTGACGGGCCCGGCGGTGGAGCCGGTCGATCAGGGGGCCGTCGGCCCCCCGCCGGCAGGTGTTCGATGTTCGATATGTGCGTCGGGTCCCGGGAACACCATGGACGGGTGTTCCTGGTCCGGCCAGCGGACGTCGTACGGTGGCGAGCCGTCGGCGTGGTACAGGGCGACGATGACACCGATGCGGCGTGGCTTGTCCAGAGAGGTACTTTCAACGATCAGCCGATCACCAACTGCTGCTTTCACTGTTACCTCCCGCGTCCCTCCTCGAACTCCCTGGGACCACATGGCCACGGCTGTCGGCCATCAGTTCCCCTCTCATATTCAATTGGGGCGAGAGAGCGGTCTACCTGCGATGGACCCTGATAGATGGGACGAAAGTCCGTTTTGGTGCAGTGGCGCCCCATCAGGTGTGGATCAGCAGGTCGCCGAGTGGCTCGTCGCGGTGCAGGCGGGCGATGGCGTCGGCCAGGAGGGGGGCCGTCGAGCAGATCTGGAGCGGCAGCGCCGATGAGGCGTCCTGCGGGAGGCTGTCGGTGACCAGCAGGCTCTGGATCCGGGAGCCGCCGAGCCGCTTCGCCGCCGCCTCCACGAACAGCCCGTGAGTGGCGGCCACGACGACCGCCGGAGCGGCGCCGTGCGCGAGCAGGAGTTCCACCGCCGCCTCGATGGTTCCTCCGGTGCTGATCATGTCATCGACGACGATCGCCTGGCGTCCCACGACGTCGCCGACGAGTTTCCCGGCCACGACGCTGGTCCCCGTCAGCCGCGTCTTGCGGACCAGCGCCACCGGCAGCGACAGCAGCGCGGCGTACCGCTCGGCCAGCTTGACCGCGCCGAGGTCGGGCGCCACGACGATCGCATCGTCCCGCGCCCGCTCGGCGAGCGCGCCGGCGAGGACGGGGACGGCCGTGAGCATCTCCACCGGCACCGCGCACACGGCCTCCAGTGCCACCGTATGTGGATCAACCACGACCAACCGCTGCGCTCCGGCCGAGGCCAGCGCGTCGGCGACGACCCTCATCCCGATGGCCTCTCCGGCTCGCCCACGGCGGTCCTGCCGGGCGTACCCGAAATACGGCACGACGGCGGTAATGCGCGCGGCGCCGGCCCGCCGGCAGCCGTCGAGCAGCAGCAGGAGCTCCATCACGTGCTCGTTCACGGGCGGCCCCGTGGGCTGGACCAGATAGACGTCGGCACCGCGCACGCCGTCGACGACCGGCCGGAGCTCGCTGTCGGGGAAGCGCTCCACCACCGATGACACCGGCTCGGTGTACAGCCCCGCCGCGACGGCACGAGCCAGCGCCTGGTTGGCCGTACCGGCCACGATCCGCAGCGTCATCACGCTCCACCCCCTGCTTCCTTCCGGTCTCACCGGGCATGCGACGAAAGCCGGCCGGTTCGGCGATCAGTGAGCCGGGCATGGCGGCGTGGCGGCCGGCAGTGGCCTGAAGTGAGCGGCGAACCAGTCGCGGGCGTGAGCCGCGACGGCTTCGAGCGCTCCCGGCTCTGGGAACAGGTGGGTGGCGCCGGGAACGATCTGAAGCCGGTTCTGGCAGCGCAGCCGTTCGCGGGCCGCCTGGTTGATGCCGAGCACAACCTCGTCGCGACCTCCCACGATCAGCAGCGTGGGCGCGCGCACGGAGCCGAGCCTTGCCGAGGCCAGGTCGGGCCGACCGCCTCGGGAAACGACGGCGGTGACATCGCAGCCCGGCTCGGCCGCCGCCCACAGCGCGGCGGCGGCTCCCGTGGTGGAGCCGAAGTAGCCGACCGGAAGTCCCGCGACCTCGGGCATGCCACGCAGCCAGGCCGTCACTTGAAGCAGCCTGCGGGCCAGCAACTCAATGTCGAACACCTTGCGCCGATCCAGCTCCTCCTCCAACGTGAGCAGGTCGAACAGGAGCGTCGACAGGCCGGCGCGGTTGAGCTCGGAGGCCACGTACCGGTTACGCGGGCTGTACCGGCCGCTGCCGCTGCCGTGGACGAACACCACGATCCCCGCGGCGTCCTCGGGGACGGCGAGATGACCGGGCAGCCGTACGCCACCAGCGTCCACCTCCACCTCCCAGAGGGGATCACGCGGGTCCGCCGTGCCCGCCTGGCTGTCGCTCCTCAGGGTGGCGGCACGGCGCAGTAGTTCGACCACCTCGTCGTCCGTGGTCTGCGTGAAGTCGGCATACCAGGAGCCGATCGCGTAAAAGGCGGCAGGGGTCTGCAGGCAGACCACCTCGTCGGCGACGTCCGACAGGCTCGCGATCGTGCTCGGCGCCCCCACGGGGACCGCCAGGACGACCCGCGAGGCGCCGCCTGAACGGGCGACCCGGCACGCCGCGCGAGCCGTGCCACCGGTGGCGATCCCGTCATCTACCACGATCACCGTCCGGCCGGCCAGGTCCAGTGGCGGGCGCTCGCCACGAAAGCGCCTGGCACGACGCAGCAGTTCGGGCCGCTCACGCTCCTCGACCTCGGCCATCTCCTCCTGGGTGAGCTCCGCCATCCGTACGATGTCGCGGTTGAGCACGCGCACCCCGCCCTCGCCGATCGCTCCGAACCCCAGCTCGGGCTGGAACGGCACCCCGAGCTTGCGGACCAGGATCACATCCAGCGGAGCGTCCAGGGCTCGGGCCACCTCGAACGCCACCGGCACCCCGCCCCGGGGCAGTCCCACGACCACGATGTCCCCGGTACCGGCCAGCCCTCGCATCCGCCCGGCCAACTGCACACCCGCATCCTGACGATCGACGAACATCTCCCCCCGTCCCTTCTGTGGCGCTATCGCTCTTTGGGGGCGAAACGACCTCGAAGGTGTCTGGGGAAGGTCCCACGCAGCCGCACTCCGCGCCGGACGAGAACCCAGCCCCTTTCTCAAGGCTCGGCCTGAAACCTGCTTTTCGTATAGGGCTGAAGGTCCCGGCTCAGACGCACCTGGGGCGGTGCTCAGCTTTGCCGCAGGGCCGACATCGGGATCGGAATGGAGTAGGCGGTGGCGCCGCCGCCTACTCCGCCCTCGCAACCGTTGGGCGGCGCGGTGGTCATGCCACGGGTGGAGGGCCGCTCGGCGGCCCAGAACATGTAGCCGAGCAGGCCCGGCGTCGTCCCCGCGCCGTTCGGGCCGGCCGTCTGGACGAAGGTGCCGGTGGAGTTCTGCAGCGAGGCGCTGAAGTTGGCGCACTCTGGCCGGAGCTTGCTGCCCTCGGCGATGTAGAAGGCTCCCGTGAACTTGGCGGGGGCCAGCGGCGGGATCGGCGGGGAGTAGGTCGGCTTGCCGTCGAGGTGCTCCTGCCAGTTGGCGATCGCGCCGGAGGTGCTCGGCTGGCGGGCCGGCACCATCGCGTTGGCGTAGTCCAGGACGGGCGTGCCGGTGCGGAGCCAGTCGGCGGTGGCCTTCCTCCCGAGGTCGATCAGCCACCGGTCGCCCGCCGCCAGGTCGATGGTCAGGCGCGCGGCCTGGTTGGCTCCCGTGGCGTCGTAGGGCAGTACGGTGCGGTACGCGTCGATGAATGCCTGCAGTCCCGCCAGGTTGGGCCCGCTGTTCTCCTCGTAGTCGATCTCGATGCCGACGCCGAGCCGCTGGGCCACCTCGGCGGCGTTGCGCCCGAACTGGGCCGCGTTCTCCGCCAGCGCCGAGTTCCAGGCGTCGGTGTAGGTGATGCCCCCGATGGACAACATCACCCGGATGCCGCGGCTCTTGAAGTAGGTGACGACGTCGGCGGTCATGCCGCGCGGCACGCCGTCGAGGGTCTGGGCGTCGGTCGTCTTGTGCAGCAGCTTGACCGGGTGGACGAAGCTGAGTACCACGACGTTCACCGAGGGACGGCCATCACCGCGGTCGATCAGCCAGTGGTTCTTCTGGTCGAACTCGGCCACGTCACGTACGGCGCCCCATATGCATGCGTCATTGCCGCAGTGCCAGGATCCGTAGACCTGGAGCGGGGTGACCGCGGCCTTGGCCGGGGCCGCCAGGAACAGGGGAACGAGTAAGCAGAGAAGCGCGGCCAGGCGGTGCATGCCAACCTCCCGTTGAAGGAAATTGTTAAGAAGCTTAACTTTTAGCGAAGCCGAATTCCCTTACCGCAAGGCAGGAAACGCGTGATCCGCGAGATCCCTGCCATTCCGCACTCCTCGGTCGGCAAAGCTCCGGCGTCGTCACCTGGGGCCTGCCAGGTGAGGATCAGGTCATCGATCTCGACCGGCCCCTTCAACGGCACCCCTGTTCGGGCGGCCCTTCGTAGACGACTCGGCAGCCGGATCCCCGTAGGAACACGTACACGGTTTCCACTTTCGATGCCCGGTCCTCTTCAGGTGCGGGTGCCGCGGTGGCCGGTTCTTCGGCCGGCATGAGGCGCTCGTCGTCGGCCATCCTGGTGAGGGCAGTGTGATGGGCGTCGTGCCAAGTCCAATCGGTGCCCAGCCGTTCGTTGGCGCGCTGCAGCACCCGTTGTATCGCCCAGTACGTCATCGGCCGGGACTCGTCGCGGCGGCTCCGCCAGATCGGCTGTCCAGGGGCGGGAAGCCCATCGCTCGCCAGATAGTGGCCCAGGTAGCGAAAGGCGTCCGGAGAGGCCGGGATCGGCTGGCGGAGCTTGGTTCTCATGGGGACGACATAGATGAGCTGACCGCCCCAGTCGATGTCCTCCAAGGTCAGCCTGAGAAGTTCGCTGACCCGCGCTCCGGTGCTGACGTAGAACGCCAGCAGGGCGCGATCACGATCGTCGGCCATCGCCGCGAACAGCTCGGCCCACAGCGTGTCCGGGATCAGCCGTGGCGCTCGCCCCGCCAGTTGCTGCCGTAGCGGGGCCCGCTGGACGATCTGTTCCAGTTCCAGGGAGTGACCGTGTGCCAGCACCTGCCATCGCTGGGCGGAGTCGGGAACCGGATTGGTCGCCGGACCATCTCCGGAACGGCCATGGAAGGAGTAGAAGCCATGAACGACGGTCAGCGCGTGATTGATCGTTCTCGGGGCATATCCCACTCGCGGTGATGGCTTGCCGGTCTTGAGGTTCACCGATCCCGCGGGACCCGACTCGGTCTGCTTGCGTTCCCGCTTTGGATCGCGTGCGTTCTGCAGCCAGCCCACCAGCGTCGCGACCTCGGCCTCGGTCGCCTGCTCCCAGCCGATCTCAAGGCACCACAGCAGCCGGTACCACCGCAGGAGGCCGAACGCATAGCTTCGGCACGTCAGGGGACTGGCGTTCCCGAGCATCATGTACCGGAGGTAGGCGCTCACAGGCTCGAGTTCCTCTCCGTCGGCGTCCACGACGCAGAACGGCAACAGGGCCGTGCGGCCGGTGATCACCGATCCCACCGAAGGCACTGAGCACCGGCCCTCCATCAGTGCGCGCCGAACGCCGTCACCCACGTCCCGGCCCTCCCGGCAGACCGGCCCGGACGGCCGTCGATGATCCAGACGAGGTGCGGTCAGCGGGGAGGAGGCGGGCGCTCGGTCGCCTACTCGTGGACTTCATCGCCGGCGAGAGCGGTCGGTTGCGCCGGCGCCGTCTCGGCCGGCGCGATGAGCGCGGTGGGCGCCGGTACGGGGCTCGGTGCGGGGTTCGGTGTGGGACTCGGCGCGGGTGTCCTGGGGCGGCTTGGCTCGTCGGCGCAGCTGGGATGGTACCCGTCCGGATCGGATAGGGAGGAGTGCGACGGCTTCCGCGCGACATGTGGCCTCAGCGTGCCAGGCGTCTTCGAGGCGTCGGGCTCACCGGGGAGGACCGCCTTCGCCGCGGGGGGAGTGCTGCCCGCCGCGGGCGGACCGGTCGTGTCGCCCGGGCCGGCCCGGTCGCCGGAATCCGGAGGGTCGTCGTCGAGGCCCGTGCCGGAGGACGGCGGCCGCGGCATCAGCGAGGTCGTGTTCGCCTGAAGGTCGGTGTCGCCGAGCGATCTCACCACCACGGTGGTCACGGCGACGGCCATCGCGCAGCCGACGACGCCGATCGCCATCTTGAAGGCCAGCGACTTCGCGAGTCTCGGCCTGGGCGGCTTCACGTCGGCTGGGAACGGGCGGGGCGAGGGCTCATGGTCCGCGAGCAGCCCGGTGAGGCTCGCCAGCCGGCGTCGACCGCGATCCTCCCAGTCGCGGCCGTACTGGTCGAGCGCGACCGACTCCAGTTCCGCGAGGAAGACCTCGGCGTTCGCCGGTCGTTCCGCGGCCTGCTTGGCCAGGCCGCGCCTGACAAGGCTCCGCAATGCCGAGGGAACCTGCCCGATGGGAGGTTCGGCGGTCTGGTGCATGTGGGCGAGCGCTGCGATGTTCCGCGCCTGGAAGGGCCTGATGCCGGTCAGACACTCGAAGAACACGACGCTGGCGGCGTAGATGTCGGTCGCCGGCGACGCCGGCGACCCCGACCACTGCTCAGGCGCCATGTAGGGAGGTGTGCCGGCCCCGGCGATGCCGTCCCCCGAGTGGACGGCGATGCCGAAGTCGCCCAGCTTGCTCTCGCCGTCGCCCGTCACGAGGATGTTCTCCGGCTTGACGTCCCTGTGCACGATGCCGCCGGCATGGGCGGCGGCCAGCCCCAGCAGCGACCTCTTCAGCACGACGAGCGCGGCTGCCGGCCCTGTCGGTTCCTCGGAGCGCAACAGGGTCCGGAGGGAGACGCCGTCCACCAGTTCCATGACAATGGCGGCGTGGCCTTGGCCGCTTTCGAAATACCCGTAGGAACGCACTGTGCACGCGCCGTCCAGCAGTCCGAGTCCGGGAGCCTCATGCCGTAGACGAGAGATGAAGTTCGGGTTCGCGCAGAGATCGCTGGAGAGGTACTTGATGGCGACGAGCACGTTGCCGATGTCGTCGCGCGCCATGACGACACGCCCTGACACGCCGATGCCGAGATCGCGGATCTCGGTATAGCCGGGGACATGCCAGTCCCATGTGTTGCTGTCCATGTGGTCTCCTTGTGCGGCCGGTACGACAGGTGCGGTTTCCGGTTGAGGCCAGGTCTCCATCGGTGGGGCGGCCCGTCGTTCGATCCCTCTTCGATCAGGACGGCGGCGCCCAGCCGCACCTGCACCTCGGTAGCGGCCGCTCTCCGAGTACCGGCCACACCCACGTCCTGCCGTAGTAGATGGTTACGGTTCGGCGCACGGTGAGGGTGTGTGCCGATCGCCCTCGGTCACGGTGTGCGCGGCGGGCGGTGATCGTCAACGGATGCGTCGGCGATGGCGTCGGTCATGCGGCCGCGCTGCCAGTACCACATCCGGACGCCCTGCAGCACGCAGACATAAGCGGTGTCGGTGTCTGTAGACCGTTTTGCGGCGTGTGCGGCGATCTGGTCCCAGGTGGCCACGATAAGCGTGGAGTCGCGCAGTCCGGTGGTGACGCTGGTGAGGGTGTAGGGGGAGGCGTCGTCGGGGGTGATTTCGGTGACGCTGCCGAGGAGGCGGGGTTGCTGGTATCGGGTCAGGATGGTCTGCCAGGGGGGCCAGGCTGATGCGGCCAGCAGTGCCAGTAGTAGTGTCCCCGCGATCCACCAGTGCACGTTCATCGGGACTCCTTTCATCGCAGGAGCCTGTTTCCGGGAGTCTGTCGCCGGCGGATGAGGCTCTTGTGGTCGAATGCCGCGTAGATCTGCGGGGTTACCCGGAGTGGCGGCGATGTTGATCAGCCGCGCTCGGGTCGCTGAGTGAAGCGCGCGGAGCGGGCTTGGCCGAGTCGCTGTGGTGCGCTTGTGGTGTGGTCTGCCGGGCGGTCGAGGTCACGGTCCCGGGCAGGAGCGGCCGATAGAGCGGCTGCGATCCCCCATCGCAGCCGCTCTGCCGCGGCGTGTGCCCATCCCCGCGCTCATGCCCGGCCTGGCGGTGGAGCATGACGATCGTCCGGCTCACCGTGGAAGACAATCGCGCCACGGGCTCGACTCCAGGCGCGTACTGACATCCAGGATGTCCCCGCCGATCTCAGCGGGCGGGCTCCCTCCGCGTGTGTCCCGGTTCTGTCGTTGTCCGCGCCCCCGAGCCTGCGGGGACGTTCACCGCCCGGACACACTGGCGTCCGAACGGCCGGCGGCGACATCACCGGTTAACGCAGACCCCGGTCAGCGGTGCTGGCCCCCGCCACCACCGTTGCCGCCGCCGTTGTGGCCCCCGCCACCACCGTTGCCCCCGCCACCACCGGTGCCGCCACCACCGGTGCCGCCGGTGCCGCCGCCGCCGCCGGTGCCGCCGCCGCCGCCGCCGGTGCCGCCGGTGCCGCCGCCATTGCCACCGCCGCCGGTGCCGCCGCCGCCATTGCCACCGCCGCCGCCGGTGCCGCCGCCGTTGTGGCCGTTGCCGCCGTTCTGGCCCCAGCCGCCGTTCTGGCCCCAGCCGCCGTTGTGGCCCCAGCCGCCGTTGTGGCCCCAGCCGCCGTTGTGGCCGCCGCGCTCGCCGTACCAGCGACCGGGCAGGCCGATGGGCTGGTCGCACCAGTCGCCGGGCAGGTCGTACTGGCGACCGCCCACGTAGTACACCGGACGGGTCTGCCCGCAGCCGGGGGCGATGTACACGCCACCGTTCACGATGGACTGGCAGCTGGGCAGGAGGTACGTCCGGCCACCCAGGACGTACCGGTTGCCGGGCGGGTCGTACCGGTGACCGCGCAGGCCGTACCAGCGGCCGGGCAGGTCGAGGCCGGCGGGCTGGTCGCACCAGTCACCTGGCAGGTCGTACTGGCGACCATCCAGGATGTACATGGGACGGGTCTGGCCGCAGCCGGGGGCGATGTACACGCCATCGTTCACGATGGACTGGCAGCTGGGCAGGAGGTACGTCCGGCCACCCAGGACGTACCGGTTGCCGGGCGGGTCCCACCTGTGACCGCGCATGACGTGCGCGAAACCGCGCCCGCCGTACCCGCGACCGTTCGGGCCGTGCTCGCGGGGGCTGCTGTGCCCGCCCTGGCTCGACGCGCTCGCGTGGTACGCGCTGCTGGTCGTCTGCGCCGCGGCCGTGGTCGCCGCGCTTGCGGGCATGGTGGCCACGGCCGCGGGGACGACCAGGGCAGACGCGGCGAGGAACCCAGTGACGAGAGTTCGTTGCATCGTCAAGAGACGACTCCTTTTCCTGAGGATGAGACTTGTGGAATGGCGCTAGGCTCCGCCTAGCCGACGTAGCGTCGAGTACGTATCCCGGCCTTCGCCGAGATCCCCGTCCGAGGATCAAAAGCACGGACCCTCGGATCAGGCACGCGCACGGCGGGCATTGTCGCCCCCGTGTTTGTCAGCAGATTTTGCTGACATTCCGAGGTCGAACAGATCGAGAGTATGTACGCCCGCCGCCGCCGCGACGGCGTCCGCCGTGGTACGACGGCATGTGCCTCGCTTGAGCAGACCGTCGATGCACTGCCTTGTGAGTGCCGCGCGGCGAGCGAACTCGGCCACGCTGGGGCTGCGATGTCCGGACATCAGGGCGCGCAGGAGAGCTGCGCTCCGCAAATGCATCTGTGGCTTACCGGCCATCGTCAACCTCTCCGACGGATCGCTACGTCATCATTTTTTGCTGACAACTCGACTGCAGGTTGGACTCTAATCGAATGGGCATGCGGGCGCAGGTGAATTTGGAAGGTTCCATGCACGTAGCCCAAGGATGGGAGCCGTCCGGTCATCCATCTTGTTGACGGAACAGCTACTGGTTTCACAGAGGATTGCTCCTCGTCATCAGGCTCTAGCAGCCATCATTGATGCGATCATGCCGAAAAGAAATCGAGGAGCTGACAACAAAATGCCGCCATGGGGCGTGACAGCCGATCCGTCCCCCACCCCTCTGAGTGACCGCATCCGCGAGCATGTCAAGGACAAGGACCCCAGCATCCGCACGCTCGCCTTGCGGTCGGTGGATCCGGCCACCGGTCAGCATCTCACCGCACAGTGGATAACCGACGTGCTGAGCGGCCGGGTGCCCCGGATGCCCGACCTGTGGCGCCTGGACGCTCTGGCGACGGGCCTCGGCCTGGACCCCGACAGCGTGAAGGCGATGGCCATCACCCAGTGGATCGGATGGGACATCGCCGACGTCCAGACCGGTGCGGGAGAACGCCTGCTCTTCCGTGTGCCCAAGGACTACACCCCTGAGCAGTGCGCACGCCTGGCCGGCGAACTCAACCGAGCGATCAGCGCGGCAGAGCTCCATAGTGACAGGGAGGGTTGAGCCGCCCGGGTCTGAGGGAGGCTCGATTCCCTAAGTAGACCGGGTCATGGCACCTTCATGCCCTTGTCCCCTGAACCACGTAAGCGTGCGGTCCGCATGGTCGGCCCGCGTAAGGAACGGCACGCCATCAAGCGGATCTTCGACCGGTTCGTTGACGAGCACGACGCGGGCTGCTGGAAGACCGTCGAGGCCGAGCTGCTCGGCGACGAACTGTCGATCCCGACATGAACCAAGCGGCTCGCTCGTCGTCGCTTGATCGCATGGAGGTGGGCGTTCGTCCGGTCCTACGCCTCATGGCTTAATGCGCCCGGCACGCGAGGGCGTTGCCCAAGCACACCAACCAGACAAAATGGTCAATTCAGACCTAACGGCATCGCGTACGCCTGGATGTACGTCTCGGATCAGGCGGCACTGATGGTATTCGGCGGCCATAAACAGTGTCGTTCATGGCTTTCCGCCTCCTTTGTTTCCCACACCAACACGCGCAATGACAAATAGGAACTTGGATTCGAGCTGAGTGGCCGGGTGCGACGTTGCCGGGCATCAATTGGATCAGCGACGTCAGCTGTCCCGACTCGCCGCACGCGACAAGGCCGATCCGCCGTGTTATCGGGTGAACCTCATGGTCGGTTGTCGCGATCTTCCGGATGGGCCTCATCGGTCACTCGGTGGCCCGGACACGCACACCGTGTCCGGGCCACCGAGTGACGGTCTTCCTGAGGTTCCCACCTGCGTGCCGCGATGGGTCGGCGCGGACGCCATCGGAGCCGTCAAGTCATCCGGCGGATGAAGTCACGAGAGATCCAGGTGCCCGCGTCGCTCAGAAAGTTCGCCAAGTCCTCCGACAGGAGGGTCTTCTCGACCCCGACGGTGATCCCTTCTGGTGTGACCTCGACGACCGCGAGTTCACGTCCCAGGTCTCCGCTTCGTCGCACGCGGACGCGGAGCGCCGGCACTGGGCGCGTCTCTTCAACGGGTTGGAGCAGGCTGAGCGCTCGCATGCTGATCTCGTCCATAGGGAGCTTTAACTCAGGGCCGAACTGCATCTCATTGACATAGGCGATGATCCGGTGTCCTGGGGAAATGCGGTTAATCACTCCTGGGCAACCGTGCAGCAGTGGAATGCGGCGGTACTCCACCGATGGTTGTGACGGCGATGACGGACGGATCATCCCATCCACCGTAGCCTCTCTGCCAGTTACTTCCTGAGCGTTTGCGCGGCGTGCAGCCGCTCGTGTATCAGGAAAGCTTGACGCATCCGGCCCTGGTGGCGATGGTGTATCAGGAAAACCACTGTTTCTCTTCGTCCCCATTGGTCGCAGACTCTGCCGCGCTGATCGCTCGGTTGAGTTCGCCGGCCAGGCGTGCGCACTGCTCAGGGGTGTAGTCCTTGGGCACACGGAAGAGCAGGCGTTCTCCCGCACCGGTCTGGACGTCGGCGATGTCCCATCCGATCCACTGGGTGATGGCCATCGCCTTCACGCTGTCGGGGTCCAGGCCGAGGCCCGTCGCCAGAGCGTCCAGGCGCCACAGGTCGGGCATCCGGGGCACCCGGCCGCTCAGCACGTCGGTTATCCACTGTGCGGTGAGATGCTGACCGGTGGCCGGATCCACCGACCGCAAGGCGAGCGTGCGGATGCTGGGGTCCTTGTCCTTGACATGCTCGCGGATGCGGTCACTCAGAGGGGTGGGGGACGGATCGGCTGTCACGCGCCATGGCGGCATTTGGTTGTCAGCTCCTCGACTTTTTTCATCGTGACTGCCCTCATGATGCCCGCTAGATCCTGACGACAGGGAGCAATCCTCTGTAAACCAGTAGCCGTCCCGTCAACAAGATGGATGCCAGAACACCCGCCCACGTCCGTGGAGGTGGTATTTGGGAAGGTAACTGATAATTGACGACTATTAGGAAGTGGCCAGCTCAATAGCCACTTTAGCATCATTTGCCCGATTTCCGGACGTGGTCTTTCTCACGGCGGTCGGCGAGGATTCTCCGCCCCCATGTAACGGCGCTGCCCGGACCACTCGTCATCCCGCTCGGCCCGGTGCGGACTCTGGCGCTTTCCCGCAACTGGCGCGGGGCGGCTGGTGAGCCGGCGTCGACCGCGTTCGGCCGTGGCACAGGACGCGAACCGGGCATGGCCGGCGGGTATCGGCCCCGAACGTGACCACCATGGCGACGCTGGCTCCAGGATGCGCCGCAATGTCCTTGCGGGCAAGTGGCCTGCCGGCCCGTTCGGTCGAGGGTGAACGCGGTCCGGTCGTACCGGCCTGGACGCGCGCCTGGAGCGGTGGTCCGCGAGGACCGCTGTGGTCAACCGGCCGTGGGGCGCACGGGCACAGCCGTTTGGTCTCTGAGCAGGTGGGCTGAGCCGGCTCGGAGAGCTCCCTCGGTCAGGTCCGTTCGCCGGAGACGTCGACGGTGAGGTCCAGGCGGTGGCGCGCCGGCAGCCGACCGAGTGGCTGGACGGGCTCAGGGCCGTCAAACCTCGGGCTTATCGGCTCGCTCGCGAACGTCTGAGACTGACTGGGGGCGCTCGCCAACTCGCGGATCGTGGCCGGCGAGGTGGGCCTCGACGAGGGGCCTTCGGGTGCCCGGCCGCCGTCGGGTCGGGGGTCGATACGCCAGAAGGCGTTCCAGTCAGGGCGGGGAAGCCGGGGGAGTGGTTCGCCGGCGATGTCGTCAGGAGTGACGGACTTCTTGCCGACCCTTCGGTGGACGTGATCCATTATCAGGAGTGTCCACGCCAAAGGGGAACCTCAACGGCGGATCGGGGCAAGCGGCGGGCCGGCCCGCATGGCCGGCCACTGAGCTGGGCTTACGGCCGGAAGCCGGCACGCGGCGGGCCCTGCGGCGTCGCACCAGCTCGAAGAAGTCCGGGGTCTACTTAGGCGTCAGTCGTGAGACGCCGTGTCCATGGGGGTACGAGAGGCGCGGGCGATCGGTGAGGCGGAGGCGCGACACCGCCGTTCTGGGTCTCGCCTGTCGGCAAATTTCGCTGACAAACGAGACCCAGAAAAGGGCCCGAGACCTCCGGGCCTGACTGTGAGCGCGCCGACCCCGGCGCGATCACCCGCGTGTGTAACTGGTCACGGCTTTCCTACCCGACAAGGATCTGCCCGAGGACATTCCTCGTCGGACCGTCGCCCCATGACCGGTGCCGGATCAGCCGCAGACGCCGCAGCCGCTACCGATGCCATTGGCGACGATTACGCCGCCGCCGGACAGGTAACCCCCGGACAGGTAACCCCCGGGCAGGTAGCCGGCAGGCAGGTAACCGGCGGGCACGTAAGGACCGCCCACGTAGCCGCCCCAGTAACCGCCCCCCCAGTAACCGCCGCCCCAGGGGCGGCCCCAGCCGCCGCCCCAGTGGCCGCCGCCTCCGGGACGACCCCAGCCGCCGCCCCAGCCGCCGCCCCAGTGGCCGCCGCCTCCGGGACGACCCCAGTCGCCACCCTGGTCGGCCTGCGCGGCTTTGACGGGATGGTGCGGAGCGGACGCGTCCGCCGAAGCGGCGACCGGTGCTACGACGGCGAGAGCGGCACATGCAGAACTGACCAGAAGTAGTCGGCGAATCATACTTGTATCCTTCTGTCCGATTGCAGTCACTGATTGTGACTGCTGCCACGCTACCCAGCCGTCGATCATGGTTCTGGACGCAAGCAGGTCAAGGAATGGCAAGCAGGTGATCGCCGCACGGCACAGCGGCCGATTCCGGACAGACCGTCGCCTGCCCGACATCGCATCCCCTTCGTCGTAGCGGCCAGGACCCGGCACAGCGCCTCGGGGCAGACGCGGATATCTGCCACGTCGCGGAACAGGGGACACAACTCCCTTCCCATGCCGCCCTCTACCTGCGCCGTAGAACTGGCGACGTCGAGCGCCTGCCACCGCCGTCCCCCAACTTCTCCGCCGCGGCCTAGCCGGTCGACGTCGACCTGGACTCCGCCCGTGAGTCGGCCACCGGGTGGGTGGACCGCCCCGAGGACCTCGTTCGCCGGGTGCGTGTCCGGCGCCGCCACCCACATCGGCGACGCCGAAGTCCCCCCGCGGCTCATCATGTGCAGACCCGGCACAACAACCTCCGCACCGCGCTGCGGTACGTCAGACCCGGCGCCGAGGCCCTCGCCGAGATCCCTCTCGGCCTGCCCGTGCCCCCGTAAACATTCGCGTTTTGGGCTGCTGACACGTTGGTTAACAACCCCTCGCGTTCCTCCCGGTAAGAAACTCACCAGCATTGGGTGAATGACCAGCCGAAGGCGAACCCCCGAGGGCTACCTTCAGTGCTCGTTCACATCCGAAAACGTATTCGGGGAGTTTTCATGCGCACTTCAAGCAATATTCGGGGCGTCCTCGCGCTGGCCGCCGTCACAGCGGGCGGTGTCTGGCTGGGGATGGGCAGCGCGGCCGCAGCGGTGCCCGGCGGTGACGACCCGGTGGCCTCGCAGGAGTCGTCGAGCACCGCGCCTGCGGTCACCGCCCCGGTGACCTCGCAGGACCCGTCGAGCACCGCCCCGGTGACCTCCCAGGACCCGTCGAGCACCGCCCCGGCGGTCACCGCCCCGGTGACCTCCCAGGACCCGTCGAGCACCACGCCCGCAGTCAGCGACCCGCTGACCGATCTTCAGGTGCCAAGCGTGGTCAAGCAGAGCGCCGGCCGCGACCTGATCACCGACATCCAACACATCGGGGCGAACGTACTGGACGTCCCTGCTCCCGACGCCGACCCGGCGCCTGGCCTCGACTCCACACCGGAACTTCCCGGCCAGCCCGTCGACGATCCCCAGACCCCGCCCGTCCCCGGTGCGGAGACCGACCCCGTGGCGCCTTCTGCGGTGTCCCCGCAGGAAGCACCGAGCCTCGGGGACGTCGTCGGCGTGGCGCCCGCGGATACCGCTCACAAGTCCGAGGCCGCGAAGAAGGATGACAAGGCCTCCCTCTCCGGGAGCGCCACGGAGCCGCAGAAGGATGACAAGGCGGTGAGCGCCGACCTCGAGAAGGTCCCGTCCGTCGACGCGACGCTGCCCAGCGTCCCCGTCCTCTGAACCTTCCGCACCTAGAAGATCAAATAGCAACTCGGGCCGTACGGGCCGTGACCGGTGGGGGTCACGGCTCGTACGGCTTTCCGGGTGCGCGAGTTGGTCGTTCCGTTCGATCAGATCGAGCCAGACGGCTCACCACCTGCCCACCTGCCTTGCAGGCCTGTGCGCTGAGTCCCTGCCGTACACGGCGCGGCGGATGCCACTGCCGGGCGACTTCACCATCGGACATGCGTCAACGAGCCCTATCCAGCATCCGTGGCGCAACGCAGCGATCAAGACATGTACGTACGTAGCGATTGATTAGATATCGTCTGATATAAGGGCTGTGCTCCGCAGTTACAACGGTCGGTATCGGGATTTCACGCCAGCCGGAGCGGAACGCTTTCGACAGTTATCGAATACGTATCCCTTTCAGCCCGTTCCCAAAGGTCGAGTGAATAGGGTGAGCGTGCAGCTTGAGGCGATCACAAGTGTCTTGCCGCTGGGTGAGAAGCCGATAGTGCGCAGTTCGCAGGAATCCTCTCGGTGTATGTGCCACCAGGATGATCCTGCTTCGCCTTGATAGATCGCCCCCAGAGGACAGCATCACGCTCTCAACGGGCCAGCCCGGGGCCACAACGTCGAGTGTCCAGCCGTCGGGCGTCCGCCTTTCAGTCGGACGCCGGCTGCGTACGGCCGGCCAGAGCGCAGAGCTCGTCGCTTTCCTCTATCCGGGCATGGGTCACAACCTCCCACGCGAACTCTGGCCCGCCATCACGGTCGATCCACCTGCCTGGATCGCCCCAATCAAGGGGCGTGATCCGACGACTGCTCGCGCGGTGCGGACCCGGCCGCCGGAACCGTCAGAGTGACGCTCAGGCCCCCGTCCGGGCGGGGAGCGGCGGTGACCGTGCCGTCGTGCACGGCCGCGATCGACGAGACGATCGCCAGCCCCAGCCCGAAGCCGTCGGACACGGTGCGATCGGTCAGGCGCTGGAAGGGCTCGAACAGGGCGCCGACCCGGTCCGCGGGGACATCCGGCCCGGTGTTCGCCACTGAGAGCGTGACGTGCCCGTTCCTGGCGGAGGTGGTGAGCCAGATGTCGCCGCCGGGCAGGTTGTAGCGGATGGCGTTGTCGACCAGGTTGGCGACGAGCCGTTCCAGCAGCACGGGGTCGCCCCACGTCACCACCGGCTCCATTGTCGTGTGCAGCTTGCGGTCGCCGAGCCTGGCCTCGTCGAGGACGTCCTCGGCCACGGTGGCCAGGTCGACCTTCTCCCGGACGCTCAGCCCGCGCTCGTTCCGCGCCAGGGTGAGCAGGGCCCCCACGACCGCCTCGGCCTGGTCGACGGCGACCCGGACGTCCCGGCCCATGCTCAGCAGCTCCGCCTCCGTGGGTGCCCGCTTGCCGAGGACGACGTCGACGGTGGCGCGCATGACGGTCAGTGGCGTGCGCAGCTCGTGGCTGGCGTTGGCGATGAACCGCCGCTGGCTCTCGAACGCCGCCTGCAGGCGGCTGAGCATGTCGTCGAAGGTGTCGGCCAGCTCGTGCAGCTCGTCGCGCGGGCCGGTCAGCGACACCCGCGCCGACAGGTTGTGCTCGGACGCGGCGCGCGCCGCCGCGGTGATGCGGTGGACCGGGCGCAGCACCCGCCCGGCGACGATCCACCCGGCGAGCGCGGCGAGGAGGGTGACCGCCACGAGGGTGATCAGCGAGTACCGCAGCAGGTGTGACAGGGTCGCCTCGCGCTGGCCCGCCGCGCCGGCCACGACGCCTTCCAGGTAGGCCAGGTCGCACTTGGCCTGAAGCCCGGGGTCGGCGTCCACGCGGAGGGCCTGTCTGCAGTATGTGAGGAACTGCTCGGCATTGTCCGCCGGGCGCGTCCCCGTGCCTTGGATCTCGGGAAGCCCGGCCACGAGGAAGTAGGTGATGGCGACAACGATCGCCCCGCACGCCGCGAACAGGCCGGTGTAGAGCAGCGTGAGGCGGACCCGGATGGTGAGGCGCGGCCGGGTCACAGCCGGTAACCCCGTCCGACGACGGTCTCGATCACCGGCGGCGGACCGAGTTTGCGGCGTAACCGGGTCATCGTGACCGAGACGATGTTGCTGAACGGGTCGGCGTTGGCGTCCCAGACGTGCTCCAGCAGCTCCTCGGTGCTGACCACGCCGCCGTCGGCGGCCATGAGCATCTCCAGGATCCCGAACTCCTTACGGGTGAGCGACAACGCGCGGGTGCCACGGCTGGCCCGGTGGCGGGCCCGGTCCACGACCAGGTCGCCGCGGCGGACGATCGGCGGCGCGGACGGCGCGCGGCGGCCGAGCGCGCGCACCCGGGCGACCAGCTCGTGGAAGGCGAACGGCTTGCCCAGGTAGTCATCGGCGCCCAGCTCCAGCCCGTCGACCCGATCGTCGACCCCGGCCGCCGCGGTGAGCATCAGGATGCGGGCCCTGCCACCGGCCAGCGACCGGCACACCTGGTCGCCGTGGACCCCGGGCAGGTCCCGGTCGAGCACGATCACGTCGTACGCCGTGGCGGCCGCCTCGACCATGGCGGCCGCTCCGTCGGTGACCACGTCGACCGCCATCCCGGCGTCTCGGAGCCCTTCGGCGATCCGATGGGCCAGCGTGACGTGATCCTCGACCACCAGGACTCGCATGAGGTCATTCTGCGTCGCCGGGCATGACATCGGTCCGACATCGGACGTAGCGGTGCTGTCACCGGCCGGGGCGTAGACCTCGACGGCATGAGACCAATTCTCGTGATCCCCGTCCTGCTGTGCGGGCTGGCGGTCGCCGCCTGCGCCAAGGCCCCCGAGGGCACAGGTATCGCCTCGGCGACCAGCGGCACCGCGAGCGCGCGCCCGTCCGCACCCCCGGCCGGCGATCCGGCCGCCTACGTGAGGTGCATGCGGGAGCACGGCCAGACCATGCCGGATCTCGGCCCGAACGAACCTCTCAGGCTCATCCCGCCGAGCGGCGAGCAAGCACGCGCGTGGCGAACCGCCCACCAGGCGTGCCTGCGCTTCCTCCCGGAGGGGATGCGGGAGAACGGCCCCCCGCCAAAGGAACTGGAGCAGCTCCGGGCCTTCGCCGTGTGCATGCGCGCCCACGACATCGAGATGACCGATCCCGCCGCAGTTGACGGAAACATGGTGATCAAGGGCCGACTCGCGAACGTCACCCGGGCCCAGCTCGACAGCGACCCGGTCTACAAGGCGGCCATCGAGGCCTGCAAGAACAAGCTGCCCCAGGAACAGAAGGAGGGGAAGTGAACCGGCCGACCCGGACGGCGCTGGTGGGCGGGTCGGCTCTGCTGGCGGTCGCGGTGGTGACGGCCGCCGCGATCGGCTTCGGCGGGAAGAGCCCGTCCACCTCGTCGAGCACCACCCGGGCGCTACCCGCCACCGCTCCGGTCACCCGGACCACCTTGACCCGGAGCCAGCAGGTGAACGGGGTGCTGGGCTACGGGGCGTCGGTGATCGTCGCCGGACGCGGCTCCGGCACCCTCACCTGGCTACCGCGCCTCGGCGCCACGATCAAACGCGGCCGGTCGGTCTACCGGGCGGACGACGACCCGGTGCCGCTGTTCTACGGCAGGCTTCCGCTCTACCGGCAGCTGCGCATCGGGGACGTCGGCAGGGACGTCGAGGAGGTGGAGCGTAACCTGGCCGCCATCGGCTACCCGGGTCTGACCGTGGACCGGCGGTACACCTGGGCCACGGCGGTCGCCGTACGCCGGTGGCAGAAGGATCTCGGGCTTACCCAGACAGGTGTCTTCGACCCCGCGTCCGTGGTGATCGCGCCCGGCGCGATACGGGTGGCGTCACTCACCGGGCGGCTCGGCACCCCCGGGAGCGGGCCGATCCTCGCCTACACCCGCACCACGAAGGTAGTCAGCATCGCCCTGGACGTGGCGCTGCAAACCCTGGTCAGGCGGGGGCTGCTGGCGACGGTCGAACTCCCGGACGGCAAGACCGCCAAGGGCAGGATCGCCGAGGTGGGCACCGTGGCCACCCCCGGGCCGGACGAGCAGCGCCCCGCGACGATCGACGTGACCGTGACCTTCCGGGACCAGTCCAAGATCGGCCGGCTGGACCGGGCCCCGGTCGTCGTGAGCCTGGTGTCGGACAGCGTGCGCGACGTGCTCACGGTCCCCGTCTCGGCGCTGGCCGTGCTCGCCGAGGGTGGTTACGGCCTGCAGGTGGTGACCGGCTCCACCAGCCGGTACGTGCCCGTGCGTCTGGGCATGTTCGGCGACGGCCGGGTGGAGGTCAGCGGTGGCGGCATCACCGAGGGCACCCGCGTGGGGGTGCCCGAATGATCGTCCTCAGCGGAGTGGGCAAGACCTACCCGGGCGGCTTCCAGGCGCTGCGCGACGTCTCGCTGACGATCGACGCCGGCGAGCTGGTCGGCGTCGTCGGCCCGTCCGGATCGGGCAAGTCGACGATGCTCCATCTCATCGGGGCGCTGGACCTGCCGACCAACGGGACGGTGACGATCGCCGGAACCGACGTGTCCCGGCTGCCGGACCGGAGGCTCTCGGCGCTGCGGGGGCGCACCGTCGGCTTCGTGTTCCAGCAGTTCCACCTCGCGGCGGGCGTGCCGGCGGTGGACAACGTGGCCGACGGCCTGCTCTACGCCGGCGTCCGGCTGCGCGAGCGACGCCGCCGGGCGGCCGCCACCCTGGAGCGGCTGGGACTGGGCCACCGGCTGGACCACCGCCCGCACGAGCTCTCCGGCGGGGAGAGACAACGGGTGGCCATCGCCCGCGCGGTGGTGGGCGATCCGCCCGTACTGCTCGCCGACGAGCCGACCGGCAACCTTGACTCCACCTCGGGCGCGGAGGTGATGCGGCTGCTGCGGGACCTGCGCTCCACCGGCACCACCGTCGTGGTGATCACCCATGACCGGGACCTCGCCGCAGGGCTGCACCGCCTGGTGCACCTACGCGACGGGCAGGTGGTCGCATGACCGCGCCGTCGCGTCTTTCGCCCGCGGACGCCTTCCGCGTCGGCGCCGCCGGTCTGCGCGCCCGGCCAATGCGGGTGTTCCTGTCCGCGCTCGGCATCGCGCTCGGCATCGCCGCGATGGTGTGCGTGGTCGGCATCGCGAGCTCCAGCCGGGAGAGCCTCAACCGGCAGCTCGCCGCACTCGGCACGAACCTGCTGCGGGTGTCCCCCGGGCAAACCCTCCACGGCGACCAGTCGCACCTGCCGGAGGAGTCGGTGGCGATGATAGGCCGGATCGGCCCGGTGCTCTCGGTGACGGCCACGGGGACGCTGACCAGCGCCAACGTGTACCGGAGTGACCGTGTCCCGCCGGGCGAGACGGGCAACCTGACGGTGATGGCCGCGCGGACCGACCTGCTCGGCACAGTGGGCGCGAGCGTGGCCAACGGGACGTGGCTCAACGCGGCCACCGTGCGGTACCCCGCCGTGGTGCTCGGGGCCTCGGCGGCCAAGCGGCTCGGCGTCGTCAGGGCCACCCCGGACGTGAAGGTGTGGCTGGGCGGCCAGTGGTTCACCGTCGTCGGCGTCCTGCGCCCGGTCGTCCTTGCGCCGGAACTGGACTTCGCCGCCCTGGTCGGCTGGCATGCGGCGAAGTCCACCCTGCGCTTCGACGGGTATCCGACCACCGTCTACACCCGTACGCGGGACGACGCCGTACTGGCGGTGAAGGCTGTCCTGGGCGCCACCGCCAACCCGGAGAACCCGAACGAGGTGGACGTGTCGCGGCCGTCGGACGCGCTCGCGGCCAAGCAGGCCACGGACACGGCCTTGACCGGGCTGCTGCTCGGCCTCGGCGCGGTGGCCTTGCTGGTCGGCGGCGTGGGCGTAGCGAACACGATGGTCATCTCGGTGCTCGAACGGCGCGCGGAGATCGGCCTGCGCCGGTCGCTGGGCGCCACCCGGGGACATATCAGGATCCAGTTCCTCGCCGAATCCCTGCTGCTGTCGGCGCTCGGCGGCGTCGGCGGCGCACTGCTGGGGATCGCCGTGACAGGGGCGTACGCGACGTACCAGAACTGGCCCGCGGTGGTGCCCGCGTGGGCCGGCGTCGGCGGCGTGGTCGCCACGCTGGTGATCGGCGGTTTCGCCGGCATCTACCCGGCCTGGCGCGCCGCCCGCCTCGCCCCCACCGAGGCCCTTGCCGCCCCGTGACCCTCCGTCAGGGCCAACACAAAGCGCCCCGGAGCGATCAAGCTTTGGGGCGTTTTGGCTGTTCAGAGGATGTGGTCAGGGGCAGGGTCGAACTGCCGGCCTTCCGCTTCTCAGCCGCCCTCGGGGCTGACGTTCCTGGAATTCGCACAGACCTATGTGCTCAGCCGGTGGCGCACCTCGGCGGCCCGGACCCGGGAGACTGACGTCTACGGCCTGCTATCGCTGGTTCCCGGTGGCGGACCTGCCGAACCGGCCGCAGGAAAGCGACATGCGCGAGGTGCGTTTCTACCTAAGCACCGGGAACTCCAGGACCGCTCTGCCTGTGGTGGTTGTCTAGTACGCCCTCGCCGCCATGGTGCTCGCCGTAGGGTCACGCCCTGTGAAAGCGTCAGCTCGCCCCGCGGGTAGCTGAGTTATCCGCATCCACTCGGGAAACGCCGTTGAGAGCGGATCGCGTATGGTTCGCGATCACTGGCCTACGGCTGTACACGACGGCACTCGGCTGCATCTGATCGCTGCGAGGGGACATGCTTAGCCCCAGGTCAGGGGCTAAGCGGCTGGTCAGGAGAGTGCCCCCGGCAGGATTCGAACCTGCGGCACCCGCTTTAGGAGAGCGGTGCTCTATCCCCTGAGCTACGGAGGCGGGGCTGGTGTAAGCGTACCGAAAGGCGAGCACCATGTGTGCAGAGGCGTGGCTTGGCTTTGCGACTCCTATCTCATGTGTGCCCTGAGCTGGGGTAAAAGGCTGACATGCCAGCAACGTACGGTAGCGCTGGGTGACTACTGTCGCGCAGCGTGACCGTTGAGCGACGAATGCAGGTTGAGAGGCGCCGGGGTGTCCGGCCGGGTGTGCTCGTGGCGGCGATGCTGGCGCCTGCGGTCCTCGCGGCAGGGCTCCTTGTGGCTGAGCTCACTGGCTATGAGGAGCACGTGCGGGGCCGGCAGGGACATGTGGTGAATGTGAAGGCGCTGTCGAGGTGGCAAGGCGTCCCCAGCATGGTCTTCGTGACTCCGGTACCGGCTCCGCCGCATGCGGATTATGAATACGAAGGTGTGATTCCGTCTCCTTTGATCTCCGGGGACGAGGAGGCGCTGGACGTCTCGCGGATGAGTGTCGGCGGGTGGGAGTCGATGTATCCGCTCCTGCGGGTGGGCCATGAGGAACCGGCCGGACGGTATCCGCAGGCTGATCGCGATGGTCGGCTGACTCGCGCGTTACGGGTGGACGTGCCGGAGGCGGTGGGGATGTGGCCTCGGGTGAGGAGCGATCGTCCGGGGCGGCATGTATGGCGAGCACTGCCGGGGGAGGAGCGCGCGTCGGCGTTGCCGCTGGGAAAGCACGGGCGAGCGGCGCGACCGGATGAGCGGGCGCCTGCGGTGTCGCATGAAGATCACGCGAGCGCCGTGCGGCCGGAGGAGCCTGGGCAGGCGGTGCCCTCCGCAGATCACACGCCAGCGGCGCATCCAGCGGAGCGTGTGCAGGGCGTGGTTCCGGACGAAGGTGCACAAGCGGCACACCCAGAGGAACGACCACAACGCCTGCGAGCTGAGGAGCATAGGCAAGCTGGTCCGCCGCCGGGACATGCGCAAGCGGGTCCGTCCGATAAACGTGCGCGGGCCGGTCGGTCGGGGGGACGTGCGCAGGCGGGTCCGTCCGATAAACCCGCGCGGGCTGGTCGGTCGGGGGGACGTGCGCAAGCTGGTCCGCCTGTGGGACCTGGGCGAGCGGTGGGGTCGAGGGGGCGTTCAAAGGTCACACGCCTGGCGGGACGTGGGCAAGTGGTCGGGTCGAGGGGACGTAAAGGAGCCTCACGCCTAGGTGGACGTGGGCGAGCGGTGCGGCCGAAGGAGCATTCACTAGCCGCACGCACGGCGAGACGAGGGGAAGCGGAGCAACCGAGGAAACGTCAGGAAGCGGAGCCGTCGGCGCAACCTGGGGACGCGGGGCTGTCGGTGGGGCGAGGGGACGCGGGGCCGCCGGTACGGCGTGGGGAAGGGGAGCCGTCGGGGCAATCTGGGGACGTGGAGCTGTCGGCAGGACGTGGGGGCGCGGAGCGGTTGGCAGGGTCCGGGGTGTTGGCCGCGAGGTTCGCTGGGCTGGCGGTGCGGCCGGTATTGGGAGTGTTGACGGTGGGTTCGGCCGTGGCGGGTATGCCGGAGGCCGGGTGGCAGCGGGGATGTTCTTCTGGGTGGCGCGGCAACGGGCTGTGGCAACTGTGCCAACCGTGCGATAGCGAGAAGGTATAAATGCCATGATCCGTACGTAACGGCTGGCATGACTCGGTCCGACTATGCAGCTTGCTGTAGTAACGTGCGTGCCGGGCTCAGGTCACAAGTTCGCAAACGGAGGGGTCCGTAACGTGCCATCTCCCCGATCGGCGGGCCTGGTCGCCGCACTCATGGTGATGGTCTCCATGCTCACCATGACGTCGTCGGGCTCGGCGCAGGCGCGGGCGGTCACCCAGCAGGCTGCACCCCAGGAGCTGGATCCTGGCAATCTGACGCAATTGCGCCGCGACGCCGAGAAATCGTCCCAGGCGCTGGCAGAAGCCACCAAGGCACTGGAGCAGCGGCAGGCGACGCTGGCGAAGGCCGACAAGGAGCTCAAGGGCAAGCTGGAGCAGCTGCGTACGGCCACCCTGGAGATGTCCAAGGTGCGAAGGCCGCTGGCGGACCTGGTGCAGTCCCTGTATCAGGAGCCTTCGGGCGGCGACATGGCGCCCTTCTTCACCGGCGAAAGCGATGGGACCAGCCTTCGCGCTCTCAGCGACATGACCTACATCGTTTCGGGACGTGACAAGGTCCTGGCCGACGCGGGGCGGCTCTACCAGGAGCAGCAGAGGCTGGCCGGCGAGGCGCAGGACCTTCGGGCGACGAAGCTGCTGGTCGAGGCCCAGCTCGGCCTAGAGATCGACACGCTGAGGAAGCGGTCGGCGACGGTGGTGAAGTCGCTCTCCCAGGCGCTGACCAAGCTCGGCGTGCGCGTCAACCAGGGCGGCCGTACGGGGGCGGCGTGCGACCCAACGCAGGTGAGCTCCGCCGCGCAGTACCCCAACGGGCTGCTGCCCAAGAGTGCCCTGTGCCCGCTGCAGCAGCCAGGCCGCGAGTTGCGGGCGGACGCGGCGATCGCCTTCGTCGCGCTCAACGAGGCGTACAGGAAGCAGTTCGGCAAGCCGATGTGCGTGACCGACAGTTACCGCAGCCTCGGCCAGCAGCAGGCCGTCTTCTACCGCAGGCCGGGCTTCGCGGCGGTGCCCGGGCGGAGCAACCACGGGCTTGGGCTCGCGGTGGACCTGTGCGGTGGTGTCGACGTCTTCCGCTCGGTGCAGTTCAACTGGCTTGAGGCCAACAGCAAGAAGTTCGGGTGGATGCACCCCGACTGGGCCTATCACAGCCCGTTCGAGCCGTGGCACTGGGAGTACGACCCGAAGCTCGGCTCTCTGCTTTAGTCGAGCTCTGTGCTGCTGGGGTCGCCGGTAGCGGTCGTCATCGGTTGCACATCTTTTCTGGTCGACGCAGCGCCGCCTTCGTCGGATGCCACCAGCTCGCCGTTGGTGGCCACGTCGCACCGCTTCGGGGCCCGTCGTGCCGGTGACGCGACCGCAGGCGCATCGCTCCCGGGACTGGTCCCGACCCTGCGATGACGGATCGTCAGCGCTGGGGACGTTCAAGTCTGGTCTCGGACTGGATTGAGGGGGCGGGCGCGGATCACTGCTGAGTCATCGGGAGTGGCCGTGGATGGTGATTGACAGGCGTGAACCCGTGCCGGCTCGGGCGAGACGGGCGGCCTGCTCTGGGGTGGTGGCCAGAACGACGAGAGCGCCGCTTTCCGTCATGGAGTCGGCCGAGTCGGCCGAGCGCGGAAGGGCGACGACGGTGACGGCCTGGGCCACCGTGGCCGCCCGCGGATCGAGGGCGGCGTCATCCCACTGGGCGGCGGCTGCGATCACGTCGATGACATCGCCCACGCGAAGCAGGCGGGCCGAACCGGCGTCCGTGATGCGTACGGGCGTCGCCAGCAAGCCGGGGCCGTAGGCGTCGACCAGGGCCGGGCCAAGCAGGCGTAAGTCGGTGAGAGGCTCGCCGCGGCGGGCTGGTGCGGCCAGGACACGTCCGGCGACGGACGCACCTGGGCGGAGCGCGCCATCGGGCACGGTTGCTTCCGGAATGCGTACCACGGTCAGGTCTGATGCTGTCAGCGTGCCTGCCCTGAGGTCGCGAGCGGCGGCCAGGACCTCAGTGAGGGGAGCTGGACGCATGGCCAGGCCGATGCTTCCCGCGGCCATGGCCGCGAGGACGACGGCCATGAGCCGGCGTCGCCGATTGAGTATCCGAGCTACACGTAGTGCGGCCCGCATGGCTGTCTCCTGCGGCTGAGGTGTACGTCGACATTCAGGACAGAGTTCGATGGCGCGGCTTCGGGTAGCGCCCTAGCGAGATCCTTCGTACGGGCGGGCGGGCAGGTCACCTGCGGAAGCCCTAGGGCGAAGGGCGAGGCATGGCGGGCTGGAGTTGGGGTGTGGAGCTTGAGGGCCGTAGTTCGGTGAGTCGGGGTTGTGGAGGGGTCAGGGGAGTTCGAAGGGGAGGTTGATGCCGTTCAGCACGTCGCCGCAGGGGCAGGTGCGCTCCGTCGGGAGATCCTCGACCACCGAGCCGACGAGGGCTCGCATGCGCTCGCTGTTGGCCGCGAAGAAGGCGAAGACTTCATCCTGGGTGACGCCCTCACCCGTGTCGACGCCGGCGTCATGATCGGTGACGAGGGCCAACGTCGTGTAGCAGAGGGCCAGTTCGCGGGCGAGAACGGCCTCTGGGTAGCCCGTCATGCCGACGATCGACCAGCCGTTGGAGGTGAACCAGCGTGACTCCGCCCTGGTGGAGAAGCGGGGGCCTTCGATGACGACGAGAGTGCCGCCGTCGACGGCATCCCAGCCGCCGGACTCGGCCTTCGAACAGGACAGAGCCCTGCCGACGGGGCAGTAAGGATCGGCGAACGGGACGTGGACCGCGCCGTTCGCGTCGTAATAGGTCTGCACCCGGCCCGATGTGCGATCGACGAGCTGGTCAGGGATCACAAGGGTGCCCGGTCCGTACCGCACCTGGAGAGACCCGACGGCGCTCGGTGCCAGCACCTGGCGCACGCCGAGGGAGCGAAGCGCCCAGAGGTTCGCCCGATAGGGAATGCGATGGGGAGGAAACCGGTGGTCGCGGCCGTGGCGGGGCACGAACGCCACTGAGCGCGAGCCGATGTGGCCCACAGTGATGGTGTCGCTCGGAGGCCCGTACGGCGTGGCGACGTCGATCTCCTCGGCATCATCGAGGAGGGAGTAGAACCCTGACCCGCCGATGACCCCGATGTCCGCTCTCATGACCATGGCGCAGACACTAGCGCCCCAGGCCCGGGCAGAAGAGATCAGAGTCGAGACCTGTGGATAACCCTGGCCGTGAGATCGCCGGTGGGGCGGAAGTCGTGGTGCGTTGCGATGGGGGAGGCCGGGCCGCTAGAACGCACCCTGTGACCGGCCGCGTGCGGTTCTGCGAGCCACTTGCGACGACCAGTCATCGCAGGCGGTCGGGTTGATGGTGTCGCGTCCGCCTTGCGCCGCGAAGAGGGCAACGCCACGCGGGGTCCCGAGATCTACGGCCAGTGCATGGGAGAAGGCAGGCGTCCAAGCGAGGTTGTACGGCCTGCGGGAGCCGTACAACCCAGGGCGTCGTCAGGCTGCCGAGCTGCTCGCGGGCGCCGAAGAACTCGCCGAGGCGGGCTCCTTCTTGGTGGAGGTGGTGGTTCCGGAGTCGGAGCCGCCGGAGTCCCCGGAGCTGCTGGAACCAGAGGAAACCGAGGAACCGGAAGAAGCGGCGGAACCGCTGGACGTCGAGCTTCCGGTGGACGAGCGGTTGTCCGTCCGATAGAAGCCGGAGCCCTTGAAGACGATGCCGACGGCCGAGAACACCTTGCGCAGTTGGCCCTCGCAGCTCGGGCATGTGGTCAGCGCGTCGTCGCTGAATCTCTGGACGACCTCGAGCCCTTCACCGCAAGCGGTACAGGCGTACTGGTAGGTGGGCACGCACTCCTCCTCGTATGACTCACGCCGAGTATGACTCACGCAGACTGGCACTCTACCGATGCGACTGCTAATGGTACGCAGCCGATTAGGCTAAACGCCACCCAGGCAGGTTCTAATCCCCGTCACAAGCCCTGTGGGGTGCCCCGTAAAGGCTCTGCGGAGACGAGCCGGCGGGCTGTGACGAGCGCGGCTCCGTACCTGGTCGCGAGCTCCATTGGGGCTGGAGCCTCCGAGCGGGGCACGGCGAGGCGACGAGACCGAACTGGGGCTGTCGAATGCGTTAGAGCCGGGGCCGACGTCAGGGGACCAGACTGCCGGCGACGTCGGCTCAGGGTCACTCGCCGCGTTCGCCGTACCAGCCGGCGAGTTTGCCCCGGCGGCTCACCGCTCGGAGGCGGCGTTCGACGGTCTGCCTGTATGCGGCCGTGGTGACGACCAGGAGCTGGTCCTCGGCTCGAAGGCGCGTGGAGCCCTCGGGGACGAAGGAGCGGCCCTCGCGTACGACCATCGTGACGGCCGCGTCCGAGGGCAGGCGGAGCTCGAAGATCTCTACTCCGTGCAGCCCTGAGCCCGGCGGGATGGTGATCTGAAGGAGGTCGGCGTTGAGCTCTTCGAGCGGAGCCGCCTCGACACCCAGGTCACGGGCCTCGTCGAGCGCGTTGACCCGCAGGATCCGCGCGAGGTACGGCAGCGTCGGCCCCTGCACCATCGTGAAGACGATCACGATGACGAAGACCTCGTTGAACACCCCCTTGGCACCGATGAGCCCGGTGGCCCACGGGATGGTGGCGAGAACGATGGGCACCGCCCCCCGCAGTCCCGCCCAGGACAGGAACGCCTGTTCGCGCCAGGAGAGCCGGTCCACCCGCGCCAGCCGTACGATCAGGGCGGAGACCACGACGGACAGGGGCCGGGCGAACAGCAGCAGGACGAGGCCGGCGATCAGGCCGGGCACGACGGCCGTGGGCAGCTCGTGCGGGCTGGCGAGTATGCCGAGCATGACGAACAGGCCGATCTGCGCCAGCCACGCGGCCCCCTCGGCGAAGCCCCGGGTCGCCGCCCGGTGCGGCAGCCGCGTGTTGCCGAGGACGAGCGTGGCGAGGTACACCGCGAGGAAGCCGCTTCCGTGCAGCAGGGCCGCGCCGCTGTAGGCGATGAACGCGAGGGCGAGCACGGCGATGGGGTAGAGACCGGACGACGGCAGAGCCACCCTGCGCAGCGCGTATCCCCCGAGGGGGCCGACCGCGAGGCCCACCGCGCACCCGACCGCGAGCTCGAAGAGCGCGTCGAAGACGACGTGCCCCACGCTCGGCAGGGGTGTGTTCACCTGACTCAACATGGCGACGACGATGACCGTGGGCGCGTCGTTGAAGCCGGACTCGGCCTCCAGGATGCCGGACAGGCGCTGGGGGAGGCGAAGGCGCCGCAGCACGGAGAACACCGCGGCCGCGTCGGTCGAGGCGAGGATGGCCCCGAGCAGCAGGGCCGTACGCCAGTCCATCTTGAGCAGCCAGTGCACCGCGGCGGCGAGGGAGACGATGCTGATCGCCACTCCGACCGTGGCGAGCACCAGCGCGGTGGGTACGGGCCGGCGGACGTGCTGCCAGTTCGTGGTGAGGCCGCCCTCGGCAAGGATGACGGCGAGGGCGGCGAGGCCGATCTGCTGGGCGAGCTGCGCGTTCTCGAACTGGATGCCCAGCCCCGCCTCGCCGACCAGCAGGCCGAGCCCGAGGTAGATCAGCAGGCTCGGCAGTCCCGTGCGGTGGGCCACCCGTACGGAGGCGATGGCGGCGATGACGACGACGGACGCGAAGAGCAACCAGATATTAAGGTTCACCGGCCCCCCATCTCGCGTTTTCCGTCCATTGTGTCGTATTCGTGTGGGCCTCTACCACGATGAACTGCTATGAGCTACCGTCACACGCGACACAAGCGGCGCTATATCGACGGGTATCAGGTGACGGCAGTGACCGACGAGGCTTCCCCGGTTCTGGAGAACACGAGGAAGGATGATCCCGCCGGTGGCGAGGAGGCCGTGCCGGCGGAGCCGCCCAAGAAGCGGCGCCTGCTGCGCCGGCTGCTCATCGTTACGGGGCTCATCTTCGCCATGGTCTTCGCGGCGGGGTTCGCGCTGGTGATGGAGCGTCAGATCACGCTGAACGGCAACATCGCGCGTATCCCTGGAGCGTTCCCCGAGGACGTGGGGCGGCCGGTCAAGGCCGTCGGGGAGGCGCAGAACTGGCTGCTCATCGGGTCGGACAAGCGGCCGGGCGAGTCGGGCAACCAGCGGGCCGACACGATCATGATCGTCCATGTCCCGGCCGGCCGGGATCGGCTCACCCTCATCGGCATCCCCCGCGACTCTTATGTCCGTATCCCCGGGCACGGAAACAACAAGATCAACGCAGCGTACGCCTTCGGTGGCCCGAAGCTGCTGATCAAGACGGTCGAAGACCTCACCAAGGTGCGCATCGACCACTTCGCGGCGCTCGACTTCCAGGGATTCGTCGCGATGACCGAGGTGATCGGCGGCGTCGACGTCTACGTGGCCCGCAAGGTGTACGACCCGATGAACAAGATCACATGGCCGCAGGGTCAGGTGCACCTGCAGGGTGAGAAGGCGCTCCTGTTCGTGCGGCAGCGGTACAACCTGCCGGGGGGCGACTTCGACCGCATCAAGCGGCAGCAGGCGTTCGTCGGCGCGATGGGTCACAAGATCATCAGTAAGGAGCTGCTGACCGATCCGTTCAAGCTGAACGCCTTCCTGGAGGCGCTCACGAAGGCGGTCAGCGTCGACTCGGGCGTGACCCTGAGCACGCTGCGGGACCTCGCCCTGGAGCTGAGGGACATCCGGCCGGACACCGTCGACTCCACCACCATCCCCACGATCGGCACCGCGACCATCAAGGGCGCCAGCGTCGTACGCCTCGACAAGCAGGCCGGTATGTCGTTCTTCGAGGCGGTCAGGAACGACACCCTGGAGGAGTACTTCAACGACAGCGGCGGCCTCAACGACCTCACGATCGTCCCGTGACGCGTCAGAAGGTGATGATCCCGGACGGGAGCGCCGCCATCGAGACGGCCTGGTCGTGCGGCTCCGAGGGGATGCCCTCGATCAGCTCGCCCTCGTGGAGCAGCGCGACCGTCGGCACGTTCGGGCCGACCCGCGCCAGCGCCCGGTCGTACGAGCCGCCGCCGCGCCCGAGCCTGACCCCGCTGGACCGGTCGACGGCCAGCGCGGGCACGATGACCAGCGCGGCGGTGCGGATGGTGTCGACCCCCCGCCGCGTGTCCACGGGCTCCATGACGCCGCGCGGCCCGGGGGCCATCGAGTCGGGCCCGTCGTACACCGCCCAGTCGAGGTCGTTGTCCGGTTTGAGCACGGGCAGTATCACCGTGGCGCCGTGCTTCCAGAGGGCGAACACCAGGCCCTGCGTCGCCGGCTCCGTGCCCACCGACCAGTAGCACGCGACCAGCCCGGCCATCTGCACCCAGGGCTGGTCGAGTAGCGTTTCCCTGATCGCGGTCGCCGAGCCGCGCGGATCGGAGAGCCCTGCTCGTGCGGCGACGATCCTCCGGCGCAGCTCCGCTTTGTCCACTCGGCCCTCCATTAAGGTGCATCCCATGGCTGACTACGATCCAGTGACGAAAGTCGTCATCCCCGCCGCCGGTCTCGGCACGAGGTTCCTGCCGGCGACCAAGGCGACCCCCAAAGAGATGCTGCCGATCGTCGACAAGCCGGCCATCCAGTATGTCGTCGAAGAGGCGGTCTCGGTCGGGCTCCTCGACCTCCTCATGGTGACAGGCCGGAACAAGCGTTCCATCGAGGACCACTTCGACCGGGCGTACGAGCTGGAGGAGGTCCTCGCCGCCAAGGGCGACTCCGAGCGGCTCTCGCAGGTTCTCGAGCCGGTGGAGATCGCCACCTTCCACTATGTGCGGCAGGGTGAGCCCAAGGGCCTCGGTCACGCGGTCCTGTGCGCGAAGCAGCACGTCGGCGACAACCCGTTCGTCTGCCTGCTGGGCGACGACCTCATCGACCACCGCGACCACCTGCTGAAGCGCATGATCGAGGTGCGCGACACCTACGGCGGCAGCGTCGTCGCGCTGATGGAGGTGCCGAGGGAGCAGGTCTCCCTGTACGGCTGCGCGGCGATCTCGCCGACCTCCGAGGACGACGTGGTCCGCGTCACGGGGCTCGTGGAGAAGCCCGCGCCCGAGGACGCCCCGTCGAACTGGGCGGTCATCGGGCGTTATGTCATCGACCCCGCGGTGTTCGAGGTGCTGGAGAACACCGCTCCTGGACGTGGCGGGGAGATCCAGCTCACCGACGCGCTGCTGGAGCTCGCCGGTCGTTCCACGGACGAGGGCGGCCCGGTCCACGGCGTGCTCTTCCGTGGGCGCCGTTACGACACCGGTAACAAGATCGACTACCTCCGCACGGTCGTCCAGTTCGCCGCTGATCGTCCTGATCTCGCGCCCGAGTTCATCTCGTGGCTGCGCGAGTTCCTGGACGAGCTGCCCAAGTAAGGCACCGTTCGATGCGATGAAGCCTCCACAGACGGGTCGATGCGAATGGACGCGATGAAGACGGTTGACGCCCATCTGGCCGAGATCCTCGGCGCGGTGCGCCCACTGGATCCGGTCGAGCTCGACCTGGAGGAGGCGCTCGGCTCCACCCTGGCCGAGGACGTCACCTCGCCGGTCGCGCTGCCGCCCTTCGACAACTCCGCCATGGACGGCTATGCCGTACACGCCGGGGATGTCGCGGGGGCGACCGGCGACGCCCCCGTGGTGCTGCCGGTGACCGTCGACGTGCCCGCGGGCGACACCGCGTCGCGGGTCGTCGAGCGGGGAACCGTCACGCGCATCATGACCGGGGCGCCCGTGCCCGAGGGCGCCGACGCGGTCGTGCCCGTCGAATGGACCGACGGGGGCACCGTCAAGGTGTCGATCAGCCGGCCGGCGCCGCCGGGCAACGCCATCCGCAGGTCGGGGGAGGACGTCCGGGCCGGCGACCTCGTGCTGGCCGCGGGCACCGTGATCGGCCCGCCCCAGCTCGGCATCCTCGCCGGGGTCGGGCGGCGTACGGTCCTCGCCCATCCACGCCCGCGCGTGGTGGTGCTGTCCACCGGCGCCGAGCTGGTCGAGCCGGGCAGGCCGCTGGGGCACGGGCAGATCTGGGAGTCCAACAGCTTCACCATGGTCGCGGCCGTCCAGCAGGCGGGCGGGGTGGCGTTCCGCAGGAGCGCCGTGGGCGACGATCCCCAGGAGTTCTTCACCACCCTGCACGGCCTTCTCGGCGAGGCCGACGCGGTGATCACCACGGGCGGCATCTCGATGGGCGCGTACGAGCCCGTCAAGGAGGCGCTGTCGCCGCTGGGCACCGTGCGGTTCGAGAAGGTCGCCATGCAGCCGGGCATGCCCCAGGGCTTCGGGCTGCTTGGCGACCGCCGGGTGCCGATCTTCACGTTGCCCGGCAATCCCGTCTCCTCGTACGTCTCTTTCGTGCTGTACGTGAAGCCCGCGCTCGCCAGGATGCGCGGCGTCGCCGCCGGGCCTCCCGCCACCGTGACCGCCACCACCGCGGCGGCGTTGCGTTCCCCGGCGGGCAGGCGCTCCTTCCTGCGCGGGGTGCTCAGCGTGGACGGCGGGAGCGCCGTGGTGACCCCCGTGCACGGGCAGGGGTCCCACCAGCTCGCGGCGCTCGCGGGAGCCAACGCCCTGATCGTGGTACCCGAGGATGTCACCGGCCTGCCCGAGGGTGCGGCCGTGGAGGTGATCCCGCTGTGAGCGAACTGACGCATATCGACGAGTCCGGCGCCGCCCGCATGGTGGACGTGTCCGCCAAGGACGTCAGCGTCCGCACGGCCCTCGCCACAGGCCGGGTGCTGCTGTCACCGGAGGCCGTGGCGATCCTCCGGTCCGGCGCGGTGCCGAAGGGCGACGCGATCGGGGTCGCCCGCATCGCCGGCATCCAGGGCGCCAAGCGAACGCCCGACCTGATCCCGCTCTGCCACCCGATCGCGCTGCACGGGGTGAAGGTGGAGGTCGTCGTGGTCGACTCGGGCGTTGAGATCACCGCCCGGGTGAAGACCGCCGACCGTACGGGCGTGGAGATGGAGGCGCTCACGGCCGTCTCGGTCGCGGGCCTGGCGATGATCGACATGATCAAGGCGGTCGATCCGGCGGCGGTGATCACCGATGTGCGGGTCGAGGAGAAGACCGGTGGGAAGACCGGCGTCTGGACCCGGCCGTGAGGGCGCTGGTGGTGACGGCCTCCAACCGCGCCGCCGCCGGAATTTACGCCGATAAATCGGGACAACTGCTGGCCGAGCTGCTCGCTGAGGCCGGCTGCGAGCAGGTGGACGGCCCGAAGATCGTCCCCGACGGTGAGCCCGTCGAGGCCGCCCTGCGCGAGGGCGTCCGCGAGGGGTACGACGTGATCGTCACCACCGGAGGCACCGGGCTGACCCCGCAGGACCTCACCCCGGAGATGACGGGCCGGGTGATCGAGCGCGAGATCCCCGGCATCGCGGAAGCCGTACGGCAGGCCAATCGCGAGAAGGTGCCCACCTCGATCCTCTCGCGCGGGCTCGCAGGTCAGGCGGGGACGACCCTCATCGTCAACCTTCCCGGGTCCTCGGGAGGCGTGCGGGACGGCATGGCCATCCTGGCTCCGATCCTCCGGCACGCCGTCGATCAGATCAGTGGTGGCGACCATCCCCGCCACTGACAAGGCACTGTCAGGGCGTGGGTCTGGCCCCCGCCATGGCGAATTCGGGGTCGGACAGGGGATGATTGACGCGTGGATCGACTTCGCGGCTGGCCGGCGACCCTGAACGAGGGACCGGTGGGACTCAGGCCGCTGCGTCTGCGCGATGTCAGTGCCTGGCGCGAGACGCGACTGCGCAACGCCGACTGGCTGCGACCATGGGAGCCGAGCAACCCCGAGACCCCGCTGTTCCGCACCGGCCTCGGGCCGTACATCTCCATGGTGGGCACCCTGCGGCGTGAGGCGCGGCAGGGCCTCGCGCTGCCCTGGGTCGTGACCTGGCGCGGGGCCTTCGCCGGCCAGCTCACGGTGGGCGCGATCGTCTGGGGCTCGGCGAGGTCCGCCCAGGTCGGCTACTGGGTGAGCGGCACCCTCGCGGGGCGCGGCATCACTCCCACGGCGCTCGCGATGGCCGTCGACCACTGCTTCTTCACGGTCGGCCTGCACCGCCTGGAGGCGAACATCAGGCCCGAGAACCACGCCAGCCGGCGGGTGGTGGAGAAGCTCGGCTTCCGCGAGGAGGGGATCCGCCGCCGGCAGCTCCACATCGACGGCGCCTGGCGCGATCACATCTGCTACGCCCTGACGCTCGAAGACGTGCCCCGGGGGCTGCTGGCCCAGTGGCGGCAGACCCGGGAGAAAACCGCCCACGACGGCTCCTCCTAGACGGCCATAGACAGCTTTGACACAGGCCTGGCGATAAACAGGTTGACGATCTCGCGACACACCGCACCGAATGCTCGTCAACCAGTGACACGCGGTCCTACGGTGCGTGACGTGAGCACATTTGCGACCCCACCGGCCCTGCGGTGTGTTCACGCTGCCCGCAGCAGGGCTCTCCGGCCTACTGTCAGGCGCGGACCTTTGATCGCGCCGGCGGACGTTGGCCGGGAGGTGGGCGGGTGAGCAGCGCCTTCCTCTATCTCGGCATCGTGCTCATGTGGCTGTGCGTCCTTGTGCCGATGTGGCTGCGCCGTGACCGTCACTCCGTCGAGATGGCCGAGCTCTACAACGAGGGCGAGGAGTCCGACGGGGACACCCTCGCCGACATCCCGGTCTCCGAGGTCCCGTCCGGCCATGCCGCTCTCGCCACGGACACCGCCGACGACGAGATCACCATGGAGCTCGGCACCCCTGAGCCCCGCGTCGAACCAGTCCCGCACGCCTCACCTCGTACGGTGTCCCACACGCGCGCCGATGCCGAGCCGTACGGGACGAGCAAGCCCGGCGCCTCCTCTCCAGTGGGCGACACCACAGCGATCAACGGTCCGAGGGACGGCTCTGCCGAGGATGCCTCCGACGGCTCCACCGCAGCCGAGTCCGAAGCCGTTCCCGAGGAACTTTCGGAAGAGGATCTGTTCCAGGCCGAGTGCCGCCGCCGGGCGCGGGTGCTGGCACGCCGCCGCCGATGGCTTCTCTGGACCGTGCTACTCCACCTCGCCTCGGTGGTGACGGCGGCCGTCGGCGTGGCCCCTTGGTGGAGCGTGGCGCCTTCCGCCGTCCTGCTCGTGTCCTACCTCGCGGTACTGCGCGTCGCCGTGGCGGCGGACGCGGAGCGGCGCCGGGAGGCCGCCAAGGCCCGCGCCGAGCGGGACCGGAGGGCACGCGAGCACCAGCGTGCGCTCGAAGAGGCCGCCCAGCAGGCCGAGGCCGAGATCCTCGAGTTCCGCAAGCGCGTCGAGCCCTTCGACCAGTACGCGGACCGCACCCGCCGCGCGGTGGGCGACTGAGCCACCCTCGGCTGTTGGCCGCCCCTTACGTCTAGAAGTGCTCTGCTGTGGTCATTCGGATGCACAGCGATCTTGGTTTTGGGTCCGGCCCTGGAGGAGGGAGGCACGTCTCAGGGCTTCAGATGCCCTAGAAGGCCTTGACCAAGACGCTCCGATGCATCTCCCACCCTCAGTCGCGCCAGACGCCCCACGGTGGCCGACACGGCGGGCCAGATGCTCATGATCACATTCTCACCGGCGGACTGCCCGTCTGAGTGGCGCGGGTGGTCGCCAAAGTTTGCTAATCTGGTCGAGTCCTAGGGGCTGTAGCGCAGTCCGGTAGCGCACTTCGTTCGCATCGAAGGGGTCAGGGGTTCGAATCCCCTCAGCTCCACCCAGGTCAAAGGCCACCTCCCATCACGGGAGGTGGCCTTTTTTGATCTCCGTACAGCGCGTTGTACAGCAACGACTCTTCGACTCGGAGGCCGCTCCAACGCCGGGCGAGGTTGAGCCGGCCGGCGCCGAACGGCTCACCGGATGAGAGATCGAGTCTGGCGCACTTACGTGGGTGCGATCAGCTTGCTCACATCATCGCTTCGTGAGTCGGGTTGGCGTGTGGCGATCGTCACCAATGGGACGGCGGACAACTCTCCGTGACCCCGACGGGACGTAACCAGGCTCTCCCTCTCCCGGGCCGGGGGCGGACGTCCCGGCTCAGCCGAACAACCTCTCCAGAGCGTCTGCCAACCTGCCCTGTGTGGCCCGCACCAGCCGGTAGTAGACGTAGTAGCTGTGCCGCTCGGGCTCTGCCCAGCCCGCCTCGGCAAGAAGTTTTAGGTGCTTGGAGATGGCCGCCTCGGTAAGCCCGATCAGCCCGGCGAGCTCGCGGGTGGATCGCGACCGCTCGGCCAGGAGCTGGAGTATCTGCAGCCGGGTGGGGTGGGCGGCGGCGCGCAGCAGCTTGAGGAGGTCCTCTGAGGGGACCGGCGGGTGCGCCTTGCGCTGCATCGCGTCCAGCGTGTAGGTGATCTGCACGCTCTGCTGGTCGCCCCCCGCCTGGCGCTCCCGTCGGCCGACGACGGTGAGCAGCGGCCAGGCGAAGTGGGACGGCACGAGCAGGAGGCGGTCCTGCCTGGCGAGGGTGGACTCCAGCGGGACGATGTCGGCGCGGCTTCGCGCCGATGCGATCGACACCTCGTCCCCCTCCTGGACGACGCGGAGCTGGGGCGCGAGCCCCTCCAGCATGGACGCCAGGCCGTTCTGGTAACTGGCGCTGCTGCGCGCGGCGATGTCGGCCAGCAGATACCTCTCCAGGTTCGGCCACTCCGGGGCGAGACAGGCGTCCCAGTACGCGGACAGGAATTCAGCGAACCGTTTACGGGATCGTTCGGGATCCTCGATGAGCTCCCGCAGAATAGGCAGCGAGGCCGGGTGCCGTTCCCGCACCGCGTTCACCGCCCGCTCGCGCAGAACGGGATCGGCATGGACATCCTCCAGCCGGACACGAAAGACGCGCCCGTTCACCACCAGGGCTTCGGCGAGCAACTGTTCCGCGTAATGCTCCACCGGCGCTTCGCGCAGCGCGGCCAGTTCCTCCGGCCACGACGACACCTCATCTGGACGCCAGATTTGGGGGAAACCCAGCGGACGGCCCTGGCACCAAAAGGCGAACTGGTCGGCCTGGTCCTTCAGATCGGCGTCCAGGCGCTCGCGGGCCTGCAGCGCCCAGGAAATGTGCAGCGGATGCTGCCTGACCGAGCCCAGCACGTGCAGGCTTCGCAGCGCCTCGTGGGCCGGTGAGCAGCCGAAGGCCACCACGCCTGGAGCCGTCGCGCTCAGGCGTACGCGCATGTTCATCGTGACACTCCATCGGGTTCGATTAACTCGTTCGTCAATCAGTTGGGAAGGGCCGTAATGGTGCCATACAGTCCCTCTGTCGAGCAGTCAAGAAAGGATTGTAATCATGGTCATCAGCCGTAGGGTTTTTGTGGGTGGAGCGCTACTGGTGGCGCTCGTTTCCGCCGGTCAGCCGGTCGCGCATGCAGGCGTGACGGCCGCTGCTCCCACGCGGACCGAATGGCGCACTTTTCATGAATACCTGAAAGAACTGGCCGCCGCCGGAAAGTTCTCCGGAGCGGTGCTGGTGGCCGAGAACGGCCGGCCGATATTGAAAAGGGCTTACGGAATGGCCGACTCGGCCAAAAACGAGGCCAACACCCCGGAGACCAAGTTCAACATCGGCTCGATGAACAAGATGATCACCAGCGTCGCCGTCGCTCAGCTCGTCCAGAAGGGCAAGCTCTCCTTCGAGGACACGATCGGCAAGTACGTGGACGGGTTCCCGAGCGAGATCGCCGACAAGGTCACTGTCCATCACCTGCTCACCCACACCTCCGGTCTGGGGGACATAACGCACAAGGAGGGCGACAAGGAGGTGCTCGACATCGATCTCCTGTTGAAGGAGATCGCCAAGCAGCAGCTCAAGTTCGAGCCGGGCACGCGGTGGGAATACAGCAACGCCGGCTTCGTCGTCCTCGGGGCGATCGTCGAGCGCGTCAGCAAGCAGGACTACAACGGTTACGTCCGCAAGCACATCCTCAAGCCCGCGGGCATGCACGACACCTACTTCGGCGCCTACACGCCCTCCAAGGTGGCGCACATGGCCCATCCCTACGCGCTGTTCGACGCGAGCGGGCAGTGGATCGGCATGCCGCAGTCGCCCGGCGGCTCCGCCCCGGAGGGCGAGTTGCGCGACATCGGCGACCAGCCCAGCGGGGCGACGCCGACAGGCGGCGCCATCTCCACGGTGGGCGACATGCTGAAGTTCTCCCAGGCACTCCAGGGACGCAGGCTCCTCAACGCCAAGCTCACGAAGACCATCATGGAAGGCAAGGCGCAGATGGGCAAAGACCTCAAGTACGCCTACGGCTTCATGGACCAGTCGCTCAACGGCGTCCGGATCGTCGGTCACAGCGGCGGCACCTTGGGCTACGGGTCGGAGCTCGACATGTATCCCACCAAGGGCTACACCGTCGTCATCCTCACCAACCAGGACTTGGTCATCTTCGAGCCGCTCAAGAAGTCCCAGACCCTGGTCACGGGTTAGAGTTGCCCGACCGGCGTGGTGGATGCCTACAGCGGATGGTCGTGCTGCCATCGTCACGGTGAGTGCGACGGTGGTATCGGTGATTCCGGCGGATGGTTGCTGGTGTTCTGCTGGTGCCAAGTGGCCAGGATGTGCAGGTTGCAAATGCAGACCATCGGCAGGTCGGCCAAGGCCTTGAGCTATTCGTGAACACCCCACCTCCAGCTCAGACCCACTGGAGAACAGCCCTTGGAGCGGGGTTCGAGGTGCAGTCGGCTATTCCGTGGGTCGGCGTGCCTGTCTTACTTCGCGGTCGATTGCCCAGGCGTCCGCCACTGGGCCCACGTGCCCGAGCTTGTCGGGGTTGATCACCGCGCGGATCGCCTGGATCTGCCCGTCGAGTACATCGAGCGCCAGGGTGTGGAGCACCTTGCCGTCCCGGTCGCGGAAGATCGCGCCCGGCTGGCCGTTGACCTCGTGCGGCTCGAACGTCACGCCGATCAGGGCCATCTGGGGGAAGACGGAGGCGAGCAGCCGGGCCACGTTCTGGGCGCCGATGACGGCCTTGGCCAGCTGCGGGGCCTTGCCGCCGCCGTCGCCGACCATCGATACGTCGGCAGCCAGCAGGTTCTGCAGGCCGGCGACGTCGCCTTCGCGGAGGGCGTCGAAGAACCGCGATGCCAGTTCTTCTCGCTCTTTGCGGTCCGCTTCGAAGCGGGGCCGGCCTGCGGCCATATGGCGCCGCGCCCGCACCGCCAGCTGGCGGCACGCCGCCTCCGAGCGCCCCACGGCCGGCGCGACCTCGGGAAAGCCGAAGTCGAAGACCTCCCGCAGTACGAAGACCGCCCGCTCGAGCGGGGTCAGCCGCTCCAGCAGCACCAGGGCCGCCATCGACAACGAGTCGGCCAGCTCCGCCGACCGCTCCGGATCCTGGTAAGGGTCGGCGAGCAGCGGCTCGGGGAGCCACGGCCCGACGTACTCCTCCCGCCGGACGCGGGCCGAGCGCAGCACGTCGATGGAGATCCGGGTCACCGCGGCCGACAGGAACGCCTTGGCCGACCTGGGGTGTGTCGGGGAGGCCTCGTAGCGCAGCCAGGTCTCCTGGACCGCGTCCTCGGCCTCGCTCACGCTACCCAGAATCCGGTAGGCGATCGAGAACAACAGCGGCCGCAGCTCCTGAAACTCCTCGGCCCTGCTCACACCAGCTCCTCCTTGAAACCCTGCCGCCACGAGGGGTAGCGCAGCTGCCAGCCGAGCTCCCGCTTGGCCTTGGCATTGGAGAAGCCGCGCCCCTCGGTCATCATCGTCACCGCCACCTGTCCGGCCAGCAGCCGGGCCAGCCATGTGGGCACCCGCTTCGGCCGCTTCGCTCCCGCGCACTCCGCCAGATACGGCAGCCATTCGCAGGCCGGGGCCGGTTCGTCGTCCACGATGTTGAACACCCCTCTGGCCTTCTGCTCCACCGCCAGGACCGTGGCACTCGCCGCGTCGTCCAGATGCACCCAGGAGGAGTAGCCGGAACTGCCCCCCACCAGCGGGAACTGCCGCCTGCGGATGAGCTCGACCTGGTCGTCGACGGCCCCCGGCCCGTACAGCCCGCCATAGCGTAGGGCCGCACCGCCGGCCTCGACGACCACCTCCTCCACATGGCGGATCGCCGCCGCCCCGGCGCGCGCCACCGTACCCTCCTCCGGGTCCAGCGGGTCCTCCTCGGTCTTCACCCATCCGCCCTGCCGGATGCCGTTCCATGAGGCGTGGCTCTGCGCGACGACGTGGGAGACCCCGGTGGCCTCGGCGGCGGCCAGCAGGTGGTCCGTCCCCTCCGTGCGCAGCCGGTTGGTCTGGGTGAACCACCGGTCGATGTGCTTCATGTCGGGCTTGCCCGCGTGCGCCGTCGAAATCGCGGTCATCTGATGCACGATCGCGTCCGGCCGAGCCGTGGCCACCGCCTCACCGACCGACATCGCATCCAGGCCGTCCATCACCACCCCCTCCGCGCCCAACTCCGCCAGCAACCCCAACCTGGCCTCGCTCGTCGTCGTGGCCGTCACCTGGTGACCTCGCGCCACGAGCTGCGACACCAGCCGCTGCCCCAGAACCCCGCTCCCGCCTGCCACGAACACTCGCATGATCATCACTCTCCATCGGGAACTGTGTGCCGCCGCCGGTCAGCCGGTGAAGGACCCGGGGCCGAAGCGGCCCCACGCGATGAACGCCGCAACCGCGAGATAGATCAGGTTCAGCACCACGAACGCGGATTCGCCACGTCGGCCGTGGGTGATCATCGCGCCGACCATCAGCAGGATCCAGCAGACCGCAGTCACCGGCACCAGAACCGGCGCGATGCTGAGCGCGGCGGGCAGGATCAAGCCCACCGCGGCCAGGAGCTCAAGGACACCCAGGGTCCTGACGAAGCCGACACTGGCGTCTGCGGTCCATCCCCCACCATGGAGCGCAGCCAGCTTCTCCTTGGGTACGAACGTCTTGCTGATGCCGCCGCTCAGCGCTACCACGGCCAGCAGCCCGGCAGCGATCCACAACGCGAGGTTCATCGTCTACTCCTTGATCGAGGATTGCCTGCACCTCCCTAGACGAGACAGCGACCCCCGGCAGTGACATCCCGAACACCCGCGCGCGTACGGCCTTCTCGGGCACGTCCTCATCCCGACCAGCGCTGCGGTGGCGACGAGCACGCCGTCGGCCGACGTGACCAAGAAGCTGTTGGCGGGATCCTCGTCCGCCCAGTGGGTAACCCGCACCCGAAGCGAGCCTCTCGAACACGCCCTGGCCGGCGTCGAGCCCCTCGTCGCAGCCGCGGTCGAACCACCCGCCCTCGCCCAAGACCACCCATCCGCAAGCAACCGCGCACTTACGTGGGTGCGATCAGCTTGCTCACATCGTCAGTTCACGGAGTGGGCGGACGCGGCCGTGGCCACCGGCGTCTGAGAGTGCCAGGGCGCTGCGGCGGTCGTGGGGGTCCGGCACCCGCCGGAGGTACCCGGCACGCTCCAGGCGGTGGAGGGATCTCAGCCCGCGGCGGACGACAGAAGCAAAGGCAAGAAGATCTCACTCCTTGCCACTTCTAACGTATAGCGCACAGGGGGGCTTGCGGCAAGACCCGGGTCTTGCCGCAGAATCGGCGGCCGGACACAGCACCGACGAGGAAATGAGGGGGCACGACGTGGGTGTGTTGTCGATGTACGGGGGACGCGGCGACCTCGAACCGCTGATGGGATTGGCGGTGCGGTTGCGGGCGCTTGACGCGGAGGTGCGGGGGTGCGCGCCGCCCGCCCGGGCGCAGCGGCCGGCCGGCTCGTCAGAGGGAAGCCAACCAGACATGAGGACGTGCCCAACAAGAGGTTCGACACAGCTCGAGGCGCCGGTGATTCGATCGGCCAGCGCAGTGCAACGGAGCACGGCTGCCTCGGAGGTATCGCAATGATCGAGCAGCACGTGTTGGATCTTCAAGAGGTTGACGAGACGCAGGTCGCGGTCGTTGGCGGCAAGGCCGCGCACCTGGGCGGGCTGTCGCGGATCGAAGGCATCCGCGTGCCGGCTGGGTTTTGTGTGACAACGTACGCCTTCCGGCGGATCATGGCGGAAGCGCCGTCGATCGACGATCGGCTCGATCAGCTGTCGCGCCTGAACCCGGATGACCGGGAGGTGATCCGCACGCTCAGCGCGGAGATCCGCCGGGCCATCGAAGGGATCGCCATTCCTGACGATCTGGCGGCGGCGATCACCCGCGCGCTCGCCCAACTCGGCGAGCACGCCGCCTACGCCGTGCGATCCAGCGCGACGGCAGAGGACCTGCCGACGGCCTCCTTCGCCGGCCAGCAGGACACCTACCTGAACGTCGTGGGTCCGGCGGCGATCCTCCAGCACGTCAGCCGGTGCTGGGCGTCGCTGTTCACCGAGCGGGCCGTGACCTACCGCCTGCGGAACGGCTTCGACCACCGGAAGGTCCACATGGCCGTGGTCGTGCAGCAGATGGTCTTTTCGCATGCGGCCGGCATCCTGTTCACGGCCGACCCCGTCACGGGCAACCGGAAGGTCGCCACCGTGGACGCCGGCTTCGGCCTCGGCGAGGCCCTGGTCTCCGGCCTGGTGAACCCGGACGTCTACAAGGTGCGCGACGGCGAGGTCGTCACCAAGGCGGTCGCCGCCAAACAGCGTGCCGTTCACGCCCTGCCGGCCGGCGGGACGCAGGAAGTGGCGATCGACCCGCAGCGGCAGGAGCAGCCGGCGCTGACGGATGCGCAGGTCGTGCGGCTCGTGCAGCTCGGGCGGCGGATCGAAGCGCACTTCGGCCGCCCGCAGGACATCGAATGGTGCCTGGTCGACGATGACTTCCAGATCGTGCAGAGCCGGCCGATCACCACGCTGTTCCCCATCCCCGCGGCCCGCGACCGGGAGAACCACGTCTACCTCTCCGTTGGTCATCAGCAGATGATGACCGACCCCATGAAGCCACTGGGGATCTCCGTGTGGCAGCTGACGGCCATGGCGCCGATGCACGAGGCCGGCGGGAGGCTGTTCGTCGACGCCACCCCGCGCCTGGCCTCGCCCGCGAGCCGCGCCGGCTTCCTGGAGATGGCGGGGAGGTCCGATCCGCTGATCAGGGACGCGCTGGAGACCGTCCTCGACCGCCACGACTTCGTCCCGGCGCTCCCGGACGGCGGTCCCGGCGGGCCGCCGATCGGCGGCGCGTCCGCCCCGATCGAGACCGATCCGGCCATCGTCACCGAGCTGATCGAGCGCAGCCAGGCGTCCATCGCCGCCCTGCGGCGCGACATCCGGACGAAGACCGGACCGGCGCTGTTCGACTTCCTGCTGGAGGCATTCCAGGAGCACAAGCGGGTCCTCAGTGATCCATTGAGCATGCAGGCGATCATGGCGGGGATGGAGGCCACGTGGTGGCTCAACGACCGGCTGCGGGAATGGCTGGGCGAGAAGAACGCGGCCGACACCCTCACGCTGTCCGCCCCCGGCAACGTCACGTCGGAGATGGGACTGGCGCTGCTCGACGTCGCGGACGTGATCCGCCCGCATCCGGAGGTGGTGGCGTTCCTGCGGGGCGTCGAGGACGACGGCTTCCTGGACGAGCTGCCGAAGTTCGCGGGCGGGACCGAAGCGCGCGACGCCATCGAGGCCTACCTCGACCGGTACGGCATGCGCTGCGTCGGCGAGATCGACATCACGAGGCCGCGTTGGCGCGAACGCCCCACCACGCTCGTGCCCGTGATCCTCGACAACGTCAGGAACTTCGAGCTGGGCGCCGCCAAGCGGCGCTTCGAGCAAGGACGGCAGGAGGCGCAGAAGAAGGCGCAGGAGGTGCTCGAACGCCTGCGGGCCCTGCCGGACGGGGAGCGGAAGGCCGACGAGACCAAGCGGATGATCGACCGGGTCCGGACCTTCATCGGCTACCGGGAGTACCCGAAGTACGGCATCGTCAGCCGCTACTTCGTCTACAAGCAGGCCTTGCTGGAAGAGGCCGAGCGCCTCGTGCAGGCCAACGTGCTCCCCGAGAGGGAGGACGTCTTCTACCTCACGTTCCAGGAACTCCACGACGTCGTGCGCTTGAACCAGGTGGATGACCAGCTAATCCAGCAGCGCAAGGACGCGTTCCGGTCGTACCACGCGCTCACGCCGCCCCGGGTGCTGACGTCGGATGGCGAGGTCATCGCCGGGGCGTACCGACGCGACGACGTGCCGGCCGGCGCCCTGATCGGCCTACCGGTCTCCGCGGGGACCATCGAAGGGCGCGCCCGCGTCATCCTGGACATGGCCCAGGCTGATCTCGAACCGGGTGACATCCTCGTCACAGCCCACACGGACCCGAGCTGGACGCCCCTCTTCGTCGCCATCACAGGCCTGGTGACGGAGGTCGGAGGATTGATGACACACGGCGCAGTGATCGCACGGGAGTACGGCCTGCCGGCTGTCGTCAGTGTGGTAGATGCCACCCGGCTGATTCCCGATGGGCGGCGGATCCGCGTGCATGGAAGCGACGGGTACGTCGAGATTCTGCCTTGACTGACCAACGACCCTGGGTGGAGCTGAGGGGATTCGAACCCCTGACCCCTTCGATGCGAACTGCGGGCTGTGAGCGCGTGCGAGGCGTCCTGCCGGATGCCTTCGGCGGAGCGCGCCCGAAGTTCCTCGGTGCGGGTTCCGAGGAGAATGACGCCGCCACCTCTCGGCAGAGGAGCAATCCACGGTCTTGAGTGTGGCGACGGTGTGGAGGTATGGGGCAGGTAGCGTGCAAACCATCGTACGGATAAGGCATCGCCCCTACCGTCGCAAGGTATGCAGACAGTGGATGTACTGGTCGTGGGTGCGGGCCTGGCCGGTCTGCGTACAGCGCGCCTGCTCGCACGACGGGAACTGAACGTGATGGTGGTCGACCGTCGCAGGTCGCTGTCGACGGGCATCCGCACGACAGGGATCTTCGTGCGCCGCACCCTCGATGACTTCGACGTGCCGGATCATCTGCTCGGGCCAGGTGTCCGGGACGTGCTGCTGTATCCGCCGTCGCGGCGGGCACCGATCCGGCTCACCAGCGACCGGGACGAGTACCGCGTGGCCGACATGGCGGCCGTCTACGAGCATGCGCACCGCGCGGCGGAGCAGGCCGGGGCGCGGGTCCTCTTGGGCGTACGGTATGTCGACGCGTCGATGGGTTTTGTGCGGTTCGCGGGTGCGGAACCGGTGACGGCCCGGTTCATCGTCGGCGCGGACGGCGCCCGCTCCCGAGTGGCCCGTGATCTCGGCCTTGATGTCAACCGGCGCTTCCTCGTCGGTGCCGAGATCGTCTACCCGATCGCGTCGGGCACGACCACCCCGGCGTTCCACTGCGTGCTGGACCCCCGGATCGCTCCGGGGTACCTGGGATGGGTCATCGACGACGGCCGGCGTGCGCATGTTGGCGTCGCGGGATATCCGAACGCGATGCGCACCGGCATCCGCCACCTGCTGGACGCCTTCGCCGCGGATGCGCCCGGCAGTACACCGCCGGCTGGGCCGGTCGAGCGCCGAGGTGGTCCGATCCCGGTCGGCGGTGTGCTGCGACGGTTGGCGTGCCCCGCCGGACTGCTCGTCGGAGACGCGGCGGGCGCGGTGTCGCCGCTGACGGCCGGTGGGTTGGACCCTTGCTTACGCATGTCCGAACTGGCCGCGGCGGTCACCGCCGGGTACCTGCGTACTGGCGACCAACGCATGCTGAGCCGGTACGACGGGAACGCGTTGCGGACCCGGTTCCGAGGCCGACTGTTGCTGCGCCGCGTGTTCGCCGGCATCCGATCCCCTGCTGCGGCAGAGGCGGCGGTGACCGTGCTACGCGGTCGTGCCGGTCGAGCCTTGGCGGCGCGGATCCTGTTCGGCGACGGCTCATTTCCCGGAGTCAACCCTCGGCTCGCGGACCTGGCGATCGACCGCCCTTAGTGCCTCGAACGGCGAAGGGCCCCATTGCGGCGGGGGCCGATTCGCGCCGCGCGATTTAGGATCGGGCCATGCCCCTGGCCGCGAACGACATCGACCGGTTCGAGGCTTCTAGGCCGCGCCTGGAGGCCATCGCCTACCGCCTCCTCGGCTCCGCCGGCGAGGCCGAGGACGCCGTGCAGGAGACATTCCTGCGCTGGCAGGCCGCCGACGTCGACCGCATCGAGGTCCTCGAGGCTTGGCTGACGAAGGTCCTCACCAACCTGTGCCTCAACCAGCTCACCTCCGCGCGGGCGCGCCGCGAGACCTATGTGGGCCAATGGCTTCCCGAGCCGCTGCTCGCCGGGGATCCGATGCTCGGCCCCGCCGAAACCGCCGAGCAGCGCGAATCGGTCTCGTACGCGATCCTCACCCTCATGGAGCGCCTCTCCCCCAATGAGCGGGCGGTGTACGTGCTGCGGGAGGCCTTCGCCTACCCGCACCGGGAGATCGCCGAGATCCTCGACATCACCGAGGCCGCCAGTCAACAGATCTTCCACCGCGCCAAGAAGCACGTCGCAGGCGGCAAGGCCCGAACCGAAATCGACGAGGCCACCGCCCGGCGGATCGTCGAGGAGTTCCTGGCGGCCGCCACCAGCGGTCAGACCGAGCCGCTCGTGCGCCTGCTCACCGAGGACGCCATCTCGATCGGAGATGGTGGCGGGAGGGTCCCGGCCCGCGCCAAGGCATTCGAGGGCGCCGTCGCGGTCGCGAGGTTCCTGCGGGGCCTGTTCAAACCCGGCAAGGCCAAACGCGCCATTGTCGGCGGCGCGCCCGAGGTCTACGCCTGGACCGCCAACGGTGACCCCGCCGTCGTGGCCGTCGTGGACGGCCGGGTCGTCGGCGTCATGTGCCTGGAGGTCACCGCCGAGGGCATCGCCGCGTTCCGCAGCCAGGTCAACCCAGGCAAGCTCGAACGCGCGACCGCGCGCTGGGCGGCGGCCGACCATGGGGAACTCCTGTGCAACGCTTTCTAACCAGTATGTGAGGTGCTTCACATCGCGTTCCTGTCAGGAAACGGCGGGCCGCCCGGTTCAAGTGGCAAACCTGCGCAAGACAGGAGCAAGGAAATGCAGCACCGCATCATCGTCCTGGGAGCCGGATACACCGGAGCCATCGCTGCCGGCCGCCTCGCCAAACGATTCCGCCGCGAGGACGTCGCCATCACCCTCGTCAATGCCGAACCCGACTTCGTCGAACGCGTCCGCATGCATCAGCTGGCGACCGGCCAGGACCTCAAGCTCCGGCGGTTCAGCGAGATGTTCGCGGGCACCGGCGTCGAACCGAGGCTCGCGAAGGTCACCGGCGTCGACGTCGACTGCAAGACCGTCGCCGTCGTCGACGCGAACGGCGCTGAAGAACTCGCCTACGACACGCTCGTCTACGCCCTCGGCAGCGGCTGGAACGCCCAAGGTGTCCCTGGGACCGCCGAGCACGCCTATGAGATCGCCAGTCGCCCTGGAGCACTTCGGCTGCGCGAGCGCCTGGCCCGCCTCGGCGCCGGGCAGACGGTGGTCGTCGTCGGCGGCGGCCTCACCGGCGTGGAGGCCGCGACCGAGATCGCCGAGGCCCGCCCGGACCTCGACGTCGCCCTCGCCGCCCGCGGCGACCTCGGGGACTGGCTCTCGCATAAGGGCCGCGAGCATCTGCGGAAGGCCTTCGGCAAGCTCGGGATCACCGTGCATGACCGCACCGCCGTCACCGGCGTCGAAGTCGAGCGCGTCGTCACCGCCGACGGCAAGGCCATCCCGGCCGCGGTCACCGTGTGGACCACTGGCTTCGCGGTCCACCCGATCGCGAAGGCGACCGCCCTGGAGGTCACCGGCACCGGCCAGATCGTGGTCGACGGGACCATGCGCTCGGTCTCGCACCCGGACGTATACGCCGTCGGCGACGCGGCCATGGTGATGGGCCCCGGGGACAAACCGCTGCGGATGTCGTGCGCCTCGGGAATTCCGACCGCGTGGCAGGCCGCCGACGCGATCGCGGCGCGCCTGACCGGCGGGAAGCTCCCGAACGCGCCGATCCGCTACTTCAACCAGTGCATCTCACTGGGCCGCAAGGAGGGCTTGATCCAGTACGTCACCGCCGACGACCGCGCCGTACGGGCGGTCCTGACCGGACGGCTCGCCGGCGTCTACAAGGAACTGGTCTGCAAGGGCGCCGCCTGGAGCGTCGCCAACCCGACGCTCGGGCTGCCGACCCGGCGCCGCCGCGTCACGCGGGAGCGGGCCGCGGCGGGCTCGCCTGTCAAGGCGCCGGCGTAGAGCACGAAGCGAAGCGGGCGCCCTTGATGCTGTCGACCAGTGAAAGAGACGGGCGAAAGAATCAAGAAGCCGCACGGCGGGCACCCTGACGACCTCGACACCTCACAACCCGTGAAACGATCACAGGAATTCCGGGAAGCGATCTTCCTGATTCCCCCTGCGGCCCAGGCCGGCCCTACTCGTGAACGCTCCACCCAGGGCCGTTCTGGAGTCAGCTCAAGAACGGTTGACGAGATCCCGTCCGATCGGCTTGATCGGGCGGGATTCGCCGTTTCTTGGGTGACCTGAAGCGAGCCGAGGTCGACGCCAGGGAGCGGCCGGGCGCGCATCGGGATGGTATTGGCGCGACGAGCGCACCCTCTGACGTGCGAGTTCCGGAGTCAGTCTGTCGTGTCGTGATCGGCTGAACATCCAGCCTGAGCCAGAGTGATGCCAATCTGAGCCAATATGGCTTGCTGATGGCATCATGGTGTGCCATAGTGATGCCATGGACCTGACCCCGTATGTGGCCTCCCTCGGTCGCGAGTTGCTGACCGCCGTCGAGACCGGTGATCCTGACGCCAGTGTGCTGATCGAGCGGTTGACCGTGTCGATGGAGTCGGCGATCCGGCTCACCCTGCTCGAAGCGTTGTCGGCGGCCGCCGACGAGATCACCCGAGACCTGGCTCCCGGTTCGGTCCAGGTGCACCTGCGTGGACGTGACCCGAACTTCGTCGTGACGGTTCGGCAGGTGGAGCGGCCACTCGAGGACACCCCGGATCTGGGCGCGGTGTCGGCTGATGACGCCGCGGCGAGCTTCGAGGACGGCCCATTGGCACGGATCAACGTCCGCCTCCCGGAACAGCTCAAGGCTGCGATCGAGGAGGCGGCGGGCAAGGAAGGTCGCTCGCTCAACGCCTGGCTGGTGCGGGCCGCCTCGACCGCGCTGCGTGCCCCGGAGCGCGACCCCGGCTCCGACCGGCGCGGCAAGCGCGGCGCGCAGCGTTACACCGGCTGGGCTCGCTAGCCCACGCCGACACCCAGAACCACTTTCTTCGCACATCTCCTACCAGCGGGGATGTTCTTCTGACTCATTCCGAGGGGATAGCCATGCCTGTTTTCGCCACGCCTGAACCGATTTCCGCCACGATCGAGCTCTCCGTCGGTGACGTGCAGATCATCGCGAGCGACCGGACCGACACCGTCGTCGAGGTGCGGCCGAGCGACGAGTCCGACGAGTCCGATGTGGACGCCGCGCAGAAGACGCGCGTCGAGTACGCCAACGGCACGTTGACGGTCCGTGGGCCGAAGGCCCGCATGCTCGACTTCTCCAAGAAGACCAGGTCGGTCGACGTGCTGATCGAACTTCCCACCGGCTCTGACGTGCACGCGGACCTGTCGGTAGCGGACCTGCGCGGCGTCGGCACGCTGGGGGAGTGCCGGCTCAAGGCGTCGGTCGGGCATTTCCGCCTCGACCGGACCGGATCGCTTCGACTGGGCACCTCCGGTGGCGACATCACCGTCGAAATGGTCGCGGGCAACGCCGATGTCTCCACCGGCACCGGGCGCGTGCACATCGGCGAGATCGGCGGCACCGCCGTCATCAAGAACTCCAACGGCAACACCGACATCGGCACCGTCACCGGCGAACTGCGGGTGCGCTCGGCCAACGGCGACATCTCCGTCGACCGGGCCGACGCCATGGTGGAAGCCAAGACCTCCAACGGAACCATTCGTGTCGGCCAGGTCACACGCGACACCGTCACGCTGCACACCTCGACCGGCCACCTCGAAATCGGTGTCGCCGCCGGCACCGCCGCATGGCTCGACCTGAACACCTCGCACGGGCGGGTGGAGAACTCGCTGGACGATTTCAGCGAAGCACCGGAGAAGTCCGAGCAGACCGTCGAAGTCCGCGCGCACACGTCGTTCGGCGACATCACCGTCCGCCGTTCCTGACCAGATCTCGAAGGGGTTCTCATGACCATGCCATCCCAATCTGCGATCACGGCGACCGGACTGCGCCGGTCGTACGGCGACCACGTCGTGCTCGACGGCGTCGACCTGAACGTCCCGCGTGGCACCGTTTTCTCGTTGCTCGGCGCCAACGGCGCCGGCAAGACCACCACAGTCAAGATCTTGTCCACCCTGATCCGCGCCGACGGGGGCAGCGCGCGGATCGCGGGTCACGACCTGTCCGCCGAGCCGGACGCGGTGCGTGCCGCGATCGGCGTCACCGGCCAGTTCTCGGCGGTCGACAACCTGCTGACCGGTCAGGAGAACCTGACCCTGATGGCGGATCTGCACCACCTCGGCCGGAAGGCGGGCAGGCGCAGGACCGCCCAGCTGCTCGAACAGTTCGACCTCGTCGATGCGGCCAAGAAGACGGCGGCGACCTACTCCGGCGGGATGCGGCGGCGGCTCGACCTCGCGATGACGCTGGTCGGCTCACCGCAGGTGATCTTCCTCGACGAGCCGACCACCGGGCTGGACCCGCGCAGCCGCCGCGCCATGTGGCAGATAGTGCGGGAACTCGTGGCGGGTGGCGTCACCATCCTCCTCACCACCCAGCACCTGGAGGAGGCCGACGAGCTCGCCGACCGGATCGCGGTGCTCGACCACGGGAAGATCGTCGCCGAGGGCACCGCGGACGAGCTCAAGCGGCGCATTCCCGGCGGCCACGTCCTGCTGCGGTTCGCCGACGAGCGCGACCTCGAATCCGCCGCGCGCGCCGTGGGCCAGGTGTCCCGCGACAGCGACACGCTCGCCCTGCGCGTACCGCACGACGGCAGCCTCAGGTCGCTGAAGGCGCTGCTCGACCGGCTTGACCAGAACGCGGTCGAGGTCGACTCGCTGAGCGTGCACACCCCCGACCTCGACGACGTCTTCCTCGCTCTCACCGGCAACAAGGAGAAGGTGACCGCACGATGAGCACTGTGTCGTACGCCCTGACCGACTCGGCGACCATGCTTCGCCGCAACCTCAAGCGCATGGTGCGCTACCCGTCCATGACACTGCAGCTCATCGGCATGCCGATCGTCCTCCTGCTGCTGTTCGTCTACGTCTTCGGCGGCACGCTCGGCGCCGGGCTCGGCGGCGTCTCCGGCGGGCGTGCGGAGTACGTCAACTACGTCACCCCCGCGATCATCCTGATGACGATCACCGCCGCGGTCCAGGGCACCACCATCTCGATCGCCATGGACATGACCGAGGGCATCGTCGACCGGTTCCGCACCATGGCCATCGCCCGCGTGTCCGTCCTAACCGGACACGTCATCGGCAGCCTAATCCAGACGATGCTCAGCATCGCGGCGGTCATCGGCGTCGCGCTGCTCATCGGCTTCCGGCCGTCGGCGGGGCCCGGCGACTGGCTCGCCCTCATCGGTGTCCTGGTGATGATGGCCTTCGCCTTCATCTGGCTGTCGGTCGCGTTCGGCCTGGCCAGCAAGACCGTCGAGTCGTCGAGCAACGTCGGTATGCCGCTGGTGCTGCTCCCGTTCCTGGGCAGCGGGTTCGTCCCGACCGACTCGATGCCCACCGTGCTGCGCTGGTTCGCCGAGTACCAGCCGTTCACGCCGCTCATCGAGACCCTGCGCGGTCTGCTGATGGGCACGCCGATCGGGAACAACGCCGTCATCGCGGTCGGCTGGTGCGTCGTCATCGCGCTCGGCGGCTACCTCTGGTCGAAGAAGCTGTTCAACCGCGAGTCCACCCGCTAAGCCACGACGGTGAACGTGTTGACCACGCTGCTGCCCCCCGACGCCGGGAAGGTGGTCGTCGCCGGGCACGACGTGGCCACGGAAACCAAGGCGGTGCGCCCGGCGATCGGGGCCACCGGGCAGTTCGACTGGAACCTAGGCCGATGAAGGGAATGACCTTGGAACACACCGTCACAACGCTGCCGACCGCGCGTCAGCCCGGCTGTCCCTTTGACCCGCCCAAGGAGCTGATCCAGGCCCGCGAGCACGGCCCGATCAGCCGCTACACCTTCCCCGGCGGAGAACCCGGCTGGCTGATCACCGGATACGACCTGGTCAGGTCGGTCCTGGCCGACTCGCGGTTCAGCTCGCGCAAGGAGCTCATGCTCCACCCGTCCATCGACATCACCGGCATGGAGATCCCTCCGGCGCCGCCCGGCGAGTTCCTGCTCATGGACGAGCCACAGCACGGGCGCTATCGGAAACCGCTGGTGGGCAAGTTCACCGTACGGCGGATGCGACTGCTCACCGAACGCGTCGAGCAGATCACCGCCGACCACCTGGACGCCATGGAGAAGGCCGGGCCGCCGGCGGACCTGGTGACCGCGTTCGCCAAGCCCATCCCCGCCATCGTGATCTGTGAGCTGCTGGGGGTGCCGTACCAGGACCGGGGCTCCTTCCAGGAGCAGGTCGACTCGTTCCTCAGCGGGGAGGCAAGCGACGAGGACCAGATAGCGGCCTACACCGCGACCCAGCACTACCTCGCGGAGCTGGTGACCGCCAAGCGCTCGAACCCCACCGACGACGTGCTCAGTGACCTCACCGACAGCGACCTGACCGACGAGGAGCTGAGGGGTGTCGCCCTGATCCTGCTGGCGGCCGGGCTCGACACCACCGCGAACATGCTGGCGCTGGGCACCTTCGCCCTGCTGCGCAACCCGGCGCAGCTGGCCGCGCTGCGCGCCGATCCCGCGCTCGCCGACCGGGCCGTGGAGGAGCTGCTGCGGTATCTGAGCGTCGCCAAGACGTTCATGAGGACGGCGCTGGAGGACGTCGAGCTGGGCGGCCAGACCATCGAGGCCGGTACGACGGTCATCCTGTCGTACCACACCGCCAACCGCGACCCCGAGCGCTTCGCCGATCCCCACGTGCTCGACCTCCGGAGGCAGGACGGCGGGCACCTGGCCTTCGGCCACGGCATCCACCAGTGCCTGGGTCAGCAGCTGGCCCGCGTCGAGATGCGGGTCGCCTTCCCCGCGCTGGTCAACCGCTTCCCCACGCTGCGCCTGGCCGTACCGGCTGAAGAGGTTGGCCTGCGCCCGGAGACCGCGGACATCTACGGGGTGAAGAGCCTCCCGGTCACCTGGCACGTGTGACCGCGAGCCAGTGACGGGCGTCAGATGCCACTTCATGATTCCTTTCCGTCGATCAAATCGATTCATTCAGACGCCGGTGGATCGGCAAGCCATGGCCAAGTCGATTTCAAGCGCCGGGTGGTGTCCTTCAGCCACGAGCTGGAGACGTCTCCGCACGTTCCCAGGCGGGGCGCGCAGCTCACTGCGAAGGAAAGGGAGGAAACATGAATAAGAAGATCGTGAGTCTGGACGATCTGAGCGACGAGCCGACAGCGATCGATGAGGTCGATCTCGGCCTCGTTTCCGGTGGCCGGCCGATGGAGCGCTGCTACGGCACGGGTGGCACCCCAGCCACCGACTGGGTCTCTGACTACTAAGAACAATCGGGGTCGCGTGGGAGGAGTGTGTTCTCCTCCCACGCGACTGAGGGGGGCCTGTGCTACTGATTCTGAGTGAACCCGGCGACGCCACCGTGCAATTGGTCCTGCCCAAGCTGAAAGCCCGGGGCGCGGAAGTTCTCTGGTGGGATCCCGGCGAGTATCCGGCCGCCGCCCAGCTGACTGTCCGATTCGAAGCGGACGGAACCGAACTCACCCTGGCCAGAGGCGGGGATGCCATCGACCTCTCCGAGACGACGGCCGTGTGGAACCGACGCCCCGGGCAGCCTCGCGCCGCGGAGAACGTCACAGCTGCCGATCTCCGGGATCGCGTGGGGGAACTCTCGGCGTGGTTTCTTGACGGCTTTTGGGATCTGCTGGACGCGCGATGGTTGCCGGGCAGGCAGCCGGTGCTGCGCAGGGCGCACAACAAGCTGGTCCACCTGGCCCTGGCCCAGGAACTGGGCTTCGCCGTGCCACGGACCGTGGTCACCAACGATCCGTCCGAGTTGGTCCCCGCATATGAACGGGCGGGTGGGAGGCTCATCGCGAAACAGATAGAGCACGCCCCGTTCCAGATCGACGGCGCGGTGCACGCCGTGTACACCACCGTGGTAGACCGAAGGGCTCTCGCGGGCCGGAGCCGGATAGCCCACGAGCCGACCATCTTGCAGCCGTATGTTCGCAAGGCCGTGGAGTTGCGGGTCACCGTGGTCGGGCGGCAGGTCTTCGCCGCCGAGATCTCCTCGCAGGATTCGCCGCGCACGCGCGACGACTGGCGCCACTATGACTTCGATCGCGCCCGGCATAGCGTGCACCAGCTGCCCGATGACGTCGCCCGCCGGTGCGTGGACCTGGTCGCCGCGCTCGACGTGTCGTTTGGAGCGATCGACCTCATCCTGACCCCCGACGGGGAGTACGTGTTTCTCGAGATCAACCCGAACGGCCAGTGGGGCTGGATCGAAGATTTGACCGGCCTGCCCATCAGCGACGCCATCGCCGATTGGCTCACGGCCGGAGAAACGGATGCGTAATGACTGAATCCTCCCTCGGGCCGGCCCTCGAAAGCGGCGTGAACCTGCTACGCGGGCTGACCCGCCGACGTTCCGCGGTGGAGGACGCACACCGCACCGCCGCCGCCTGGACCGAGTCGCACCCTTCGTTCGCCGCCCAACTCGTGACCAGCCCGCGTCCCGGTTCGCCGGTCGTCGATTATGACCTGCTGATCGACGACCCTTCGGGCGGCACAATCATGCTTGGCGTGCAGGTGGACGATGGAGCATCCTGGTTTGTTGATCATTCGACCCATTGGGCGGCCAGCTATCTGCTGACCGTTGATGGGAGGCACGTCTCCATGTCCGAGGCGATGCTCATGCTCCGTTCGCTCACGCGCCCCGGGCTGTCGCCGCAGGAGGAGTTGGTGCGGTTCTGCGTCCTGCGCAACGCCGCCGCCAGCGAGCAGGTCAGCCTGGAGGACATCCAGGCGGCAGCGGACGGCTTCCGGAAGCGGCGCGGCCTTACCAGCCGCGACGCGATGCTGGAGTGGCTGGAACGGATGGATCTGAGCGCCGAAACGTTCCATGACCACATGGCCACGAGTGCCAGAGATCACAAGTTTCGCACCCGGATGCGTGATGAACTGGGCCCCGGGCATCTGGCCCGTCATCGCGACCAGTTCGCGCGGGTATGGGCGGCCTGGGTGCTGTCGGAGGAGGCGATCGACGTCGCCGAACTCCACGGCTCTCTCAGCGACCGGTGGGAGCTACAACTGACCAAGGCTCGGGGATGGTCCGGCGCTCTGCCCTCACCCCTGCGAGAGGTACCGGCCGGAGGTGGCGTTGGACCGGTTCCCTTCGAAGGACGCTTCCTGACAGGCTTGATCCTCAAACGGGAGGAGGCCGTAGAGGACGCGGGCACGCTGGAGGCCGCGGGAGAGGCAGCCTTCGATCAGTGGCTAGCCGACGCCGCCAAGCAGGCGCAGATCACATGGCATTGGCTTTGAGCGTGTCGTTCAACCGCTGATCTTCGCCTTCCTCGGTCGCGAACCCCAGGGCGGGGCGAAGCTCGTGGTGTCTCTATTGCGGGACGGCAGGCACCAAGAGCCATCCAAGAAGACGACTATGCTGCCGCGTAGCCCAAAGCCCTGAGGTGTCTGTCGAACCGGGGCAACTCCCAGCAAAGCGCTTAACGGTGGGCGTTGAGCTGATCACTTTTCGCAGGAGAGACAAGATGATCAAGCCCCTCCCCGACATCCCCACCAGCCCACATGAGCTGTCTGACGTCCCGATCTCAGCACGGCTGGAGCGCTGGCACGAACTGTCCGACCGTGACCTGCACGTGCAGGCGATCGCCACGTTGAAATCCCGGGGCGACTACGACCCCAGCCGCCACGGTGACGCCGGCAAGTACCCGCCGCTGACCGCGGGCGAGCACGTCGAACTGTTGGTACTGGGGGAGTCCATCGCGAGGAGCGTCCGGAACCCCGCCCACGTCGACCGGGCGCTCCAGGCGGGCGTGACCTGGCAGCAGGTGGCCACGGCGACCGGCCAGGACGAGCAGGACGCGCGCCGGGACTACCAGGTGTGGGCTGACGACCGGCACGATCTGCACCAGGACTACCCCGGCACCACCAGCGGCATGACCGACGAACAGCATGCCCAGGCGACCGCCCGAGCGGCCGCGCCGTGACCGTCACGAGGACGAGGTTCGGCGCTTGCGCCAAGATTCCCAAGGGTGCCGACAGCCGGACACGTCGGGCTAACGGCCGTGAGCGGCTCGCAGCTCGTGGAGCACTGCGTTGACCGCCGGCTGGGACGCCCGCGGCCGGCGTACCGCCGCGGTGATCCGCCGGGGCACCGGTGCCCGCAACTCCCGGGTGACCACGTCGAAGCGCGGCTCCACCGCCAGGCTCGGCAGCAGCGCGACCGACAGGCCCGCCTCCACGTGCTGTAACGCGATCATGTAGTTGTTGAACCGGCACATGACCATCGGTTCGAAACCCGCCTCCCGGCACAGCCGGGTCGCCAGGTCGGACATGTACGAGCCGGTCACGTCGAACGCCCACCGCTGGTCCGCGCAGGCCGCCAAGTCGATGGTCTCGTGCGCCGCCAGCGGGTGGCGGGCGGGCAGCACCACCACGATCGTGTCCTCGGCTATCGGCACGAGGTCGATGCCCGGGTCGAGTTCCGCGCCGACGAAGTCGGGGGTCGTGATGATGATGTCCACGTCGCCGCGCCGCAGGGCCTGCATGCTCTCGTGTGGCTCCAGCTCCTGCAGCACCACCGCGACGTCCGGATATCGGGCCTCGAGACGTGCGACGGCCGGCACGGCGAAGGCGTGCACCGCGCTCTGGAACATCGCCAACGTGACCGTACCGGCCGGTTCGTCGCCCAGCCCACGCAACTCCGCCTCCGCGGCGTCCATCGCGGCCAGAATCCCCCGGGCGCGCTTGGCCAGCAGCACCCCGGCCGCGGTCAGACGGACCCGCCGCCCGGTGCGCTCCAGCAGTGCTGTGCCGGTCTCCCGTTCCAGCACGCCGAGCTGCTGGGACACTGCGGACGGGCTCAGGTTGCCGGCCTGCGCCACGGCCCGGACCGTGCCGAGCACCTCCAGGTCGGCGAGCAGGCGCAGCCGCCAAGGATTCAGCGTCATGCCGAGACTGTACGGCGTAGCTGAACAGCAGCGGCACTTTTCTGAGATGGACGTGACGCTCGGCGTCTTCCTACCGTGAACACATGAGTGACACCTTCTGGTCAGACGCCGACCGCCACCTCGTCCGCTACTCCGGCGCCGGCGGCTTCGTATCGGAGATCATTGAACGGGCTGAGGGCAGCTTCGTCATCACCTCTGGTGGTCGTCGCATCCTCGACTTCACCTCCGGGCAGATGAGCGCGATCCTCGGGCACTCGCATCCCGACATCGTCGCCACCGTCCAGCGCCAGTCCGCCACCCTCGACCACCTGTTCAGCGGCATGCTCAGCCGTCCGGTGGTCGACCTGGCCCGCCGGCTCGCCGACTCGCTGCCCGATCCCCTGAGCAAGGTGCTGCTGCTCACCACCGGCGCGGAGGCGAACGAGGCGGCGATCCGGATGGCCAAGCTGGTCACCGGCAGGCACGAGATCGTCTCGTTCACCCGTTCCTGGCACGGGATGACGCAGGCGGCGGTGAACGCCACGTACAGCTCCGGCAGAAAGGGGTACGGTCCGGCCGTGCCCGGCAACCTCGCGATCCCCACCCCGAACCCGTACCGGCCGGATTTCACCACCGCCGGCGGCGAGCTGGACTGGCGGCGGCAGCTGGCCTTCTCCTTCGACCTGATCGACGCGCAGTCTGTGGGGAGCCTGGCCGCGTGCATCGTCGAACCGATCCTCAGCTCGGGCGGCGTGCTCGATCTGCCGCCCGGCTACCTGGCCGCCCTGCGCGACAAATGCCGCGAGCGCGGCATGCTGCTGATCCTGGACGAGGCGCAGACCGGCCTGTGCCGCACCGGCGACTGGTACGCGTTCCAGCGCGACGGTGTCGTACCGGACATCATCACGCTGTCCAAGACGCTCGGCGCCGGGCTACCGCTGGCCGCGGTGGTCACCAGCGAGGAGATCGAACAGGCCGCGCACGACCGTGGATTCCTCTTCTTCACCACGCACGTCTCTGATCCGCTGGTCGCCGCGGTCGGCAACACCGTCCTGGACGTCCTGGAACGCGACCAGCTGGACCGGCGGGCCGCGGAACTGGGCGCGCGCCTGCGACAGGGCCTGATCGCGATGGCGGAGCGGCACGAGGTGATCGGCGACGTCCGCGGCCGCGGTCTGTTGGTCGGTTTGGAGCTGGTCCTGGACCGCGAGACCAAGGAGGGCTCGGACGAGCTGGGCGCGGCGGTCACCCGGCGCTGCCTGGAGCTCGGCCTGCACATGAACGTGGTCCAGCTCCCCGGCATGGGCGGGGTGTTCCGGATCGCGCCGCCGCTCACCTCCACCGCCGCCGAGCTGGACCTGGGCCTGGAAATCCTGGATGCGGCGATCGGCGACATCGCCCCCAAATTCCTGACCTGAATGAGCTCCTTCACCCGCCGGGACGAAGCCGGCCGGCACATCCCAGCGTGGGCTTAACTTCGCGAACGGTTGACGAGATCCCGTCCCATCGGCCCGTTCGGGCGGGATCTCGCTGTTTGGGGTTGGCGCGATCGCTTGGCAGGCTCTTGGGGGCGCGCCAGGCGGCGGTGATCGATGGCTGTGGAGGCGCGGGTCATCGGTAAGAGTTGATCAGCCGGGCGAGGTGTCGGCCGGCGATCTCCAGTGGCTCATCGCTTCTCGAAACCTGTGCGGCGAGCTCCGCGCCCTCAAGGGTGTTGATCACGGTGTGGGCAAGGTCGAGGACGTCGTTCTCGGCGATGTCCGTGTGGCGCAGATGGTCGGTGACCAGGCCTCGCCAGTGCTCGAAGGACTCGGTGACGGCCTGCTGGATCTCCGGGACACGCCCAGACGTTTCCAGGGCGGTGGCCGTGATCGGGCAACCGTCGAGCCAGCCGGAGTCGCGCAGGTGCGTGGCGAGTATCCGGGTGCACGCGATCATCGCGTCAGCCGGATCATCCTCGCCGGCCAGCGCCTCGCGCAGGATGTCGGCGAACTCCTGATCGGCGTGGCGGACCGCCTCGACGGCCAGTTCCTGCTTCCCGCTGGGGAAGAAGTGGTAGACCGAGCTGAGCGCGACGCCGGCCTCTCGGGAGATCTGCTTGATCCCGGTTCCTTCGTAGCCTTGTCGCTGCATCAGCCGTGAGGTCGTCCGGACGATGCGTTCGCGGGTGCCGAGAGAGGCGGCCGGCCGGACTGCCTGAGCCTGCCGTGGCATGTCGTTCATCTCACCACAGTACTGGTTGGAACGTTCGTTACGGACGCGTGTTATGTTCTGGGTAGAACGTTCGTTACAGACGCCTCGAAGTGAGGAGCAAGACATGCGACAAAAGCGCGTCACCGCCAACGGGATCGACTTCGCCTATCTGGAGGAGGGCGAGGGACCGCTGGCACTGCTGCTGCACGGTTTTCCGGAGGCCCCGAGCATGTACCGGCACCTGATGCCCGTCCTCGCGGAGGCGGGTTACCGGGCCATCGCCCCCGCCATGCGCGGCTTCGCCCCGTCCCAGATCCCGCCGGACGGCAGCATGCGTATCGCCGACCTGATCGCCGATGCCAACAGCCTGCACGAGGAACTGGGCGGTGAGACGGACGCGGTCATCATCGGACATGACTGGGGCGGCTTCTCCACATGGGGTGCCGCGGCCCACGCGCCTGAACGCTGGTCAAAGGTCGTGGTGGCCGACGTCCCGCCGGTCCGGTTCTACGACCGCAAGGCCACGGACCCCGTTCAGATCCACAAGAACAGCCACTTCTACTTCTTCCAGATGGCCATCGCGGATCAGATCGTGCCCGTGAATGACTTCGCCTATCTCGACTGGCTCTGGGAACACTGGAGTGGGTCCGTCCCGGGCTTCGACTCCACCGAGGACCGGAAGGCCGGGAAGGACAGCCTGAGGGCACCGGCCAACCTGCGTTCAGGTCTCGGGCTCTATCGCGACAACTTCAACTCGGTGACATTCGGAACCGACAAGTGGGAGATGGGAGCCGTATTGGCCGAGCTTCCCTCGCAGCCGACGCTCTACCTGCACGGCAGTGAGGACCCCGTGGTCGACGCGGCGACACTCGCCGACATCGTCGACGTGCTGCCCCCGGGCTCGGACGGCGCCCTACTGGAAGGGGTGGGTCACTTCCCGTTCCTGGAGCAGCCCGAGGAGGTGAACCAGCGGATCCTCAAGTTCCTGACGGCCTGACACACGGCCGGCCCCGGTGAGCCCCTCGCCGAGCGAGGGGCTCGCCACCGATCGGCGTACCCGCGAATTCTTCTCCTGCCGACCGGTCGCCTCGCACCCGCTGACGCTTGGGACATGATGTCGATCTTGAACCTGCGATCCCACATCTGCTACCGTCATTTCGGAAAATAACGGTCAGGCGTGAATATCACGACCGCCTGAATACGAGGTAGTCAGGAGCCGGGCGATGGACAGGAAGGTGGCGACCATGATGGTCTGCTCCGCCTGTGATCCGGCCGCTTCCTCCTGTTGTCGCGACTGACGCGCAGCTCATACCTTTGTGCCGCCCCACAGGCGGATTCTCTCAACGCGATCAAGTGACCGCCGCGTATTTCGTCTTCCAAAAAGAGTGGACCACCATTCGCCGCTGGGCAGGACCTGCGATGAGCCTTGAACCGACGCCGCGCCAGGCGATCGCCGAGCGCATGATCGGCATACCCGCCGGGGAGATCGTCCTGCGGGACGAGGGCACGAAGACGAACTGGGAGGCCGAGGTGGCGGCCTTCCGGCTCGCGCCCTGCCCCGTGACCCGCGAGCTGTACCGCGCCGTTCGAGGTGAGGCGCCCGCGAGTGCGGCGGGGCCGCGTACGCCGGTGACCGAGGTCTCCTGGATCGAGGCCGTTCGGTTCTGCAACCTGCTCTCCCGGGCCACGGGGCTCAACCCCTGCTACTCGATGGGCGACGACCCCGACGGGCAGGACGTGGTCTGCGACTGGGAGGCCGACGGCTATCGCCTACCCTCCGAGGCGGAGTGGGAGTACGCGTGCAGGGCCGGGACCTCCGGCGTCCGCTACGGAGAGCTGGACGAGATCGCCTGGTACCGGGGGAACAGCGGCGGCGAAATCCACGACGTCGCGACCAAGGCGCCGAACGCCTGGGGCCTCTACGACATGATCGGCAACGTGTGGGAGTGGTGCTGGGATGTCTATGACCCCAGGGTCTACGGCCCGTACCGCGTATTCCGCGGCGGAGGTTTGTACGATCAGCCCCGAGGATGCCGGGCATCGTGCCGCCGCAAGAGTCACCCGGCCTTCAGCATCGACGATCTCGGCTTCCGGCTCGCCCGGTCTCTGTGAGCCGGTGCCGAAAAGATCGCGATTGAGGCGGTGCCGCCGACCCTGAGTCGTGTTTTCGCAGGTAAAGGCTGCATGATGAGTGGTATGCGGCGGAAGTGGACTGGGTTCACCGCACGCCACCGTGGCGAGATCGGGGACGTGCTGCTGGCTGCTGCCGTCCTGGCGTTCACGATCCCGACGACGCTCATGGGCGAGTCCTTCTCGCTGGTGGGTCGCGCGCCGGAGTGGCTGCTGATCCTCGTCGGCGCCGTCACGGCCGCGACCATGCTGCTGCGTCGTCGTACGGCCTGGCCGATGATCGTCGGCGCGGTCGCCTGCGCCGTGCTCGCCGGGGCGACCGTGCCGCTGGCCCTCGCCGCCTACTCGATGACGGCGGAGGCCAAGGTGCGTCGCTGGCGGCGGGTCGCCGTGGCCATGACGGTCGTCTACATCGTCATCGACTACGTGAACCCCTATACCGACCAGTTCCTTTACCTGATCACCGTGCGGGCGCTGACGCTGGTGTACCTGCCCGCGCTGGTCGGCACGTGGGTGCATGAATACCGCAGCATGAACGCCGAGCTGCGTACCGGGGTCAAGTTGCGTGAGGAGCACGCCGCCTCGCAGGAGCGGCGGTGGATCGCGGCTGAGCTGCACGACACCGTGACCCACGCGGTCACCACCATGGTGCTCAACGCGGGGATCATCCAGGACACCGAGGACCACGCCGAGATCCGCAAGCTGGCCACCACTATCGAGGACAAGGGCGTGCAGGCGCTCACCGAGCTGCGCGGCCTGCTCACGGTGCTCCGGCGCGAGGAGGTCTACCAGTCGTTGCAAGGGGTGGAGGCGATCCCCCAGCTGGTGGAGGAGGCGAGGGACATCGGCCTGCGGATCGACCTCCACCTCGACGTCCCGCAGGGCGCCCTGTCCCGGCAGCTGGGCCACGAGTGCTTTCGGGTGGTCCAGGAAGGGCTCAACAACGTCCGCAAGCACGCGCCCGGGTCGGAGGTGCGGGTCGTCTGCGAGGCCAACGGTGACGTGGTCGACGTCTCGGTGGTGAACACAGGGCAGGGCCGGACGGAGACCGTCCGGGACTGCCCTGTGCTGGAGTCGGGCTTCGGGCTGGCCGGCCTGTGGGAGCGGATCACCCTCGCCGGAGGCCGGCTCGAATCAGGCCCCACGACCGAGGGCGGTTACGCCCTGACGGCCCAGCTCCCCTTCCAGCCCGCACGAGAAGACCAGATATAGATCAACTCACCTGGCGCCCAGTAAGCAGGCGAACTCCCGTACACCAACCGCGTCGTGCCACCGACCAGCGTGCTCGTCCCCGCGATTCGCAGGTCGGAGGAGAGCCTCACCCACCGGCCGAGCCGAGCAGAGGGACGATGGCCTCGCGTACGGTCGAGCCGATGGGGCTCGGGCGCAGCGTCGCCGGGTCGATCTTCACCTGTACGCGCCGGCCTTCCGCGTGGACGACGGTGTGGTCGCCTGACAGGACGCGGAAGCCGTAGACCACGCTGGTCGTGCCGAGGCGCTCGACCCAGAAGTGCACGGCCACCTCGCCCACCGTGTTGACGGGGACGTGGTAGGTGATGGCGAACTCGCGCACCACGAAGAAGACCTCGGCGAAGTGCGGCCGGGTCGGGTCGAACGGCCAGCCGTGCCCGGCCCAGTAGGCCGACAGCGCGCGTTCGAGCAGCAGGACGTACCGGCCGTTGTGGACCACGCCCATCGCGTCGAGGTCCTCGAAGTGGATCTGGACGGGCTGGACGTGCCCCGTCTGAAGGGCGGTGGTCATATGTCAGGCCTCCGGGAGGATGGTGGGGTCGGTCGCGAGCGCGCGGAGCCGGTCGAGCACGGCGCGGCGGGCGTAGGCGTAGCCGCTCTCGCGGCGCAGAAGGTGGGCGTGGACGACCACGGCCTCGCCGAGCGCCTGGATCTCGAAGGCGAGCTGCCCGACGTCGGTGCCGTCCCGCAGCTCTCCTCGCTCGACGGCCTGGGCGGCGATCGTGGTCAGCAGGCGCATCCAGTCGTCGTTGGCCTGGGCGACGGACTCGCGCACAGGGCCCGGCCGGTCGTCGAGCTCGGCGCCGACGGCGGCGAAGAAGCAGCCGCCGGGAAGTGTCCCGGCCTCGTAGAAGGCCAGGCGATGCTCGTGCAGCGCCCAGAGGCGCGGCAAGGCCTTGGGGGCTCGCAGGGCGGGGCGCACGATGAGATCGGTCCACTGCTGCCGGGCGTGCTCGACGATCGCGAGCTGCAGCCGCTCTTTGTCGGGCCAGTGCACGAACAACCCTGACTTGCTGACGCCGAGGGTCTGCGCGAGCCGCGCGAGGGACAGGCCCTCAAGGCCCTCCACCGAGGCCAGCGAGACCGCGGTGTCGAGCACGGCCTGCCGGGTGCGCTCCCCGCGCAGGAGTCGTCCGTCGATCACCCTTCGACCCTACCAAACAAAGTGACCGACCGATCATATAGATTTAATTTCGTGGCGCACCTGCCCCTTCCGGCACTTGCCTTTGAGGGTCGGCCGCGGGTCAGCGTCCCTTGGACGCGCAGGCGATGCAGGTCTTCGCCGCCGGGCGCGCCTTGAGGCGTTCGAGGGCGATGGGGCCGCCGCACCTTTCGCACACCCCGTACGTGCCGTCGCGCAGGCGTTCGAACGCGTGGTCGAGGTCGGTGAGGTGGGTGGCCGTCTGGTCGAGCAGCGACTGGATGTGAGCCCGTTCGAAGGCGGTCGAGGATCCTTCGGGGTCGTGCTCGTCGTCGGTGGCCGCCATCGCGGAGGACTCGACGATGTCGGTCCAGTCGCGCGTCAGCGAAGCGACGCGTGACATGGTGCGCTCGCGGTCGGCGCCGAGAAGGTTCCGCATGGTCGCCTGCACCGAGGGGGAGAGGGCGGCGTCCTGAGATCGCTCAGCCATCACGGCCTCACCTCCTGATCCAGCTTATTCACGCCCGCCACCCTGTCGGCCGGGCGGGACGGAGAGTCGGCCGGTGGCCTGGCGGACGGCGAAACCGCCTGCCGCCGGAGGAATGGGGCTCCGGGAAACGGAGGAATAGCGCGATAACCCCGAAGAATGGTCCTTTCAGACGAGAGCAAGATATGTCTTCTTTGCCGTTCGAGGTGTTTACCTGATAACCGCCGAACGGGCGCCCATGGCATGTCACAGTGGGGGAACCCGCGCTCGGCGCGGGCGTCGATATTCGTATGGCACGCGTCTGGTCCGTCGGAGGTCTGAGTGGCGACAGTCGACAACGGGGATGGCAAGACGTCCGGATGGCCGCGCATTCTGGTGCCCGCCCTCATCGGCACCGCCGCGGTGCTCATCGCCTCAGCGATCGGCTATTCCGCCACGACTCCGGTCAAGTCGCCCTCGTCGGCCCCGCCCGCCTCCCAGGGCTCCTGCGAGCGGCTGGCTTCGCGCGTCGCGGTGCGCCAGGTGAGCGCCGCCATCGTGTTCCCCGAGGTGTCGTACGCGGTCGACGACGCGGGCGACCGGCCGCGCATCGACCTGGCCGGAAGCTATCGGGGGGCCATCGACGAGGGCAAACGTGTCGCCGTCATCGTGCGGGCCGATCCCCGCTCGTACGACTCGACGCCCGAGCACCAGCCGGGGGACGGCCGTTACTACTACGAGCAGGAGCTCCAGATCGACGAGCAGGCGCACTGCTGGTCGGCGATGTCGCTCAACCCGGCGCACAGCGGGTCGAGCGGGCTGGTCTGGCATATCTACCTGGCCCTGGTCCCCGCTGACTTCGGCGTCACCTCCGTGTCCGCGCGCAACGAGGTCGAGGACGGCGTCTTCAACGGCCTGGACGTGCTCGCCGCGTTCACCGTACGCACCTAGCCCCTCTTATGCCGAAATATCAACTCAATACGGGCAAAAGGTCTCGTCTATAGGAATTAGCTCATATCTCCTTATCCATGCCTATCGTTACCAGCCATGGCGAAGGGTAGGAAAATAGCGTCAAGACGCCGCTATCAAGGGGGGCATATGATCAGGACACTCCACCGAATGGGCATCCGATCCGGCATGATGTACACGGCCGGCATCGTCTCCGTCGGCGCGTCATTCGTTTCGTGGCTTCTGTCCAAGGAGTACGAGCAGGATATCGCCCGCGCCGACCGCTGGGGCCTGTTCGTCGGCGAGTGGGCGCCGACCTTCTTCGCGATCGGCGTCGCCCTCAGGATCGAGGAGACCCGCGAGGAGGTCATGACCGGTCGCACCGAGGAGGATCGGCGCCAGCAGGATCGCATGGGCCGACGCCTCGGTGGCCGCGTGACCGCCGGCGTCTAGCGGAGCCACGGGCCGTCGAAGGAACATGGTCGGCCGCGCGTCTTGCGGAGCCACGGGCCGTCGGAGGAACACGGCCGGCCGCGCGCCTGAGGCATGCGGCCGGTCCGCGCGTCAGTTCAGCCGCTGCGCCTTGCTGAGCAGGCGCTGCGCGATCACCACCAGGGCCAGGAACCCGCCGCTCACCACCTGCTGGAAGGACGAGGTGAGGTCCCCGATCTGGTTGATGAGGCTCTGGATCACCCCGAGCAGCAGCACCCCTGCGACCGTGCCGGTCACCCCGCCCGCGCCGCCGGTCAGCAGGGTGCCGCCGATGACCACGGCCGCGATCACGTCCAGCTCCAGCCCGATGCCGAGGATGGTGACCCCCGAGGACAGCCGGGCCGCGTTGAGTGCCCCCGCGAGCCCGGCGAGCAGGCCGGACATGAGGTACACCAGCACCTTGGTGCGGGCGACGGGTACGCCCATCAACGTCGCGGCGTGCTCGTTGCCCCCGATCGCGAAGACGTTCTGGCCGAACCCCGTGCGTTGCAACAGGAGCATCCCGAGCAGGGCGAGCGCGGCGGCGATGTACACGGGGTAGGTCAGGCCGAGAAGCTCGCCCTGCCCGAGGCGGGCGAAGGCCGGATCCTTGACCAGGTAGGTCGTCGCGCCCTCGTCCGAGATGGCGAGCATCAGCCCGCGCACGCCGAGGAGGCCGGCCAGCGTCACGATGAAGGGCGCCATGCCGGTGCGCGCGATGATCAGACCCTGGACCAGCCCCACCGTCCCGCACACCGCGAGGGGGAGCAGCAGCGCCACCAGCACCCCCGCCTGCGAGCCGTACGCCGCGAGCACGCCGCCGAGGACGAACAGCGACCCGACGGACAGGTCGATGCCGCCACTGATGATCACGAAGGTCATGCCGAGCGCGATGACGGCCAGGAAGGACGACGAGACCACGACGCTCGCCGCGTTCTCCGCGGTGGCGAAGAAGTCGAAGGCGACGCTCCCGGCCGCCACCAGGGCCACCAGGACGATGAGGGCCCCGTGGTGCTGGAGGACGTGCCCGAGCCGCTCGCGCCGCGCCGCACCCGCGCCGCGTACGGCCGGGGCCTCGAACGCGGGGACCACCTTGGAGTCGGTCATCGCGATCCACGCTCCCGGGTGACGTACACGGCGGCGAGGATGATGACCGCCTGGACCATCTGGGTCCACGACTGTGGCAGGTTGTGCTTGATCAGGGTGGCCGACAGCAGTTGCATCAGCAGGGCTCCCATGACGGTGCTGAAGACCCTGATGCGCCCGCCGGCGAGCGGGGTGCCCCCGACGACGACCGCGGTGATCGCGGAGAGCTCGATGAACAGGCCGAGCGAGGTAGGGTCGCTGGCCTGCAGGCGGGCCGTGGCCAGCACTCCCGCCAGCGCCGCCAGCACACCGGAGATCATGTAGACCGTGAGCAACACGCGCTTCACCGGCAGGCCGGAAAGCTCGCTCGCGGTGCGGTTGCCTCCGATCGCGACGACCTGCCTGCCGAACGTCGTCCGCCGTACGAGGAACGCCACGAGCAGGGTCAGCGCCGCCGCGATCACCACGATGACCGGCACGCCCGCCACCGAACTGCTGCCGAGCGCGATGAGGTCCGGATTGCGGAACTCCATGAGCTGCGGCACGAGCACGTTGGCCACACCCCGCACGCCGACCAGCAGGGCGAGCGTGGCGACGATCGGCTGCACGCCCACGTACGCGACCAGAGAGCCTCCGGCCGCCCCGACGGCGGCGCCCGCGACGAGGGCGACCAGCAGGGCGGGCAGCACGCCGTACCCGAGGTAGAGCACCACCGTCGCGGCCGACAGCGCCATCACCGACCCCACCGACAGGTCGATGCCCTGCGTGCCGATCACCAGGGCCATGCCCAGCGACACGATCACGATCGGGGTGACCTGGACGAGCTGGGTACGGAAGTTCGCGACGTCCAGGAAGCGGGGCGTGAACAGCACGTTGAGCACCAGGAGCGTCAGCACCGCGGCGTAGACCCCGTACTCCTGGAGCCAGGCGAACAGCCGTGCCCGGTCCACGCGCGGGAGCGCCGCCGTCGTCTCAGTCATGGGACTCCCCCCTCGTGGAGTGGGCCGCCGGTGTCGTCGAGGCGGCCGGGGCGTGGTCGGCGATGGAGGCCATGATCCCTTCCTCGGTGACCTCGGCGCCGGACAGCTCGCCCACGACCGCCCCCTCGCGGAGGACGACGATGCGGTCGGAGCCCTCGGCGAGTTCCTCCAGGTCCGAGGAGATCAGCAGCACGCCCAGGCCCTCGCCGGCCAGTTCCTCGATCAGGGCCTGGACCTCCGCCTTGGCGCCCACGTCGATGCCTCGGGTGGGCTCGTCGAGCAGCAGCGCCCTGGGCCGCATCGCGAGCCAGCGGGCGAGGAGCACCTTCTGCTGGTTGCCCCCGGACAGCTCTGAGACCTTCTGGTGCGGCGAGGAGGCCTTGATCCGCAGCTTGCGCATGAAGGCCGCGACCACCTCGTCGATGCGGGCGTCCGACACCACCCCACCTCGCGCGAGGGAGGGAAGCGAGGCCAGGACGATGTTCTCGCGAACGGACAGATTGGGGATGATGCCCTCGGCCTTGCGGTCCTCGGGCAGCAGGCTGACCCCGGCCCTGATCGCCGTGCTCGTGGACCCGCGCCGCAGCGGGAACCCGGCCACGAGCACCTCACCGGAGTCGAGCGGCAGCGCCCCCATGATCGCCTTGGCGGTCTCGCTGCGGCCCGCGCCGAGCAGCCCGCCGAGGCCGACCACCTCGCCCGGCCGCACGCTGACCGAGACCTCGCTGAGCACGTGCCTGCGGGTGAGCCCGCGTGCCTCCACGACGGGCTCGCCGGTGGCCACCGCCTCGTGGTCGCGGGAGAACCTCGTCGCGCCGCCCGCCCTGACCTCGTCCAGGTCGCGGCCGAGCATGAGGGAGATGAGCTGGAGCCGTTCGAGGCCGGCCAGCGGACCGGTGTGCGCCGTGCGGCCGTCCCGCAGCACCGTCACCCGGTCGCACACCTGGTACAGCTCGTCGAGCCGGTGGCTGACGTAGACCACGCCGATGCCGTCGTCGCGGAGCCGTCTGATCACCCCGAACAGCGTCTCCACCTCGCGGGGTTCGAGGGACGAGGTGGGCTCGTCCATGATGACGACCCTGGCGTCCACCGAGATCGCCCTGGCCAGGGCCACCATCTGCTGGGCGCCCATGCCGAGGGTGCGGAGGGGGCGCCGCACGTCCGTCCTGACCCCGTAGCCGGAAAGGACGCGCTCCGCCTCGGCGTACATGCGGGTGGCGTCGATGACCCCGAGCCGGTTGCGTGGCTCGCGCCCGAGCAGCAGGTTGCGGGCCACGCTCATCATGGGGACGAGGTTGATCTCCTGATAGATCGTGGAGATGCCCGACCGCCGGGCGTCCAGCGGGGTGGCGAAGGCCGCGGGGGCACCCTGGTAGCGCAGCTCACCCTCGTCCGGCCGGTGGACCCCGGTGAAGATCTTGATCAGCGTCGACTTCCCCGCGCCGTTCTCGCCGACCAGCGCGTGCACCTCTCCCGGGAGCACCGCGAACGACACGCGGTCGAGCGCGACGACGCCCGGGAAGCGCTTGGTGATCTGCCTGGCCTCCAGCACGGGCTCATCGGACGTGCCCAATGGCTTCCCCCCTCCACGTCGGTTTCACGAGCGCGCCTGATGTTCCTGCGGTCAGTAGGCCTCGTCCAGACCCGCCTTGGCGGTGTCCCCGGCGTACTCGCGGTCGGAGATGATGACCTTGTCGGGGATCGGCTGCCCGTCCAGGAACTTCTGGGCGGTCTCGAAGGCCAGCGGGCCGAACCTCGGGTTGGACTCGATCACCGAGTACAGCCAGCCGTCGACGATGCCCTGTACTGCGCTGCGGGTGCCGTCCACTGAGACGATCTTGATGTCGCCGGCCTCCTTGCCCGCGCCCTTGAGCGCGGTGACCGCTCCGAGGGCCATCTCGTCGTTCTCCGCGTAGATCCCGTCGATGTCCGGGTTCGACTGGATGAGCTGCTCGGTGACCTGCTGGCCCTTCTCCCTCGCGAACTCCCCGGTCTGCTCGAAGGAGATCTCGATGCCCGGGGCCTGCTTCGCCACCTGCTCCTTGAAGCCGTTGGTGCGCTCGGTGGTCACGTTGTTGCCCGGAGCGCCGAGCAGGATGGCGACCTTGCCCTTGCCGCCGAGCGCCTTGATCATCTGGTCGGCCGCGCGTCTGCCCTGCTCGGTGAAGTCGGACCCGATGAACGTGAGGTAGTCGCCGCACGACCTGGCGTTGATCTTCCGGTCGACCGTGATGATCGGGATCTTCTTGGCGGACGCCTGCTGGAGCACCGGCTCCCAGCCGTCGGAGTTCAGCGGTGCGATGACGAGCAGCTGAGCCCCCTGCGCGATCAGCTGCTGCACGTCGGTGATCTGCTTGGAGAACTGTGACTGCGCGTTGGTCACCCTGAGCTGCTGGATGCCCAGCTTGGCGGCCTCGTCCTTGATCGACCTGGTCTCGGCGATCCGGAACGGGTTGGCCTCCTTCTCCGACTGCGAGAAGCCCACCGTGGCGGTCTTCAGGTCGAACCTCTTGCCGCCGAATTGGTCCAGCGTGCAGGTCGGCCCGGCCTGGCCGGTGGGCGTCTGTACCACCTGCCGCCCCTGGGTGTCGCTCGCGGCGGGCGCCGCCGCGGTCTCCTCCGACTTGGCGCACCCGGCGCCCGCGAGGACCACGGCGAGGGCGATGGCGGCCGTGCGAAGACGGCGGCCGGGCTCCATGGTCATGAGCTTTCCTTCCCGTTGGGATGAGGTGGCAGGTACGGTGACGCCTGATCGGTCGTCTTCGCGCAAAACCGAACAGCTCCGGACTTATCCAGACCTCAAATAAGCACCATCGAACGGAAACAGTCAAGAGTTCCGATCGCAAACGCTCTGACTCGGTCATCGCCGAAGGCGTAGCAGGCGGTCGGCGCCCGGCTCGCGGTGTCCTGGGTGGCCGACTATGATCAGAATCGGTTATACGTGCGGCACGGATGACAAGGTGGGAGCCGTGGGCGACACCGAGGGATCGGGGGAAGTCCGCCGGCCCGTGTTCGCCGCCGAGCGCCGGCAGCGCATCATCGAGCTGGTGCGCGTCAACGGCGCGGTCTCGCTTAGGGAGCTCGCCCTGGCGGTGCGGTCCTCGGAGGTCACGGTCCGCCGCGACCTGCGCGCCTTGGAGGCCGAGGGCCTGCTCAACCGCCACCACGGCGGCGCGACCCTGCCCGGCGAGCTGTCGCGGGAGCCGACGCACTCGCAGAAGGCGCAGGTCGCCTCCGTCGAGAAGAGCGTGATCGCCGACCTCGCGGCGTCCCTGGTCGAGGACGGCGACGCCATCGTGGTCGGGCCCGGCACCACCACCCAGGAGTTCGCCCGCAGGCTGAGCAGGAACACCGAGCTCGCCGTCGTGACGAACTCCCTTCTCGTGGCCCAGGCGCTCGCCGGCTCGCCGCGCGTCGAGGTCGTTCTCACCGGCGGCACCCTGCGCGGCTCCATCCACGCCCTCGTCGGCAGCGCGGCCGAGCACTCGCTCGCGGGCCTGCGGGTGCGGCGGGCGTTCATCTCGGGCAACGGGCTCTCGGCAGAGCGCGGGCTCTCGACCCCCAACCTCCAGGTGGCCAGCGTCGACCGCGCGCTCGCGGCGGCGGCCGAGGAGGTCGTCGTGCTCGCCGACCACACCAAGATCGGCATCGACACGATGGTGCAGACGGTCGCGGCCGAGCAGATCGACCACCTGGTCACCGACGACGCGGCCCCTCGCGACGTGCTCGACGAGCTGGCCGGCAAGGGCGTACGGCTGCACGTGGCCAGGCTCGGCTGACGTTGACTGGTTCTGATCGGCTGTGACCGGATAAGTTTCCTTCTGTTACGAGATTGTTTCCTCGCGCGATCACCATCGGTCCCAACGAGGTATCTCCTCTCGCCCAGGCAGGCAGTCCGGGGAGGAAGCTGGTGACAGGTAGCAGCATGGTCCTCCAGGCCGCCGGCGTCCTGAAGAGCTTCCCCGGCGTCCGGGCGCTCGACCACGTCTCCGTGGCCGTCGCCGAGGGAGAGGTCCACGCGCTCATCGGCGGCAACGGCGCCGGCAAGTCGACCCTGGTCAACCTGTTCTCCGGGGTGTACCAGCCCGACGGGGGCGAGCTGCGCTATCTCGGCGAGCCCGTGAGGTTCGGCGGCCCGCTGCAGGCGCTGCGTGCGGGCATCGCGACGATCTACCAGAAGGGCAACCTCGCCCCCCAGATGAGCGTCGCCCGCAACATCTTCCTCGGCAGGGAGCCGCGCGGGCGCCTGGGGCTCATCGACTTCGCCCGGATGCACGCGGACGCCGAGGAGATCCTCGCCCGGTACGGCGTGCGCGCCGACGTCCGCCGTCCGGTCGCCTCGCACCCCGCCGGGACCCAGCAGATGGTCGCCCTGGCGCGCGCCGCCTCGGCCGGGCCCCGCGTCGTGATCATGGACGAGCCCACGTCGTCGATGGAGCCCGGCGAGATAGAGACGCTGTTCGGCGTCATCAGTGCCCTCCGCGACGGCGGCCGGTCGGTGATCTACGTGAGCCACCGGCTGGAGGAGCTCTACCGCATCTGCGACCGGGCCACGGTGCTGCGCGACGGCAAGGTCGTCCACACCGGCCCGATGGCCGGCCTCGACCGCTTCAGGCTCGTCTCGCTGATGCTGGGCAGGCCCTTCCACCCGCCGCGGGCCCCCGTGGACCTCGGCGGCGGCCCGGCCGACGAGCCTGGCGACCTGCCGATCCTTTCAGCCAGAGGACTCAGCCGCCGCCACGTCCTCGCCGACATCTCGATCGCCCTGCGTTCGGGCGAGGTGCTCGGCCTCGGCGGGCTGCTCGGCGCCGGGCGCAGCGAGACCGCGCGGGCCATCGCGGGCGTGGAGCCCGTGGACGCCGGGCAGGTGACGGTGGCGGGCGCCCCGCTGGGCAAGTGGTCGATCAAGAGCGCCATCAGGGCCGGCGTCGGGCTCGTCCCGGAGAACCGCAGGACCGAGGGGATCGTCCCGACCCTGTCCGTGCGGGACAACATCGCGCTCGCGGCGCTGCCCCGACTCTCGCGGGCCGGCATCGTGTCGGACGCCCGCCTCGACCGGGTCGTGGCGACCTTCATGCGGCGGCTGCGCATCAAGGCGGTGTCACCCGGCCAGCGGGCGGGAGAGCTGTCGGGAGGCAACCAGCAGAAGGTGCTGCTCGCCCGCTGGCTCGCCATGAACCCCAAGGTGCTCCTGCTGGACGAGCCGGGCCACGGCGTGGACGTCCCCAGCAGGGCGGAGATGCGCGCGCTCATCGACGAACTGGCCGTCGACGGGCTCGCCGTCCTGCTGATCTCCTCCGACGTGGCCGAGCTGGCGGAGAACTGCGACCGCGTGGTGGTCCTGCGGGACGGCAGCATCGCCAGGGAGCTCACCGGCCAGGACGTGACCGAGGACAACATCATGTCCGCCATCGCGGCCCCCGGCCTCGGAAGCGCCCGAAGCTGACGGCGTGCCGGCCGCGCCTCGTGGCTCAGCTCAGGGCGGTGACGTAGCCGGCCGCGCCTCGTGGTTCGGCTCAGGGTGGTGACGTAACGCCGGGGGCGCCTCTGGCTCAGCTCAGGGTGACGTACTGCCGGGGACGGAGCGCCTGACCGCGCAGGGCCGCCAGGGCGGCGGCCCGGCCCGCCGGGGTCAGCTCGGCCGGGGCCAGCGCGTCCGGCGAGGGGGCGGGGGAGACGCACAGGTCGAACGCCTCCAGGCGGTGGCGCAGCTCCACCAGAGGACGGACCACGTCGGCCGGGGTCGCCGTGCGCCAGCCCTCGCCCACGACCACCTCGGTGACCCGCTCGGCCAGCGACCCGCAGGGCACCTCCTTGCCGTCGGTCAGGAGCATCAGCCCGACCTCGCGCACCGACATCTCCATCTCGCGCTCACCGGGCGCGGGCGTCAGCAACGCCGAGGACGCGGCCTGCCACATGGCCTCGGGGTCGGCGAGCAGCCTCCTGCCCGTCGCGGTGATCAGAAGCCTCCTGCCGGTGCGCTGCACGGCCCGCATCTCGTCCTCGGCCATGTGGCGCAGCGTGCGCAGGGCGGCGACGCCGCCCTCGCTGCGCGTGCCGGTGAGCGGCCAGCCGAACCGCTCGGCCGCCTCGACGACGAGCGCGCGGGCGATGTTGTGCCGCTGGGTGAGCGGCACGCCCCCGGGCTTGGCCGCCGTCTCCAGCAGCCAGCACAGGGCGGCGAAATGTGACCCATCGGGGACGGGGACGGGCGCGTGGAGGCGTACCTCGAAGGGCTGGGCCAGCTCGCGGCGGGCCGCGCCGCGGCCGAGCACCCAGCGGTTGAGGCGCTCACCGTGCACCCGGTTGAGCCAGTTGTCGCCGCCCAGCTCGGTGCGGGGGGCGGTGAGCCAGCGTTGGGTCAGCGCCTCGGCGTGGGTCTTCCAGCTGCTCGCCGCCGGCTCCAGCTCGCCGGACACGATGGCGATCTCCAGCGCGGCCGAGCACGCGAGGTGGGCGCCTAACTCCTCGGGACCCATGATCGAGCTCCAGCGGAGCTCCGGCACGTCGGGCGGCAGCACTCCGGTGGCGGCGAGGGCGCGCTGGTAGGCGGCCGTCCCGGCGTCCTCGCCCTCGCGCGCGTACGTCCGCAGGATCTGGGAGGTGGTCGGGGACGCGCACAGGGCGGCGTAGCGGTCCATGCCCCCCAGGCGCAGCAGCCTTCCGAGCGCCCTGGCGATGTCGCCGTGGTCGCCGGTCACCTTGAGGGGCAGCGTGTACCAGAGGAACTCGCACACATCGAGCTGAGTGATCGTTTCGAGCGGCTCGGCGCCGGTCAGCCACTCGACGGCGGTCCTGGCGTCGTCGGCGACGTCCGGATCGGAGCGCTCGAGCTCTGTCAGGAGCGCGGCAACGTCGGGTGCAGGCATGCCTCGCAGTCTGCCGTATAGGCCTGCGCCCTGACGACGACCACCACCACGGACGATTTCCACGTCACCTACCTGTAAGGCCAGAAAGAGCAGAAGGGCTGGGTTGTGCGGGTTGAGGGGTCATATCCAGCGGTTGAGCAGCATGCGCCGATGCCAATCGTCGTAGGGGATGATCTCGGCGGCGATAACGGGGTACAGCCACCAGAAGTTAATCAGTGCCACGAGCACGAAGGCACCCGAAAGCGAGGCCCCGATGATCCGCCGCACCGGCTCGCCGTTGGCCGGACCGATGAGCAGCCCGGCGGCGAGCACGATGGCGAGGATCATGAAGGGCAGCATGGGCGCCGTGTAGAACAGGAACATCGTGCGCTTGTCGGCCAGGGCGTAGTAGACCCAGGGCAGCCCGCCGATGGCGTAGGCCAGCAGCACCGCCCCGGCCCGCCAGTCACGGGTGGACACGTACCAGACGATCATGGCGAGCAGGGCGATGATCGCTCCGTACCAGATGACCGGGGTGCCGACGCCGAGCACGGCCTGCGAGCACCTGGCCGCCCCGCAGCCGCCCGGGCTCTCGTAGAAGAACGCCACCGGCCGCAGCAGCAGGGGCCACTCCCAGGGCCACGACTGGTACGGGTGTGACGAGTCGAGGCCGGTGTGGAAGCTCAGGACCATCCACTGGTAGTTCCACCAGGAGCGCAGGGAGTCGAAGATGAAGTATCCCCAGCCGCTGGAGGTGGCCTGGGCCCAGTTGCGGCCGTACCCGTAAGCACTGGCGAACCACCCGGTCCAGCTCAGCATGTACCCCACCGCGGGCACCACCGCCATCGCCACCGCACTGGTCGGCGCGTCCTGACGCATCACCCCCGCCAACGGCCTGCGCAACCCGATCGCCCGCCGCGCCCCCGCATCCCACACCAGGCTCAACACCCAGAACGCCACCAAGAAGAACACACCGCTCCACTTGGTCGCACACGCCGCCGCCAGGCACAACCCCGCACCGATCCGCCACGGCCGCATCCCCAGCCACGGACCCACCCCACTCAGCCGCGACCCCTCATACCAAACAGCCAGCCGCTCCCGCGAACGATCACGATCGACCACCAGGCACCCGAACCCCGCCAGCACCCAGAACATCAAGAACACGTCCAGCAACGCCGTCCGGCTCAACACGAAATGCAGACCGTCCAACGCCAAAAGCAACCCCGCCATGCACCCCAGCAACGTCGAACGCGTCATCCGCCGCGCCACCCGCGCCAAAACCAGGATCGACAACACCCCGAACACAGCAGCCGCGAACCGCCACCCGAACGGATCGGCCCCGAACAACCACTCACCCACACCGATCATCCACTTCCCCAACGGGGGATGGACGACGTACGAGGCGCACTTGTCGATCTCGGTGGGCGCGCAGTGCTGCCAGATGTTGGCGTCGCCCTTGAGCAGCAGCTTGTCGGCGTCCTTCACCGCGACCCGCTCCACGCCGAACTTGATCAGCGAGAGTGAGTCCTTGGCGTAGTAGGTCTCGTCGAAGACCACCGCGTTGGGCGACCCGAGGCGGTTGAAACGCAGGAACGCCGCGAAACCGGCCACCAGCAGCGGTCCCAGCCATCCCCACAGGGGGCTGCCCTGGAAAGGCGGAACCAGCCGGTCGCGTACAGATCCCGGCTGTGCGGGCTCGTCGCGCGGCTCCGGCTGCTCGAAGTCCTGGTTAGGGAAGTCCGTCAGGGCCATCCGGACATCGTACGGGGCGGCTATTACGTCCAGCCTAAGAAACACCTCTTACGTACCCAATTGGGGGACTCATGCCCGAAGGTGCTGTGCTGATGACCTCCTCGTGCATGGGAGAGGATGGGCATGTGAACGACAACGGCAGGTTGGTCCTGGCGGGTGCTCCGATCGGGCGGGTCGACGACGCCTCCGCACGGCTGCGCGAGGCCTTATCCACCGCGAACATCATCGCGGCCGAGGACACCCGCCGGCTGCGGCGGCTCGTCGCCGACCTCGGAGTGACGCTCGGCGGGCGCGTGGTGTCCTACTACGACGCCAACGAGGCGGCCAGGGCGAAGGAGCTGCTCGGCGCCCTGCAGGACGGTGAGACCGTGCTGGTCATCACGGACGCCGGCATGCCGGGGGTCTCCGATCCCGGCTACCGCCTGACACACCTCGCCGTCGAGGCGGGCATCCCGGTGACGGCGCTCCCCGGGCCGTCGGCGGTCACCACCGCGCTGGCGATCTCCGGGCTGCCGAGCGACCGGTTCTGCTTCGAGGGGTTCCCGCCGCGCAAGCCGGGGGAGCGGGCTAGGCGGCTGGCGAGCCTGGCCGCCGAGGAGCGCACGATGGTCTTCTTCGAGGCGCCGCACCGGCTCGAGGCCTGTCTGGTGGCGATGGCCGAGGCCTTCGGCCCCGAGCGGCCGGCCGCCGTCTGCCGCGAGCTCACCAAGACCTACGAGGAGGTACGGCGGGGCGGGCTCGGCGAGCTGGCCGAATGGGCCGGGGGAAACGTGCGGGGCGAGATCACGCTGGTCGTCGCCGGGCACGAGCCGAGCACGGCCGAGCCCGACCTCCAGGAGCTCGTGTACGAGGTCGCGCGCAGGGAGGAAGCGGGGGTCTCGCGCAAGCAGGCCATCGTCGACGTCGCCAAGTCCGCGGGCATCCCCAAGCGCGAGCTGTACGACGCCGTCCACCGCTGACGGCGATCGCCTCGCCTGGCCTTCTTGATCCTCTGGATGCGGGCCGCCCGTGGCGCATAGGGTGCCCGGGTGGCTGTTCGCGCCTTCCCCCTAAAATTTGCTGGAATTTTGCGGCTTCTTGGGAAACCGCCCGCCCCCTCGGCTGAGCAGCCGGGCTCGGTGCCCACGGTACGTGACCGGCTGGTTCCGCCTTTCCAGGGCAGCCCCCTGTGGGGATGGCTGGCGCCGCTTCTGGTGACCGCCTTCGGCGCCTTCCTGCGGTTCGACCGCCTCGGGTCGCCCAAGGACATCGTCTTCGACGAGACCTACTACGCCAAGGACGCGCTGTCGCTGCTCACGTACGGCGTCGAGCGCACCTTCCTCGGCACCACGAAGAACCCCATCGCCGACCCCCGGCTCCTGGCCGGCCGCAAGGACCTCTGGGTCACCTGCACCCCGGACGATCTCAACCCCTGCGCGCTGTACGTGGCGCATCCCCCGTTGGGGAAGTGGATGATCGGTGTGGGTGAGTGGTTGTTCGGGGCTGATCCGTTCGGGTGGCGGTTCGCGGCTGCTGTGTTCGGGGTGTTGTCGATCCTGGTTTTGGCGCGGGTGGCGCGGCGGATGACGCGTTCGACGTTGCTGGGGTGCATGGCGGGGTTGCTTTTGGCGTTGGACGGTCTGCATTTCGTGTTGAGCCGGACGGCGTTGCTGGACGTGTTCTTGATGTTCTGGGTGCTGGCGGGGTTCGGGTGCCTGGTGGTCGATCGTGATCGTTCGCGGGAGCGGCTGGCTGTTTGGTATGAGGGGTCGCGGCTGAGTGGGGTGGGTCCGTGGCTGGGGATGCGGCCGTGGCGGATCGGTGCGGGGTTGTGCCTGGCGGCGGCGTGTGCGACCAAGTGGAGCGGTGTGTTCTTCTTGGTGGCGTTCTGGGTGTTGAGCCTGGTGTGGGATGCGGGGGCGCGGCGGGCGATCGGGTTGCGCAGGCCGTTGGCGGGGGTGATGCGTCAGGACGCGCCGACCAGTGTGGTGGCGATGGCGGTGGTGCCCGCGGTGGGGTACATGCTGAGCTGGACCGGGTGGTTCGCCAGCGCTTACGGGTACGGCCGCAACTGGGCCCAGGCCACCTCCAGCGGCTGGGCCTACTGGGTGTTCAGCTCGCTGAGGTCGTGGGTGGACTACCAGGTGCAGGTGCTCGGATTCCACACCGGCCTGTCAGACCCTCACGACTACCAGTCGTGGCCCTGGCAGTGGCCCCTGCTGCTGCGGCCGGTCGCGTTCTACTACCCCAGCGACAGCAAGGGCTGCGGCGCGGCGAAGTGCTCGGAGGCCGTGCTGGGGGTGGGCACCCCGGTCATCTGGTTCGGCGCGGTCCTCGCGCTGATCGCGTTGATCGCCTGGTACGTGGCCACCCGTGACTGGCGGGCCGGGGCGGTGCTGCTGGCCTACGCCGTGGGATGGCTGCCGTGGTTCTACTACGCCGTCGCCGACAAGCGCACGATGTTCCTGTTCTACATGGCGCCGATGCTGCCGTTCATGATCCTCGCGCTGGTCCTCGTGGCGGGGCTCCTCATCGGGCCCGCCAGGGGCGAGACCACGCGCAGGGCCGTCGGAGCCGCGGTCGTGGGGGCGTTCATGCTGCTGAGCGTGGTGAACTTCGGCTGGCTGTACCCGGTGCTGTCGGCCGAGCTGATCCCCTACGACGAGTGGAACCGGCGCATGCTCTTCCGCAGCTGGATCTAGGCGGCCGTCTCCCCGGCGGGCACGGTGGCGGGCACGGCGGAGGGCCTGCGGCGCGGCCGTACCCCGCGGCGGAGCACGATGGCGGCGGCGAGGAACGCCAGAGGGGCCGCGGGCAGCAGGTAGCGGTAGTCGAATTCCGCGGTGGCGGCGGGGGCGACCACCAGAGCGGCGGACGCCACCAGCGGCAGGAGCGCGGGGCCGCCCAGCCGCCGCCAGCGCACCACGACGCCGACGATGCCCACCAGCAGGGCGAGGCCCACACCGAGGCCGGGCAGGTAGAAGATGCGCTGGTAGCGCTCCATGAAGGTCGCCCACGGCCAGTAGGCCTTGGTGCTGGCCCGGCCCTGCTCGTAGGCCACCACGTCGCGGTCGGTGGTGCTCCCCTGCGGGTAGCTCGGCCACTTGGGCACCGACGACGTCTGCCTTACGGGGTCCTTCCTGCTGACCCCCTTGTTGGAGAACTGGTACTGGTTCCAGGTGTTGGCGTCGGGGAAGACCGGACGGTCCCACCGGAAGCTGCGCAGCAGGTCGCCGGTGACCGCCGAGAGGTAGTCGCCCGGCTGGGCCAGGATCGCGCGCCTGGCGAACTTCCCCGCCGCGTCGTTGATCGACCTGTCGAACTTGTCGGTGCCCCAGCGGTGCAGGACCTCGCCGAGGCCGCTGTACCAGAGGTAGAGCTGGGAGAACTCGCTGCGCTCGATGCTCGGGTTGTTGCACAGCGGGATCAGGTCCTGCTCGCGCTGGAGGTCGGGCTTGATCTTCTTGCAGTCGGCGAACTTCGCCGTGCGCATGTAGAGGATGAGCCCGTCGCTCTGGGTCATCGCGAACTGGCCGTTCGCGGCGGCGAACCACCCCATGTACGCCACGACCGGCACCGCGCAGGCCGTCACGACCGCCGTGATCGGCTTCCAGCCGGTGCGCTTGATGAGCAGGAACACCACGACCACGGCGAGGATGGGCAGGCCGATGCTGCGGGTGAGCGCGGTGAGCGCCAGCAGCAGGCCGACGGCCGCGCCGGTCCGCCACGACATCTTCCTGTGCCACAGGACCACCGTCACCAGCGCCACGATCAGCAGCGTGAACATGGTGTCCGACATGACCATCTGCTCTAGCTGGATCTGGTACGCGTCGAAAAGCACCGGCACCACGGCGAGGGTCGCGCCCCAGTCGGGCAGCCCAAATTTGCGTCTGAGAAGCACATAGATCAGCACCGCCGTCGCAAGACCCATGAGGTGCTGCGTAAAGACCACCAGCGCGAAGCTGTGAAAAGGCTTGAGGATCAGCAGCCAGAAGGAGTAACCGTCGGGGCGGATGGGATGCGGGCGGAGGTGCAGGGCGACCGAGACGTACTCGTAGGAGTCGTTGAACCACATCGCCGGCCGGTAACCGAGCATCGCGACCACTCGGAGCAGCGAACCCAGCGTGAAGGCGATCACGAAAAGGCGGCGCCGGCCCAGGAACCCGAGAAGGCGCGCACCCTTGCTCGGCGTCGGCACATCGGCCTGCGCCGGTTCGGCAACGGTCACCATGGTTTACAGGATGCCAGCCCTTTCACGGACTTGACCCGAGCATCTGGGGGCAGAGGGCATCATGGTCTAACTACGCACCGGATGATCGAGGCGCAAACGAGGGGTTTCGACGTGGAACTGACCGTGGTCATGCCATGCCTGAACGAGGCGGAGACCGTCGAAACGTGTGTCCGCAAGGCGCTTGCCTGCATGGCGGAGCACGGCATCGAGGGCGAGGTGGTGATCGCTGACAACGGCAGCACCGACGGCTCCCAGCAACTCGCCCGCGACGCGGGAGCCCGCGTGGTCCACGTTGACGAGAAGGGGTACGGCAACGCCCTGATCGGCGGCATCCGCGCCGCGCGCGGCCGCTATGTGATCATGGGCGACGCCGACGACTCGTACGACTTCACGGCGCTGCTGCCCTTCGTCGAGGAGCTGCGCGCGGGCGCCGACCTGGTGATGGGCAACCGCTTCCGCGGCGGCATCGCGCCGGGCGCCATGCCTCCGCTCCACAGGTACCTCGGCAACCCCGTGCTCTCGTTCATCGGCCGGCTGTTCTTCCCCAGCGCGATCCGCGACTTCCACTGCGGCCTGCGCGGGTTCCGCCGCGACTCGATCCTCAAGCTCGGCCTGCAGACCGGCGGCATGGAGTTCGCCAGCGAGATGGTCGTCAAGGCCACGCTCCAGGGCCTCAACGTGCGCGAGGTCCCGACCACCCTCAGCCCCGACGGCCGTTCGCGCCCGCCGCACCTGCGCTCGTGGCGGGACGGCTGGCGCCACCTGCGCTTCCTCCTGCTCTACAGCCCCCGCTGGCTGTTCCTGATCCCCGGCGCCGTGCTGATGGCCCTCGGCCTGGTGGCCGGCGCCGCGCTGACCTTCGGCCCGGTCTACATCGGCAAGCTCGCCTTCGACGTCGACACCCTGGTGGGCGCGTCGGCGATGGTCGTGATCGGCTTCCAGGCGGTGCTGTTCGGCCTGTTCACCAAGGTGTACGCCGCGGAGGAGGGCTTCCTCCCCGAGGACCGCCGCATCAAGCGCCTCGTCGACGTGGTCACGCTGGAGAAGGGCCTGGTGGCGGGCAGCCTGCTCGCGATCGGCGGCCTCGCGGGCATGGTCGCGTCGCTGGCCCACTGGCAGGTGCGCAACTTCGGCGAGCTGATCCCGGCAGAGTCGCTGCGCCTGGTCGTGCCGTCCGCGACCGCCCTCATCATGAGCTTCCAGACCATCTTCGCCGCGCTGTTCATCAGCATCCTCGGCATCCGCCGCACCAAGGAGACCCCGGTCGACGTCGCCGCCTCCGCCGCGGAGGAGGCCGCCGAGGCCGTCAAGCGCGAGGCCACCCCCGCCGCCTGACCGCGGCGGCGACCGGCCGGAGTGCTTGGAAGATCAGCGCAACCTTCGTAATCTGTTCGAGACGCCATGCCCGGCCGTCTAGGCTTGTCCCATGTCCCAGCACATTTTGACCGCCGTCGCCTGGCCCTATGCCAACGGCCCCCGCCACATCGGGCACGTCTCCGGGTTCGGGGTGCCGTCCGACGTCTTCAGCCGCTACCAGCGGATGGCGGGCAACAAGGTGCTGATGATCAGCGGGACCGACGAGCACGGCACGCCCATCCAGGTGCAGGCGGACAAGGAGGGCGTGACCGCCCGCGAGCTCGCCGACCGCTACAACCGGGTCATCACCGACGACCTCACCGCCCTGGGGCTGTCGTACGACCTGTTCACCCGCACCACGACGGGCAACCACTACGCCGTCACCCAGGAGATCTTCAAGGGTCTCTACAACAACGGCTACATCTTCCCGAAGACCACGATGGGCGCGGTCTCCCCGTCCACGGGCCGCACGCTCCCCGACCGCTACATCGAGGGCACCTGCCCCATCTGCGGGTACGACGGGGCGCGCGGCGACCAGTGCGACAACTGCGGCAACCAGCTCGACCCGATCGAGCTGATCAACCCCAAGAGCCGGGTCAACGGCGAGACGCCCAAGTTCATCGAGACCGAGCACTTCATGCTCGACCTGCCCGCCTTCGCCGAGGCGCTGGCCGGCTACATGCACGCGAAGCAGGGCGAGTGGCGTCCCAACGTCCTGAAGTTCGCGCTCAACCTGCTCGGCGACATGCAGCCCCGCGCGATCAGCCGCGACCTCGACTGGGGCGTGCCGATCCCGCTCGACGGGTGGAGCGACCGCGGCGACAAGCGGCTGTACGTCTGGTTCGACGCGGTCATCGGCTACCTCAGCGCCTCCATCGAGTGGGCGCGCAGGTCCGGCGACCCCGACGCCTGGCGGCAGTGGTGGCAGAACCCCGACGCCCGCGGCTACTACTTCATGGGCAAGGACAACATCGTCTTCCACGCCGAGATCTGGCCCGCGATGCTGCTCGGCTACAACGGCGAGGGGGTGCGCGGCGGCACGGCCGGGTCGCTCGGCAAGCTGGCGCTGCCGTCCGAGGTGGTCTCCAGCGAGTTCCTGACGATGGAGGGCCGCAAGTTCTCCTCCAGCCGCCAGGTCGTGATCTACGTCCGCGACTTCCTGGAGCGCTACGACGCCGACGCCCTGCGCTACTACATCTCGGTGGCGGGCCCCGAGAACCAGGACACCGACTTCACCTGGTCGGAGTTCGTCAACCGCAACAACGGCGAGCTCGTCGCGGCCTGGGGCAACCTCGTCAACCGGTCGATCTCGATGGCGGCCAAGAACTTCGGCGTGGTGCCCGAGGCGGGCGAGCTGACCGACGCCGACCGGGCGCTGCTCGCGCGGAGCCGGGCCGCGTTCCCGGCCGTCGGCGCCGAGCTGGGCAGGTCGCGGTTCAAGAACGCCATCACCGAGTCGTTCGACGTCGTGCGCGATGCCAACCGCTACCTCGCCGAGCAGGAGCCGTGGAAGATCAAGGACGACCCCGACCGGGTGAAGTCCATCCTGCACGTCGCGCTCCAGATCGTCGACGACGCCAAGACCCTGCTCACCCCCTTCCTGCCGAGCTCCTCGAACAAGATCTACTCCATGCTCGGCGGCGAGGGCGTCTGGTCGGGGATGCCCGAGATCCGCGAGGTGGACGAGGGCGGCACCCCCTACCGCGTCATCACCGGCCAGTACGACGGCGCGGCGGTGTGGGAGTCCAGGCCGATCCGGCCGGGCGTCCCGCTGGCCCCGCCGACGCCGCTGTTCCGCAAGCTCGACACCAAGGTGGTCGACGAGGAGCTCGCCCGCCTCGCCGAGTGAGCGCAGTGAGCCGAGTGAGCGCAGTGAGTCGAGTGAGCCGGGTGGGCCGTTCACGCCGGCCGGTCGGCACGATGGGGAGTCGCGAGTGACCACCGTTCCCGCCCCGCCGCCCCTGGGCGCCGAGGTGTTCGACAGCCACTGCCACCTGGACATCATGGTCGGCGACCGCAAGGCGTCGTCGGGTGATCCGGTGGCGCTGGCCGCCCAGGCGGCCGAGGGCAGCGTCGGGCGCATCCTCGCCGAGGCGCGGGCGGTGGGCGTCACCCGGCTGGTGACCATCGGGTACGACCTGCGGTCCTCCCGCTGGAACGCCGAGGCCGCGCGCGACCACGAGGGCGTCTACGCGGGGGTGGCGATCCACCCCAACGAGGCGCACGCGGCCACGCCCGAGACGCTCGCCGAGATCGAGAAGCTCGCCCGCGAGCCGCACGTGCGGGCCGTGGGCGAGACCGGCCTCGACTACTACCGCGACTGGGCGTCCCGCGCCGACCAGGACGCCTCGTTCCGCGCGCACATCGAGATCGCGAAGCGCACGGGCAAGGCGCTGGTGATCCACGACCGCGAGGCCCACGACGACGTGCTGCGCGTCCTCGCCGAGGAGGGGGCGCCCGAGGTGGTGGTGTTCCACAGCTTCTCCGGCGACGCCGGCATGGCCCGCAAGTGCGTCGACGCCGGATATTTCATGTCCTTCTCCGGGCCGGTCACGTACAAGAACGCCGCCTACCTCCGCGAGGCCGCCCGGGTGGCGCCGCAGGAGCTGATCCTCGTCGAGACCGACGCTCCGTACCTGCCGCCCACCCCCCACCGGGGCAAGCCCAACGCGCCCTACCTGATCCCGCTCACGATGCGCTGCCTCGCCCAGGTCAAGGACATGGACGTCGACGACCTGGCCCGCGCGGTCAGCGCCAACGGCGAGCGCGTCTTCGGCGCCTGGTAAACGGCGGCGCCCGTCGTCGTCATAGCCTTGCCCACCGCCGGGTGGCGAAGGCCGGTAACGCCAAGTGACCGTCATGTGACCCACTGTTTTCGGTGATCCGGTTGAGGTGTGCGCGGGGCGGCGCTAGCGTCGGCAGCCGGTCTACCCCGAAGGACGCGCAGTGGATTCATCACCGGCCCCGACAGCCGCCGCCCGGCGTGCCGGGTCGCGCCGCGCCCCGCGCCGCCCCTCCCGGCTCCGCTCAGGCCTCGTGTCCGGCATCCGTTCCCCCTTGGCCCTCGTGGTCTGCGCCGTCGGGGCGGGCGTCTCGTTCGGCCTGCTCACCGGGGTCGTCCTGGCCAAGGAGGTGCGTCTGTCCGTCGACGGCGGCGAGACGACGGTACGCAGCTTCGGCGGCACCGTGCGCGACGTGCTCGCCGACGCGAAGGTCGAGGTCGGCCCACAGGACAAGGTGTTTCCCTCCGGGTCCGCCGAGGTGCGCGACGGCACCTCGATCGTCGTGCGGCACGCCAGGCCGCTGGTGCTCACCGTGGACGGCAGGAAGACCACCCACACGGTCACCGCGCTCAACGTCGGCGAGGTCCTCCAGCAGTTCAACCTCAGCGGCCGCCGGGCCACCCTGTCGGCGTCCCGGATGCGGCAGATCCCGGTGTCGGGCTTCGCGCTTGACGTCCGGACCCAGCGCCGGGTGACCGTCGTCAGGGGCGGGGTACGGCTGGACGCGGTGACCACCGACCGCACGGTGCGGGCCGTGCTCGCCCAGCAGAAGATCACCCTGGCCAAGGGCGACCGGGTGCGCCCGTCGATGAGCACCTTCCCCGAGGACAGCGAGGTGATCCGCATCATCCCCGCCGCGCCTCCGCTCCCGGTGCACACGGTGCCGGTCAGCCCGTACGTCGCCTCGCTCAACTGGGCGGCGCTGGCACGGTGCGAGACGTTCGCCAACCCCAAGTCGTTCAACCCCAGCGGGCCGTACTACGGCATGTACCAGCTCAGCCTTCCCATGTGGCAGGCCGTGGGCGGCAGCAGGACACCGCTCGACTGGTCGGCGCCCGAGCAGACCTACCGGGCGCAGTTGCTCTACCAGCGGGTCGCGGGCCGGTGGCGCGGCCAGTGGCCCGGCTGCGGCGCCCGCCTGTTCATCCGCTGACGTGCCGACCACGGCCTAGGAGGCCGACCGGCCCAGGAGGCCGACCGGCCCAGGGGGTCAGCCGCTGACGGAGGCGCCGAAGTCGGCGGGCGAGCCTTCTGGCACCGCCGGCACCCCGCCGCGTCCGGGCACCAGCAGCCGGGTGGGGCCGCCTTCCCGTATCACCGCGACGGCGCCGCCGGGAGCCGAGTGCTCGTCCGGCACCCCGGCCAGCAGGCCCGTACCGGCGGCGAACGGGCCGGTGGCGCCGAAGGAGGCGACGGACCAGCCGAAATGGTCGTGGGCGTGCGGTTTGTCCAGCCGGACCGGTGGAGCGCCCCCGTCGCCGCTCAGGAGCACCCGCGTGATCGCGCCCGCCTCCGTCCCGCCACGGGAGTCGAACGGGCTGCCGATGGCCAGGTAGAGGGCCTTGGGCGTCGCGACCATGGCGAGCGACCAGCCGAGGGCGGCCTTCGGCTCGGCGGGCCGGTCGGCGAGGCCCTTGGCGCCGAGCCTGATGGTCTCCGCCGGTCGCAGGTTCCCGGCCTGGTCGGTCTGGAAGGTCTGCACCAGCCCGGAGTCCGCCACTCCTCCCGCGTCCGCGAGGGGCGCGCTCGCCGCGAGGTAGGCCGTGCCGCCGAACTCGGCGTAGGCCAGGGCGTAACCGTACCGGTCTCCCGGGTGCTCCTTGACGTCCTTGACCGACTCCGGGATGCCCCACTTCACACTGGTGTAGGCGTCACCCGCCTCGGCGACGTCGAAGATGACCTCCACCGCTCCGGTGTCCGCCTTGCCGGAGTCCGCGCCCTGCTTGCCCGCCCCGTCGTCGTTCTCGTACGGCGTGCCGATCGCGAGGTCGGCGGAGCCGGCCTGCCCGCCCAGGTGGCCGAACACCAGCGACCAGCCGAACATGTCGCCTTCCTCGCTGTTGCCCACGACGCCCTCGCTCTCCTGGGTGACGCGCTTGGGCGTGCGGGGCCCGAGGTCCGCCTGGGCGGGGTACACGTAGACCGCGCCCGCGTCGGCGGTGCTGTCGGCGTCCTCGTACGGCGCTCCGACCGCGATCACGCCTCCCGGGCCGTCCTTCGGCCCGGCGGCCGCGATGGCCCAGCCGAAGTGTGCGTTCACCTCAGGCTGCGGGGGCGAGAGCTTCTCGATGGCCTCGGGAGGCACCTGGCCGCCCTTGGCTCCGCCGTGGATCACGTACACGGCTCCCGCGCCGGCCGTCCCGTCGGCGTCCGCGTAGGGGGCGCCCACGATGACGTCCAGGCATCCGTCGCCGTCGACGTGGGTCGTGCGGACCGTCCAGCCGAAGGCGTACCCGGGGCCCGCGTCGGGCGCGGTGACCACGAAGCCGCCGCCGCTCCCGTCGGCGGGCAGGATGTGGACGGCCCCGGCCCCCGGCACGCCGGCGGCGTCCGCCAGTGGATCGCCCACGGCCACGTCGTCGCGGCCGTCACCGTCGAAGTCGGCGGCGCCGGCCTTGGAGCAGTCGGCCGCGGCGTCGGCGCGCGAGGGGGCCGCCCCGGTCAGGGATGCCGCCAGGAGCCCGGCGACCAGCGGGGAGACGAGAAGCGAGCGCCACGTCACAGCCGTACCTCGATCGTTCGCGTGTCGGAGATCCGCAGCTTGAGCACGGCCGCGTCACGTGCCGGGGGCACGTCGTAGACGAACACCCCGTCGATCTTGTCGCCGGGATGGAGGGTTTCGGGCATGGCCGTGGAGGACTGGTCCAACTCGTGCTCGCCGCCCCGGTCGTCCACCAGAACCGGTGGTTCGGCAGGCGGCGTGGCGGAGGTGCCGCCGGGGTTCATCAGGGTCCACGCGATCACGCAGAAGCGGCCCCGTGACGGCGTGGCGCCCTCGTACGTGGTCAGCCCGCACCTGGCGGGCCTCGGGACGACGAACTGCGCGTCCTCGATGAAGGAACCCGTTGTGAAGCGCCTGCCCACGTCGGTCTCGGGCGCGGCGGGGGTGGCGGCGGACACGCCGGTCGCGCGGACCTGTGATCGGCCGTGGACCACCATCGCCAGCACCCCGCCCGTGACGAGGAGCCCCGCGAGCACGGTGAGCACCGGCAGCAGCCACTTGCGGGACCCTCCCCGCGACTGCTGTTCCTGCGTGAGGCCGGGCATCGTGGCGGCGGTCGTCCCGGTCTGCGGACGGGTGTCGTCGGCCGGGACGGGTGGGTCTTCGAGGACCGAGGTGGCGGGGACGAGGGTCGCGGGAAGCGGGGAGGCGGGGGTGCCGGAGGGAGGTTCGGCAGGGGAGACACCTTCTGGGGGCGAGGCCGCGCCGGGGTCGGCCGCTTCGGCGGGGTCGGCCTCGGGTCCCGAGGGGGCCCCAGGGGCCTCCGCCTGGGAAGCGGCCCTCAGGTGGTAGGCGAGCCCTGGAAGCGACAGGCCCGGCTGGGTGTCGTCGGTGTCCGCGCCGTCGTCGGTGGCACCTTCGAAGCCTGCGCCGAAAGCGCTGCCGGGACCACCGCCGGAGCCACCGTCTGAGCCGCTGGCCGAGGCCGTGACGGCGGCGGCGACGTTCGCGGGCGGCTCCCACGACTCGCTGAGCAGCTCGGTCGCCACGAGCGTCGGTGGGTCGGCCGAGGCGGGCGACGGCGCGGGCCCGGGCCGCGCGATGTCGCCGCCCACCAGCGCGATCAGCAGGTCCTGGGCGGAGGGCCTGCGTAAGGGATCGGGATCGGTGGCCAGCCGCACCAGCCGGTCGAGCGGCGCGGGCAGGGTGCCGAGGTCGGGCCTGCCGGTCAGCACGCGGGACGCGAGGGTCAGCATGTCGCCGCGCCCGTACGGATGCCGCCCGTTGCCGGCGTAGGCGACCAGGCACCCCCAGGCGAAGACGTCGGCGGCGGGGGAGATCTCCTCGCCGCGCACCTGCTCGGGGGCCCACCAGCCAGGACTGCCCAGCAGCTCGCCGGACTTCGTGACCCCCTGGGTCGCGTCCAGGGCGCGGGCGATGCCGAAGTCGATCACGCGGGGGCCCGACATCGAGAGGATGACGTTGGCGGGCTTGAGGTCGCGGTGCACCAGGCCCGCGACGTGGATGGCCGCCAGCGCCGCGGCCACGCCCAGCGCGACACCGTGCAGCGTCCCGGCCTCCAGCGCGCCGTAGCGGGAGATCTGCGCCGACAGCGGGGTCCCGGCGATGTACTCGGTGACCATGTACGGCCGGCCGTCGACGGCATTGCCGTTGTCGAGCACCTGCGCCGTGCAGAACGACGCGACCCGGCGGGCGTTGGCCACCTCTGAGTGGAACCGCACGGCGAAGCCCTCGTCGACCGTGAACTCCGCCTTGACCACCTTGACGGCGACCGGCCTTCCGGTGGGGGCCTCGGCGAGGTACACCGTGCCCATGCCGCCCTGGCCGAGCCGGCCGAGTAAACGGTACGGCCCGATCCGGGGTGGATCGTACGGTTGTAACGGTTCCGTACCGGCACGGTCCACTGACGACGCCTCCTCGCTTCCGGGCGCGGCCAAACTACCCATGCCCACTTTCCTCCCGCTTGAAGATCGGTTACGGCCAGTAGAGCGCTTGCGGCGATTTGTCGCCTTCCACTGGAGACCATTCGGTGCGGGACACTGGGTGGATGGCGAGCTCAATTGTTAACCTGCTCGGTCCGGTCGAAGTACGTAATTTGGCGGACAAGCTCGATCTTCGTCCGACCAAGCGGCTCGGGCAGAACTTCGTCATCGACGGCGGTACGGTGCGGCGCATCGTCCGGGTGGCCGAGGTGTCGTCCGACGACGTGGTGATCGAGGTCGGGCCGGGGCTCGGGTCCCTGACCCTCGCCCTCCTCCCCGAGGTCCGTCAGGTCGTCGCCGTCGAGATCGACCCCGTCCTCGCCGCCCAGCTCCCGCTGACGGTCGCCGACCGCGCCCCGACGCTGGCCGACCGGCTCACGGTCGTCCAGGCCGACGCGATGCGCGTGCGGCCGGAGCAGCTCGGCCCCGAGCCGACGGCCCTGGTGGCCAACCTGCCGTACAACGTGGCGGTGCCCGTGGTGCTCCACCTGCTGGAGGTGCTCCCCTCGCTGCGCAGAGGGCTGGTGATGGTCCAGTCCGAGGTGGCCGACCGCATGGCGGCGGGCCCCGGCTCCAAGGTGTACGGCGTGCCGTCCGTCAAGGCGGCCTGGTACGCCGACGTGCGCCGTGCCGGGCCGGTCGGCCGCACCGTCTTCTGGCCGGCGCCCAACGTCGACTCCGGGCTCGTGGCGATGTCGCGCAGGGAGCCGCCGGAGACCACCGCATCCCGCGAGGAGGTCTTCGCGGTGGTCGACGCGGCGTTCGCCCAGCGCCGCAAGACCCTCAGGGCCGCGCTGGCCTCGTGGGCGGGCACGGCCGCCGCGGCGGAGGCGGCGCTCAGGGCGGCGGGTGTCGACCCGTCGGAGCGCGGGGAGCAGCTCCGCGTCGAGGACTTCGCCAGGATCGCCGAGAACCGCCCCTGACCTTCCCCGGGAAGCCCCTACCCGGCGACCGCGGCGCCGAAGTCGACCCCCTGGGCACGGCCCTGGAACGGGGCGATCCTCCCGTCGCCTGGCCGCAGCATCCGGGCGTCGCCGCTTCCCGGCGGTACGAGCGCGACCGCGCCGATCCGCTCGCGGTCGGGCACGCCGACGACCAGCCAGCCGCCGCCCGCGCCGCTGACCGCCCAGCCGAGATGGTCGTAGGTCTGTGGCGTGCTCGCCCTGATCAGGCGTCCTGGCCGCCTGGGCAGGCCCTGGCCGCTCACGCCAGAGAGGTCCATGGGGATGACGTGGACCGCGCCGGTCTCGGGGTGCGTGCCGTCGCCGTCGAACGGGACCCCCACCACGAGGTCCTCTCCGGAGAAGGCCAGCGAGAAGCCGAACGCGTCGTGCGGCTCGGAGACGTCCGCGACCCCTCCGGCCCCCTGCCACAGGGTTCCGGCGGGCTGCGGGTCCTGTCCGGGACGGCCCTGACGGATGAGCTGGACGATCCCGGCGTCCCGCGTGGCGAGCGGATCGGCGTGGGGAGCGCCGGCCGCGAGGAACCCCACGCCGCTCTTCTCCCCGTAGGCGAGGGAGTACCCGAACAGGTCGCCCCCGTCGGCCGGCACCTGCTCGGTGAGCTGGGACAGGTCCCATCCCTTGCCGCGGTAGCCGGTCCCGGTCCCGGGGTCGTACAGGACCGTCACCGCTCCCGCGTCGATCATGGCCGTGGACCCGCTGTCGGTGTCCTCGTACGGGGCTCCGACGGCGAGGTCCGGGGCGGGGCCGCCGCCGAGCGCGCCGAGGGCGACCGACCATCCGAACAGGTCGCCGGCCTCGCCGTTGCCGGGGACTCCGGGCGACTCCTGGGTGATGCGGCGGGGCGCCTCCGGGGTGCGGCCGTCGGCGCCGCCGAAGCGGTAGAGGTAGACCGCGCCGGAGTCGGGGATGCCGTCCGCGTCCTCGTAGGGCGCGCCCACGGCGAGGGTGCCGTCGGACACGGCGAGCGACCAGCCGAAGTGCGCGCCGTTGCGCTGCTCGGGCGCCCGCAGCTCGACGCGGCCCGCGTTCGTACGGCCGAAGTCGGCACCGCCCCAGTAGACGTGGACGTTGCCCGCCCCGGGAACCGAGGTGGCGCCGCCGCCGGAGCCGTCCGCGGCCGAGCCCGTCCAGTAGGGGCTCGCGACCACCAGGTCCAGGCAGCGGTCGCCGTCGATGTGGCCCGCACGGGCGACCCAGCCGCTCAGGCCGTCGCCGCCGTAGAAGGGCGTGCCCCGCACGCTCGGGAACCCCTCACGGGTGCCGCGCAGGAAGAACAGGTGACCCCCGCCCGTCCAGGTGCCCGGAGGGTCGCCGAGCGGGTCGCCGACGACCACGTCGTCGAAGCCGTCGCCGTCGAAGTCCGCCGCGCCGGCGTTCGCGCAGCCGTCCGGGGCGCCGTACGCGGGGACGGCTCCGCCGAGCAGCAGGGCCAGCACCAGCAGGAGCCGTCTCACACCCGCACCTCGATGCTCTCGCCGCCGCTGATGACCTGTCCCGCGAGCGCGACGGCGCGCCGCCCCTCGGGGAGGGCGTACTCCCCGCCGAAGGCGAGCACCTGCCCGGGCTGGATGTCGACGGCCCCGGTGCCGGGCGCGGCTCCGGGGCCCGAGGGGAAGTGGTCGTCGGCGCGGATGACGCGGGAGACCTTGTGCCGTTGGGCCCGGTCGTCGACGAGTTCGAGGAAGCCGGCGAGCTTGATCGGCGTCCCGCCCATGTTGAGGACGAACCAGGAGGCGCGGCACGACCACGGGCCCGCGGTCGGCTCACCGTGCGCGTCGAGCGGGCCGCCGCAGTCGGGGGGTTCGTGCAGGACGATCTGCAGGCCCTGGTCGCCGACGAGGATCCGCCGCCCGACGTCGTTCGCCCGCACGGGGGTGTCCGCCTCTCCCGTCCAGGTCGTGGTGCCCGTGGCCGTACGGTCCCAGCGGGCCACCACCGCGGCGGCGGACACGGCGAGCACGGCGGCCAGTGCGACGAGCGCCCAGGCCCTCTGTCGCCCGCGCGGCCGGCCGGCGGGGGCCTCCGTACGGGCGCGCAGGTTGTCCGGGGGCTCCCACATCGCTTCCATGACGCGCGTCGAGGGGCCGTCGGAGGCGGTGCCGCCGCCGATGAGGGCGAGCAGGAGTTCCTGCGCCGTCGGGCGGGCGGCGGGGTCGCGGTCCAGGGCGCGCGGGACCAGGCGGTCGAGCGGCTCGGGGAGGCCGCGCAGGTCGGGCTCCTCGTGCAGGGTGCGGTAGGCCACCGTCATGGGGTCGCCCGCGCCGAAGGGGTGACGGCCGCTGCCGGCGTAGGCGACCAGGCACGCCCAGGCGTAGACGTCCGTCGCCGGGGTGACCGGACGCCCTTCGATCTGCTCGGGCGCCCACCATCCGGGCGTGCCGACGACCTCGCCGGTCAGGGTCGGGCCCGTCAGGCCGTCCAGAGCGCGGGCGATGCCGAAGTCGATGACCCGCGGCCCGGTCGTCGAGAGGATCACGTTGCCGGGCTTGAGGTCACGGTGGACCAGCCCCGCCGCGTGGATGGCGGCGAGCGCGGCGCAGACGCCGAAGGCCACGCCGACCAGCGGGGACTCCTCCAGCGGGCCGTACTGCGCGATCTGCGTGGACAGCGGGGTGCCCGCGATGTAGTCGGTGGCCATGTACGGGCGCCCGTCCTCGGCCACGCCGTCGTCGAGGACCCTGGCCGTGCAGAACGACGCGACCTTGCGCGCGCTCGCGACCTCCGAGTGGAAGCGTGCCGTGAACCCGGCGTCCTCGGTGAACTGCCGCTTCACGACCTTGACCGCCACCTGCTGCCCCGTGGCGGACGTGCCGAGATAGACCGTGCCCATGCCGCCCTCGCCGAGCCGTCCGGTCAGCGTGTACGGCCCGATCTCGGCGGGATCGCCCTTTCCCAGAGGGGAGGCGATGTTCTGGCCGTCGATGGATGCTCTCCTTCACCGTCACCCCGAAGCCCCCGAACGGTCACCGTACAGACATTCGATCTGCCTTGTCCGAGCGTTGCCCGGCATTGGGGACATGTCGTTCATCAGGGACACCGGCCGGGCGTTCACCTGGTCGGGCGGGGTGGAGCACTACCATCGACTTCCGTGACTTCCGTGACCGTCCGCGTGCCCGCCAAGGTCAATCTCCAGCTCTCCGTGGGCCCGCCGCGCGACGACGGCTACCACGACCTGGTGAACGTCTTCCACGCCGTCTCCCTGTTCGACGAGGTCACGGCCTCGGACGACATGTCGGTGCTCCCCGGTGACCTGGTCGGGGGCGTCGTCTCCGAGCAGGTCACGGTCATGGTGGGCGTCGAGGGCGACTCCGCCGGCCAGGTGCCCGTCGACGCGGAGAACCTCGCGGTGAGGGCGGCCTTCGCCCTCGCAGAGCGCGCGGGACGTCCGTTGAGCGCCCGCCTGCTGATCCGCAAGGCGATCCCCGTCGCGGGCGGCATGGCCGGGGGCAGCGCCGACGCCGCCGCCGCGCTGGTGGCCTGCGACGAGCTTTGGGGGCTCGGCCTTCCCCGGGAGGAGCTCATGGAGATCGCCGCCGGGCTCGGGAGCGACGTGCCGTTCGCCCTGCTCGGAGGCACGGCCGTGGGCACCGGCCGGGGCGAGATGCTGGTGCCTGCCCCGGTCGCAGGCGGCTTCCACTGGGTCTTCGCGCTCGCGGAGGGCGGTCTGTCGACCGCCCGCGTCTACGCCGAGTGCGATCGGCTGCGCGCGGCCACGGGGGAGCAGGTCGGCTGGCCCCGGGCCGACGAGGCCCTGATGGACGCCCTGAGCGCGGGAGACGCCGAGACGCTCGGCAAGGCGCTCTCCAACGACCTGCAGCCCGCCGCGCTGATGCTCTGCCGCCCGCTGGCGCGCACCCTCGAAGCGGGCCGGGAGCACGGCGCCCTGGGAGCTCTGGTCTCCGGATCCGGCCCCACCTGCGCCTTCCTCGCCGAGTCCGAGACCCATGCGGCCGCTCTGGCGATGGCCCTCTCGGCCGCGGGGGTCTGCCGCTCGGCCGTCACGGCCCACGGACCGGTGCCCGGAGCCACGATCGTGAGTCCCCTGCCCTGACCTCGGCGTGGCACGGCGCGCATGGGCTGCCGATAGGCTTTGGGTGCGATGAATCTGGTAAACCTCGAATCGGTCTCCCATGCCTACGGGCCGAAGCCGCTGCTCGGTGACGTCTCCCTCGGCATCGAGGCGGGCGACCGCATCGGCGCCGTCGGGCGCAACGGCGACGGCAAGACCACCCTCATCTCCGTGATCGCCGGCACGCTGAAGCCCCACGGCGGCCGGGTGACGCACACCCGCGGCCTGCGCATCGGCTTCCTCTCCCAGCGCGACGACCTCGACCCCGCGCTCACCGTGCGCGAGGTCGTGCTCGGCGACCGCGCCGAGCACGAGTGGGCCGGCGACCAGGCGGTCAGAGAGATCCTGGCCAACCTCCTCGGCGACATCGAGCTGGCTGCCAAAGTGGGCGAGCTGTCCGGCGGCGAGCGGCGGCGCACGGCCCTCGCGCGGCTCCTGATCGACGAGCACGACCTGGTGATCCTCGACGAGCCCACCAACCACCTCGACATCGAGGCCATCGCGTGGCTGGCGGGCCATCTGTCGGCACGCAGGTCCGCCCTGCTCGTCGTCACCCACGACCGGTGGTTCCTGGACGCGGTGTCCACGCGCACCTGGGAGGTCGTCGACGGCTCCGTCCAGCGCTACGAGGGCGGTTACGCCGCGTACGTCCTGGCGAAGGCCGAGCGGGCGCGCGTCGCCCAGGCGACCGAGGAGCGCCGTCAGAACCTCATGCGCAAGGAGATCGCCTGGCTGCGCAGGGGCCCGCCCGCGCGCACGTCCAAGCCCAAGTTCCGCATCGAGGCGGCCCAGGCGCTGATCGCCGACGAGCCCCCCGCGCGCAACACCGTCGAGCTGGTGAAGTTCGCCTCCGCGCGGCTCGGCAAGACCGTCTACGACCTCGGCGACGTCACCCTGCACGCCGGTGGCCCCGGCCAGGGACCGCTCGTGCTCGACCGGTGCACCTGGCAGTTCGGCCCCGGCGACCGCGTCGGGCTGATCGGAGTCAACGGCTCGGGCAAGTCGTCGGTGCTGCGGCTGCTCGCCGACTCGGTGAAGCCCGACTCCGGCAAGGTCGTCAGGGGCAAGACGGTGCGGCTGGCCCACCTGTCGCAGGAGCTCGCCGAGCTCGACCCCGGCCGGCGCGTGCTGGAGACCGTCGAGGAGATCCGCAAGTTCATCCAGGTCGGCAAGCGCGAATGGACCGCCTCGCAGCTCCTGGAGCGGCTCGGCTTCCGCGGCGACGCCCAGTGGAAGGTCATCGGCGACCTGTCGGGCGGCGAGCGGCGGCGTCTCCAGCTCCTGCGCCTGCTCATGGACGACCCCAATGTCCTGCTGCTCGACGAGCCCACCAACGATCTCGACATCGAGACCCTGAACGAGCTGGAAGACCTGCTCGACGCCTGGCCGGGCACGCTGATCCTCGTCAGCCACGACCGCTACTTCCTTGAGCGGGTGACCGACCGCTGCGTGGCCCTGCTGGGCGACGGCAGCCTGTCGCTCCTGCCCGGAGGCGTCGACGAGTATCTCCAGCGCCGGTCGGCGGGCGCGGCACTCACCGCGCGTGCCGGCTCCCCGAGTGCGCCTGCCGCGGCCGAGGCCCGCGAGGCCGCGCCCTCGGGGCCGTCCGCCAAGGAGCTGCGCGAGTCGCAGAAGGAGCTGTCCAGGCTCGAACGCCAGCTCGACAAGATCAGCGGGCGTGAGGCCACGCTGCACGCGGCCATGGCAGACGCGGCCTCCGACTACGGCAGGCTCGCCTCCCTGGACGCCGAGCTGAAGGACCTGAAGGCGCAGAAGGAGTCCATCGAGCTCGAATGGATGGAGCTCGCCGAGAGGCTCGGCGAGTAACCCCGCGAGGGGGTCAGGCGCCGTTCTCGGGGGAGTCGAACGGCACCAGGATGGTGCGGAGCAGCGAGGCCAGAGTGCGCTGGTCGCCCGGGTCGATGCCGGCGAGCAGGTCGCGCTCGCGCCGCAGCAGGTCGGCGAAGGCCTGGTCGACCCGCTCGCGGCCGAGGTCGGTCAGCGACACCAGCACGCCGCGCCGGTCCTCCGGGTCGGGACGCCTGCGCACCAGGCGGGCGGCGGCGAGCCGGTCGATGCGGTTGGTCATCGTGCCCGAGGTGACCAGGGTGGCGCGCAGCAGGGCCCCGGGGCTCAGCTCGTACGGCTCGCCTGAGCGGCGCAGCGTGGTGAGCACGTCGAACTCCCAGGGCTCCAGGCCGTGCTCGGCGAAGGACGCCCGGCGGGCGCGGTCGAGGTGCCGCGCGAGCCTGGACACCCGGCTCAGCACCTGGAGGGGCGACACGTCGAGGTCGGGACGCTCCTGCCGCCACGACATGACGAGCTGATCCACCTCGTCCCGCAGAGCGTCTTCGGCGTCTTCGGCGGCCCCGTTGCTTCGGCGCGTCGTCATGCGGCCGAGTCTATCTCTCTTGACATCGAGACATCTCTCCTTATAAGACTTATCTTGATGTCAAGAGATATTTGGGACCCCACGGTTTACGGCCGGTACGCCGACGAGCGTGCCCGCCCGTTCTTCGAGCTGGTCGGCCGGGTCCGCGCCGAGAATCCCGGCCTGGTCGTCGACCTCGGCTGCGGGACGGGCGAGCTGACCGCCGAGCTCGCCCGCCGCTGGCCGGGAGCCTCCGTCCACGG